>DAOQXO010000100.1:0-8373 GCA_035342635.1 Steroidobacteraceae bacterium
GGATGAGCCACGGCGACCGTGTCGAGGCGCTGCCGCAGGGATTCACGGCCGTGGGCGTGAGCGCCAATGCGCCGCTCGCCGCGATGGCGGACGAGGCACGCCGCTACTACGGCGTGCAGTTCCATCCGGAAGTGACCCACACGAGGCAGGGCGCGCGCCTGCTCGAGCGCTTCGTGCGCGACGTCTGCGGCTGTGCGGCGCTCTGGACCGTGGGCAACATCATCGACGACGCGATCGCGCGCGTGCGTGCGCAGGTGGGTGAGGGCAGGGTGCTGCTGGGTCTGTCGGGCGGCGTCGATTCATCCGTCGTCGCGGCGCTGCTGCACCGGGCGATCGGCGATCAGCTCGTCTGCGTATTCGTCGACCACGGCCTGCTGCGCCTCGACGAGGGCGACCAAGTGATGCGCACCTTCGCCGAGAACCTCGGCGTGCGGGTGATCCGCGTGAACGCCGCGCAGCGGTTCTTCACCGCGCTCGCCGGTGCCACCGACCCCGAACAGAAGCGCAAGATCATCGGGCGGCTGTTCATCGAGGTGTTCGACGAAGAGGCGCACAAGCTCGAGGGCATCGGCTTTCTCGCGCAGGGTACGATCTACCCCGACGTGATCGAGTCGGCGGGCGCACGCACCGGCAAGGCGCACGTCATCAAGTCGCACCACAACGTCGGCGGGCTGCCGGCGAACATGCGCATGCAGCTCGTCGAGCCGCTGCGCGAACTGTTCAAGGACGAAGTGCGCGAACTGGGCGTCGCCCTCGGCCTGCCGCGCGAGATGGTCTATCGCCATCCGTTCCCGGGTCCCGGCCTCGGCGTGCGCATCCTGGGCGAAGTGAGGCCGGAGTTTGCGGTGTTGCTGCAGCGCGCAGACGCGATCTTCATCGACGAACTGCGCCGCCACGGCTGGTACGACAAGACGAGCCAGGCGTTCGCGGTGTTCCTGCCGGTGCGCTCGGTCGGCGTGATGGGCGACGGCCGGCGCTACGATTACGTGATCGCGCTGCGCGCGGTCGAGACGATCGACTTCATGACGGCGCACTGGGCGCATCTGCCGTACGACTTCCTCGATGTCGTCTCGCGACGGATCGTGAACGAGGTGCGGGGGATATCGCGGGTGGTCTACGACATCTCGGGCAAGCCGCCGGCGACGATAGAGTGGGAGTGAGGGGCGCGCGGTGCGACGATGCACATGCGCTGAGCTGATGGCAGCTTCAGGAATTCGGCGAGATACCGGCATTTCTGTACGAACACAGGCGATTGTGTTTGCCGATTCTGGAGGCTGCCGGCATAGCCTGCGTAGTCCCTGCCAGATTCCGGTACGCGCCCCATGCCAGCCGCTGCCTGTGTGCGGCTGCCACGCGCTCATCGGCAACTTTGGCGCGCACCTCGGCAAGCCCGGACGCGTCGTGCCGGGGGCCTGAGCCGGAACGTCCCCGTTCCCGGTATTTCCGGGCATGACTCCGTTCTCCAGCTCGATGGCCCTCGCCTGGGGCCTCCTGGCCGTCGCCGGCCTCCTCGAGGTGCTCTGGCTGGTCGCGCTGAACGTCGCGGAGCAGCTCTCGCGCCCGCTCAGCGCCGCGCTCAGCCTCCTGATCGCCGGCATCGAGTTCCTGATCCTGAGCTACGTCGTGCGCGTGATCCCCGCGGGCACGGCTTACGCGGTCTGTATGGGCCTCGGCGCCGCCGGTGGCGTGCTGGTCGGCATCCTCTTCTTCAGCGAGCCGATGAAGGCTGTGCAGGCGGTCTGCGTCGGACTGATCGTCGTCGGGCTCGTCGGCATCAAGGCGACGCAGTAGGCCGCCAGGTCGGCGTCAGCACGACCCGCGGCTCGAGACGTTGGAGGCCTGGAACGCGCGCCGCGAGCTCGCGTACCCGCCGGTGACGCCGCCGCCCTGCAGCGCCGCCGCAAAAGCCCATTCCAGGGTGTGCTTGGCCGTGTCCTCCAGTGGGGTATACCGGATCCGGTGCCGGGGCGGCTCACGATGGCTGTATTCTTGACCGCATGAGTACCGGCCCGGTCACGCAGCTCCTCGACGCCGCGCGGCGCGGTGAGGTCGGCGCCTCACAGGCGCTCTTCAGCGCGGTGTACGCGGAGCTCCGGACTCTCGCGCGCTCGCAGCGCCGCCGCTGGCGCGGCAACGAGACGATGAACACGACCGCGCTCATTCACGAGGCCTACCTGAAGCTGCACGCGCAGGGCGTCGCGGGCTTCGAGAACCACAAGCACTTCTTCGCGACCGCCTCGAAGGCGATGCGCCAGGTGCTCGTCAACTACGCCGAGCAGCAGGCCGCCGGCAAGCGCGGTGGCAACGCGCTTCGCGTCACGCTCGACGAGGTCACCCTCGCGAGCGAGGTCAGCGCGGACGAGCTGCTCGACCTCGACCGCCTGCTGAAGGACCTGGAGGCCGAGGACCCGCGCCGCTGCCAGGTGGTGGAGTGCCGCGTGTTCGGCGGCATGACGGTGGCCGAAGTCGCCGAGGTGCTCGGGATCTCGGAGGCGACGGTCAAGCGTGAGTGGCAGGTCGCCTGCGCGCAGATATTCCGGCGCCTCGAGGTGATGCCTGCGCCGGACTCCGGCTGAATCCGGTATGTGACGGCAAGCATGGACGAACCGCTGTCACGGCAGGCCGAGCCGATCTTTCTTGCCGCGAGCGAGCTGCCGCCCGCCGAACGCGCGGCTCACCTCGATCGCGCCTGCGCTGGCAACGCGGGGCTCCGGCGCGAGGTGGAGGCGCTGCTCGACGCCGCGGAGCGCTCCTCCGATTACTTCGAGAAGCTCCCGGGCCGGCTCGGCGTCGCGAGCTTCATGAGCGGCGATGCGGCTACGGACCCGGAGGCGCCGCTCGCCGGCGAGGCCGGCCAGCAGTTCGGCCAGTACCGCCTGACTGCGCCGGTCGGCCGCGGTGGCATGGGCGCGGTGTGGCGCGCGGTGCGCGCAGACGGGCGTTACGAGACGGACGTCGCCGTGAAGCTCCTCTCGCGCACGGCGGGTGGCGCGCCGGAGCGCTTTGCGCTGGAAGCCCGCTATCTCGCAAAGCTTGCGCATCCGAACATCGCGCGCCTGCTCGACGCCGGCGTCGGTCCGAACGGCCAGCCCTACCTCGTGCTCGAGCTCGTGGACGGCCAGCCGATCGACCGCTACTGCGAGCAGCACGCGCTCGGCGTGCGCGAGCGGATCACGCTCTTCCTCGCGGTGCTGGACGCTGTCGCGCACGCGCACGCGCACCTGATCGTACACCGCGACATCAAGCCCTCGAACGTGCAGGTCGCGGCGGACGGGACGGTGAAGCTCCTCGACTTCGGCGTCGCGAAGCTGCTCGGCGGTGAGGCCGCCGCGCCGGGGCTCACGCGCGAGCTCGGCACGGCGCTGACGCCCGAGTTCGCCGCGCCCGAGCAGCTGAGCGGCGATGCGATCACGACCGCAACCGACATCTACGCGCTCGGCCTGCTGCTGTGGCTGATCCTGACCGGCCGCAATCCACGCGAGGCGGCGGGCGCCTGCACACTCGCAGAGCTGCGCGCGCAGGCCGCCCGTGAGCCCGCGCCGCTCGCGGACGCCGTGCCGGACGCATCCCCGGAGTTGCGCCGCGCGCTGCAGAGCGACCTCGACAACATCGTGCGCAAGGCGCTCGCGGTCGAGCCCGCCGAGCGCTACGCGACCGCCGCGGACTTCCGTCAGGACCTGCAGCGTTACCTGCGCGACGAGCCGGTCATGGCGCAGGCGCAGACGATCGGCTACCGCGCGCGCAAGTTCGTGCGGCGCCATCGCGGCGGCGTGCTCGCCGCGGCGCTGACGACGATCGCGCTGGTCGGCACCACCGCCATCGCGACCTGGATGGGCATCGAGGCGCGCCGCCAGCGCGATGTCGCGATCTACCAGCAGCAGCGCGTGCAGGCGACGAACGAGTTCCTGAACCTCCTGATGAACGAGATCGGCCCCGGCGGCAAGCCGCTGACGATGACGGAGCTGCTCGAACGCGGCGTCGAGATGCTGGATCGCCAGTACGGCGCCGGGGGCGAGTTCCTCGGGCGCATGTACTTCGAGCTCGCGAATGCGCACTTCAGCCTCGGGGACACTGCGCGCCTCGCGGAGCTCCTCGGCCGCGCGGAGGAACAGGCGCGCGCCCAGGACGATGCCGATCTCCTCGCGGCGGTGCTGTGCACCGCGGCGCGGGCGCGGATGCGGGCTGAGCCGGAGGCCGCGGCGGCGCGGATCGCGGCGGCGCGGCAGGCGCTCGCCCGGGCGGACGTCGTCTCGGTCGACAGCCGCGTGTCCTGCGACCGCGCCGAGGCGCAGGCGCTCGAGCTCGAGGGCGACCGCCCGGCCGCGATCGCGGAGCTGCGCGCGACGCTCGATGCGCTCGCCGCGAACCCGGCGGCCTCCGTGCAGCACCGGCTGTACGTCATGAACGAGCTGAGCCGCCTGACCTTCAACGAACGCCGGCTCGTCGAGACGCTCGCGCTGAACGAGGAGACGCTCGACCTCATGACGCGATCCGGCCGCGGCGGCTCGCTGGGCTACGTGGTGAACGCCTTCAACGGCAGCATGGTGCTGCACTCGCTCGGCGAGATCCGGCGCGCGCACGACCTCCAGCTCGGCCTGCTCGAGCGCGTCGAGGCGCTCGAGCGCGACGGCGTGCAGATCGGCTTCGGTGGGTACTACGCCGCGAGCCTCCTTCGCCTCGCGCGCTGCGAGGAGGCGCTGCCGATCATCGAGCAGGAGCGTGACATGCTCCGCGAATCCGGCAACCTCTTCGGCGCTGCCGCGCAGGAGCTGACGCTCGGCCGGCTGATGGTGTGCCTCGGGCGCTTCGCCGCCGCGGCTGCCCACCTCGATGCCGTCGAGCCGGTGCTCGAAAAGGCGCCCGGCAGCAACGAGCGGTTGCTGGCGCTGCTCGCGGTGACGCGCGCGCAGGTCGCGCTCGGCCGCGGCGAGCCGGACCGGGCGAAGGCGCTGGTGGACGCCGAGCTTGCGCGCGTCGGTTACCCGGAGGACAGGTCCGGACCCGATCTCCTGCACCTGCTGCGCATCGCGGGAGAGATCGCGCTCGTGCGGGGCGACGCCGCGGCCGCGGAAACCTACGCGGCCGACGGCCACGCGGCGGCGCTGCGCGTCGCGCGCGACCCGGCGCAGAGCGCGGACGTGGGCCAGGCGTTGCTGCTGCGCGCGACGGCGCGCAAGGCGCAGGGCAATGCGGCGGGCGCGCGGAGCGACCTCGAAGAGGCTGTCACCTCGCTCGCGAACGGGCTCGGCGAGGAGCACCCGGACACGAAGCGGGCGCGGGCGCTGCTGCCGGCGGCATAGCCGCTTCCCCCCGGTGAGCCGGTTACGCCTTCGACCCTGTATGGACTGCAAAGGCAGTTCCATGCAGGAGAACGGCGGTGACAGGCATCTCCCGGATTTCGATGGCCGCGCTGCTGGCGTTCGCGCTCGCAGCCTGCGGCGGCGATAGCGGCAACGGCGATGGCGGCGGAGGTGGCGGAGGCGGAGGCGGAGACGACGGCGGAAGTGGCGGCAGCGGCAGCGGCACGCCGAGCGCCACCTATGCCGTCGGCGGCACGGTGACCGGCCTCACCGGCACGGGCCTCGTCATCCGCAACAACGGCACCGAGAGCCTGACGATAGATGCATCGGGAGCCTTCGCATTCTCCACGGAGCTCGCCGACGGCGAGGTCTACGCCGTGGAAGTCACGACGCAGCCCGCCAACCCCGACAACTTCTGCACCGTCGACAACGGCGAAGGGATCATCGACGGCGCCGACGTCGGGGACGTCGAGATCCTCTGCACCGGGCCGCTCTCGCTCGTCTCGACCGCGCCGGCCGACGGCGATCCGGCGGTCTCCCGCGCGGTCGAGCCGATCCTCACGTTCTCGGCAGACATCGACGCCGCGACCGCGGCGGCGGCCGGAAGCATCCGCCTCGAGAGCGACGCCGGCGAAGTGGACCTCGGCATCGACGTCACGGGCGCGGCGGTCACGCTGTCGCCGGCGAGCCCGCTGCTGCCGCTCACCGACTACAGGCTGACCGTGACGACGGCGGTCGAGGGCGCGGGCGGCGAGCGGATGGCGGAGCCGGTCACCGCGGAGTTCCGCACGCGCGACGGCGCCTGGTCGGCGGACCTGGACATCGGCCCCGGCACGGCCGACACGGCGGAAGCGCAGATCGCATTCGACCACGAGGGCAACGCGCTCGCCGTGTGGAGCCAGGCGACGCTCGATTCCACGGACCTGTGGTGGAACTACTACGCCGTCGGCGCCGGCTGGGGTACGCCCGCGCCGCTCGAGCTGAACGACGACGACCTCTATGCGGGCGGCGTGCAGTTCGGCTTCGACGGCCAGGGGCACGCGCTCGCGGTGTGGATCGTCAGCGATTCCGTGGCCAATGCCACGAGCGTCCGCGCGAGCCGCTTTGCGCCCGGCACCGGCTGGGAAACGCCGCAGTACATCGAGAACGACCCCGGCACGGTCATCGGCTACTTAGACATGGCGATCAACGCGAACGGCGACGCGGTCGCGGCCTGGTCGCAGTTCGACGGGACGACCATGAACCTGTGGTCGGCACGTATCGAGGGCGGCGGGAGCTGGAGCGCGCCCGAGATCGCCGACGAGTCCGACGGCGTGACCGGCTCCCCGAGCGTTGCGATCGACGAGGACGGGGACTTCGCGGTGCTCTGGCCGATGCGCGACCAGGGCAGCTTCAACTGGAAGATCTGGGCGCGGAACTTCAGGACATCAGGCGGTTGGGGCAGTTCCACGATGCTGTCCGGGATCAACAACTTGGCCTCCGAGAGCCCGCGGATTGCCATGGATCGCGAGGGCAACGCCCTGGCGGTCTGGTTCCAGGGCCTCGGGCTCGAAAGCGGCGTGTTCGCCAGCCGCTATGAGGAGGGGGCTGGCTGGCTCCAGCAGGAGCAGATCAGCGTCGGCGCGCAGCTGGAGGACCTCGAAATCGCGTTCGGCCGCGACGGCAATGCGATCGCGGTCTGGGGCCAATGGGTCGACGAAAATGGCCAGCAGGGACTCGCGGTGCACGCGAGTCGCTATGTTGCGGGCACGGGCTGGGAAGCTGTGCAGTCCATCAGCAGCGCCCAACAGCTCTATCCCAAGATCGCAGTCGACGCGAGCGGAAACGCGCTCGCGGCCTGGTTCGAGGTGGATCTGACCCTGCCGAACTCGGAAGCCTTCAGCGTCTGGGGCAACCGCTACGTCAATGGCGGCGGATGGACCGCTCCGGAGCGGATCGGCAGCTACGGGTCGCTCATCGGCACGGCGATGCCGAACCTCGCGATCGACCCGAATGGCGACGCCTTCGTCATCTGGACGCGCGGCTCGGAGGTGCGGGTGAACCGGTTCGAGTGAGCGGCAGGGGCGATCCCTCTGCCAGAAGCGCGTGTTCGGCATCGACATCGACACCTGCGCCCGCTGCGTTCCTGCAGAATGGCGAGGTGGAGATGTCACTCGATCTGGCGAGACCGGTCGCGATCATCGCTTGGTTGCTGATGATGGCCGCGCCGGCCGCCGCGGAGCGGCGCGCCGAACTGGTGCTGCGTGGCGGCGCGATCTACACCATGGATGCGGCGCGAAGCTGGGCGAGCGCAGTGGCAATCGCGGACGGCCGGATCCTCTACGTCGGCGACGACGCCGCAGTCGCGGCGCACACGGGCCGCGACACGCACGTCATCGATCTCGGCGGGCGCATGGTCCTGCCCGGCTTTCACGACTCGCACATGCACCCGCTGAGCGGCGGGCTCAGGCTCGTGCGCTGCCAGCTCGCGGGCGCCCGCTCGCCCGAGGCCATCCACGCGGCGGTGCGCGCGTGCGCCGCCGCGTCCGAGGACCGCGAATGGCTCGTGGGCGGTGGCTGGGAGCCATCGAGCTTCGCCGCCGGGCGCCCGCATCGGGCGATCCTGGACAGGCTGGTCCCGGGTCGCCCGGTGTACCTCGCCACCGAGGACGGTGACACGGCCTGGGTGAGCTCGCGGGCCCTGGCCGCAGCCGGGATCGACGCCAGCACGCCCGACCCGCCGGGCGGACGGATCGAGCGCGACCCGACCACGGGCGCGCCGACCGGCGTCCTGCGCGGCGCCGCGGTCAGCCTGGTCCGGCGGTGCATCCCGCCACCGACCGACGCCGAGTATCGCGAAGGTCTGCGGCGCTCTCTGGCCATGGCCAATCGCTTTGGCATCACCTCGGTGATCGACGCCAGCGCCGACGCCGCCATGCTCGAGCAGTACCGGGCCGCGGATCGCGCCGGCGCGCTGAGCGTGCGCGTGCTGGCGTCGCAGCGCGTCGACCTCGGGCGCGGCGCCGAGCAGGTGGGCGAGCTAGGAGTCTGGGCGGCAGAGTCTTTGCGGCACTTGATGAGCGCTGGTTTTCCC
>DAOQXO010000101.1:0-8277 GCA_035342635.1 Steroidobacteraceae bacterium
CCTGCTCCATCTCCACCGGGTCCTCGGCGGTCCAGATCTTGCGCTTGTCGACGTTGAGCTCGCGCAGCACCGAATGCAGCGTGGTCGTCTTGCCGCAGCCCGTGGGCCCGCAGATGAGGATCAGGCCGTAGGGCTTGGCGATGGTCCGGCGCAGCGCCGCCAGGTTGTCGGCGGCCAGGCCGATGTCGGTCAGCGGCATCGGCCGCAGGCCCGACAGCAGGCGCAGCACCACGTCCTCGAGCCCGTGCACGGTGGGCACGGTGACGACGCGCAGCTCGACCTTGGGGCCGCGGAAGCGCGCAAAGCCGATCTTGCCGTCCTGCAGCTGGTTGATCAGACGCGTCATGCGCGCGGAGGCATTGCCGATCGTCGCGATCACGTCGTCGACGAAGGCCGGGTTCTGCCGATGCTTTTCGGCATTGCGCACGATCAGCTGGAGCTGGGCGGCCGAGTTCTTCAGGTCGTGCATCATGAAGGCGGTGAGCCGGTGATAGGCCTCGAACTGGCGACTCTCGGCGAGCCTGCGGTCGGCGTCGTACTGCACGACCATCGTGGCGACGTGGCGTCCCACGGTCTTGAGCAGATCGCGGTCCTCGTAGGTCAGTTCGAAGGGCGGCGGCGGATCATAGAGCAGCACGAAGCCCGCGAGCCCCTCGGGTCTCAGCAGCGGCAGCAGCACGCGCATCCGGGGCGAGCTGCGCAGTCCCTCCGGCAGGGATACGTTCTGGTACAGGTCGGGCGTGGCGTCGTATTCCTGCAAGTCGATGACCCACTGGCGCGCGGCGAGAAAGCGCACGATTTCGTGGTTGGCGGGCACCGCCACCTGCCCCTGCAGGTCCTCCGGATGCATCGGCCAGGCGACGGCGAGCACGTATTCCGCCGCGCTCTGGCTGCGGCAGTACATGATCGCCCCGGGACTTTCGAAGATTTCGGCGATCGCCCGCAGGCTCGTGCGCCGGATGTCCTCGCCGCCACCACTGGAGAGCGTTTCGATGAACCGCAGCCACTCGACGCGGTAGTCGTACTTGTTGCGATAGAAATGTTTGCTGATGAACACGCGCAGCCGCCGGCGCATGGTGCCCGACAGCAGCAGGGCCGCGAGCACCGCGAGTGCGCCGGTGAAGAAGATGGCGTTGGCGGCGATGCCCCACTCGCCGCCGATCTTCTGCAGCACGTAGCCGCCCGCGGCCATCAACAGCAGATAGGTGCCGACCGCGAGGATCATCGTCGTGAAGACGACCGCCTGGCGCGATATGAAGACGTCGAGGGACCACTGCGGGTTGCGCCGCGCAGCGATCGCGATGAACGGCACCAGCAGCGCGTTGACAAAGCCGCGCGCGTTCCAGATGTCGGCCGATATGCCGCGCAGCAGTTCGGCCTGCGAGAAGAGGAACAGGTCGTACGCGAACACGCCGCCGAGGCCGATCGCCAGGAACCTGAAATCCTCGCGCCCGCTGGCATTGGCGTTGCGGTAGATCTGCTCGAGCAGCACCAGCACTGCGAGCGCAAGCGCGATGCCGCCCTGGGCAAGCAGCCGCTCCGTGTAGGCGGGGAATGCCCATCCGCCGATCAGCAGGGCGATCCACAGTGAGTTGGCGATGCGGCCGACGTACCGCGGCAGCACGCCGTGCGCGAGCGCGAGCAGCGCCACGATCCAGGCGCCGCCCCGCAGCATCTCGAGCGTGTAGACGACGATCAGGGGCAGCGGCCGGCCCGAGGCGAGCAGCGCCAGTGTCGCGGCCCAGGCCGCGGTCACGGCCGCCGCGGCGATGAGCCGCGCACCCTGTGCGCGCCCGCGCCAGCTCGTCGCGAGCAGCAGCGTCAGGATGACGAAGGCCAGCGCCGCGGCGCCATGGCTCGCCACGCCGAAAACACCAGCGTCGCCCGGGTAGCCCACGATCACCGGTCAGCGGGCGCGAAAGAGGCGAAACCCGATCGCGAAAACCATCGCGGCTGCCGCGAAGTCCAGCAGGCGGCCCGCGCTGTAGCTGCCACCCACGAGTGAGCCACCGCCGAGCTCGGCCACGCCTTCGGCCACCGAGACCGCCGCGCCGAGGCAGGCCAGCACGAAGAGCACCCGGTACGCATAATGGAACAGCTTGTCCATGAGTCGATCCCCGTTCCGTTCAATGTTCCTGTGTGCGCAAGTGTCGCACATAGAATTTGTAGGCGAGATGCCGGATCAGCATCACGGGGGGCATTTTGACCCAATGTGACCGTACATAAAGCAGCGTACGGGCGAACCGCGCGCGCCGCGCCGACTGGTCCGGATGCGCGGGAAACAGTGTGTGCGGCGCGAGCCGGTCCATTGCGGCGGTCATGAGCGGCGCCGGAGCGCCGGCCTGTGAAGCCGCGAGTACCGGCGCGGGGATCGGAGTGGCGAGCAGGCGCTGTGCGTAACGCAGGCCGTAGTAGGCCGGCCGTGCCAGATCGAGTTCGAGCGCACGCGGCCAGAACTCCTCCCAGTAGCCCGGCTCGGTCGCACCGAAATGGCGCAGCAGCGCGTCGATGTCGGCGACCTCGCGCAGGGCGTCATCCATTTCGCCGCCGTAGAAAAGGTGCGCCATCGCGTGCAGCGTCATGTCGATCGGCGCCATCGTCAAGAAACCGAAAGACCGAAAGCCCGGCAGCGGGCGGACCGGGCGGGCGGCGGCGAGCAGCAGGCGCGGGTCGGGGTGCAATCGCGCGGTGCGCATCAGCACGTTGTGGTGCAGGTCGACTTCGACCTCGCGCTCCGTATGCACGAGCGGCGGCAGTTCGTGCGTCCACTCACGATAGTAGCGCTCGTCATAGGCGGAGAGTTCGCTCGATTGCCAGCCGTGTTCGCGCAACCTCGCCTCGACCTCGCGCAGGCGCGACTCGGGCACCAGCAGGTCGACGTCGGCGAACATCCGGCCTCTCGCATGGGGCAGGTCGGCGAGCAGATAGGCGCAACCCTTCATGGCGACGACCTGAAGGTCGGTCAGGTCGCGCAAGGCGTAGGCGATGCGATCGAGTTCCCAGCGCGCCACACGCGCCCGCGCCTGCGCGGCGATGAGTGCGCTCGCGAGCGCATCACGCGCGGCGAGCGGCAGTGCCCCGAGCAGCCCCGCGGCATCGAGTTCGGCAGCGACGCGCCCGAGCAGTCGCGCGCGCCGCAACAGCCGCAGCACGAGGTCGAGGTCCGGCGCGGACCAGGACACCAGGTTGCGCGGATCGACGAGCGCGGTGATCAGCAGGTCGCGTTCAGCCGTCATGCCCGTCCGCCAGTTCGGTCAGCCGGGCCACCGCCGTTTCGAGATCGGAATAGACCAGCCGGAAGCAGCGTGTGCCCGCGACGAGATCGCGCGCCGTCGCAAAACCCGCCTCGCCGAGCATCTCGTAGTTGAAGGCATTCGTCGCAAGCTGCATGTAGCCTTCGGACTTCGGGATCTCCTCGAGCGTGAGCGGCGCGCCCTCCTCCCAGCGCGGGAACACGAGCCAGGCAGCAGTCGCCGTCTCTCTCGCGCGCACGGCGCTGTCCGCGGGCGCCCGCACGTGCGCGATCGTTCCCTTGCGTGTCTTCGGTATCACGGGGCCGAGGAAAGCCTCCGGCGCGAAGCGGCGGATCACATCGATCGATGCATTCTTGAGTGGCATGGGGCGCGGCAACGGCACGAGTTCGCGCGTGCCGGGGCGCAGCAGGCCGAACTCGTCCGAGAACAGTCGCCAGCCGCGATGGGCAAGCGCCGCGCACAGGGTCGTCTTGCCATGGCCCGGCCATGCCGGCAGCAGCAAGGCGCGGCCGCCCCGCTCGAGCACTGCCGCGTGCAGCATCAGGAAGCAGTGATAGCGCAGGGCAATGACGAGGTTGATGCCCCATTCGAGCACCGGCAGCGCCTGTCCCGCCGGCATGTCCTCGTGCGGCGCCCGGCCATCGACGATGAACCGCACCTTGCGCCGCGGCCACGGCCACAGGCGCCACACGTCGCGCACCTCGACATGCGCATGCAACACACGTGCGCCCGAGAGCAGCGGATAGTCGCGCCAGAGAGCATGCAGCGGCATCGCAAGGCCGCGGGCTCGCGCCCTGACGCGCACGTCGAAAGGACCGATGCGGACTTCCACGCCCGCGCCGGCCAGGCGGGATCTGAACTCGCGGGGCGAGAGGTCGCCGACCCGGGCGATCGGGATCACCGGCGCGCTCACGCGCGCTCGATCAGCCCGAGTTCCTCGAGTCGCAGCAAGGTGTCGCTGATGTCGGCGCGCAATTCGTCATCGGCAGCGACGCCCCGCGCCTCTGCGACGGCCTGGGCCGCCGACTCGACCGTTGCGGGCTGGCCGAGGCCCTGCTCGAGGAGGAAGGCCGTGGAGGCGTTGATGAAGTGCGTCTTGCCCGAAGGGCAATGGTAGAGCACGGACAGATCGTCCCAGTCCGCCCACAGGAGCGCGCAGTCCGCGCGCCGTCGAAACGAATCAGACGTCCGTGTAATTGATGCCACTGCTGAAGGAACTCAGCGCGGTGGCCGAGACGAGCACGCCCCGCTTCACCGTGACCTGTCTGGTGCGGTAGCGATCCTTGCGGTAGTAGGTACCGCCTTCGGCGCACATCTTTTGCTTGGAGACTTCCTGCGGATAACCGCCCCAGGTGTATCTGTTCGGGTCGGAACTGTAGTACCTGGAATCGGCGTCGATACGGGTCACATGGCCCATCGCCGGATCGCCGAGGTCGAAGACATTCGGTTTCTCGGTGCCGCCGATGCCGTCGAAGTCGAGGCAGCGATACTTGCCGCCCTGCTGCCCGACGTACTTCGAGGTGCTGATCAGGTTGCTCGAGCGCGCCAAGGCCGCGCCGCTGTGCAGGGTGAGGATGGCCGGCACGGCCGCGCTCGCACCGCGCAGCATGGCGCGGCGATTGACCTTCGCCGGCGCTCCGTTCGACTCTTTCCGCTCCACCGTCATTACTTCCACCTGTGCATCAACGCGGCCAAGCATCCCACCGCCCAATCTTACATGCAAGACTCTGGCCGCCGATGCGCAATTATACCCGAATCAGTGACTTGGCGGTGATTTGACATGTTGCGTCCAGCGGCCGTGTAAACGATATCGACAGCTAGCGCCCGCCCTTGCCGAACAGCACGACTTCGACGGTCTGCAGCAGGATCATCAGGTCGAAAAGCAGCGTGTGGTTCTTCACGTAGTAGAGGTCGTACTGGAGCTTTTCGATCGCGTCCTTCTCGGATGCCCCATAGGGGTAGCACAGCTGGGCCCAGCCCGTGATGCCGGGCTTGGCGCAGTGGCGCTCGTCGTAATACGGCACGGTTTGGCCGAACTGGCTCACGAACTCCGGGCGTTCGGGCCGCGGACCGACGAAACTCATGTCGCCACGCAGCACATTGAACACCTGGGGCAGCTCGTCGATGCGCACCTTGCGGATCACACGCCCCACGCGCGTCACGCGGGCATCCCCCGCCCTGGCCCATTGCGGGCGACCGTCGGCCTCGGCGTCCACCATCATGCTGCGGAACTTCAGGACATTGAACACCCGGCCGTCCAGCCCGACGCGTCGCTGTCGATACAGGATCGGCTGGCGCGGACCATCCTCGAGCATGATCGCGATCGCGGTAAGCACGATGAACGGCAGGGTCACGACGAGCAGCGCGAGTGCAGCGAGCACGTCGAACACGCGCTTCGAGGTCTGGCGGAGCGGGTCGCGCCTGAAGCCTTCGCCGAAGATGATCCAGCTCGGGTTCAGCACGTCGAGCCGCACACGACCGGTTTCCCGCTCGAGGAAGCTGACCAGATCGACCACTTCGATGCCTGCGAGCCGGCAATCCAGCAACTCGCGCACCGGGAACTCACGCCGCCGATCATCCATCGCAACCACGATCTCGTCGACGCCCAATTGCCGGGCCAGGTCGCGCAGCTGTTTGTCCGGGCCGATCGATTGCACGCCGCGCTCGACGAGCACGGGTTCGCCGGGCGCCGACACGTAGCCGGCGACCCGAAAGCCGCGCTGGTCGGAACGGCGCCGCAGCTGCGAGAGGCTCTGCGCCCGTTGCCCGGCGCCATAGACCAGCACGACGCGCTTGAAGGCATTCTCGTCGACCAGCCAGTCGCCGATCAGCCGTGAAAGGACGAGCAGCGCAAGCGATACGGCTCCCCATTCGACGAGTTGCCTCGGCTCGGGCTGCAGGGGCTGGACGAAGAACGTGATGATCACGACCATCGCCAGCGCGAGCAACATCGCGAGTCCGGCGCGCAGCACCACACCCTTGAGCCGCGCGCGCTGGCGGGCGCTGTAGAGTCCCATGGCCGACAGCGCAAGCAGTGCGCACCCGGCGAACAGGAGCGCCGTGCCCCAGTGAGTCGAATAGCCGCGCAGGCGGTCCACCACCATCGGTGCGCCCAGCAGTACCAGCAATTCGACCACGGCTGTCAGCGCAGTGGGCAGGTTTATGTAATGGCGGAAGAAACGTAGGGTCATCGACACCTGCCAGCTTACGGCGCAGCGCAGTCTATTGACGTTCCAAAACACCCGACGTGAGCAAGTTCGCGTAACTGCCTGTCGCGGCGAGCGAATACTGCCATGAGACGCGTTTCACTGTACCGAAAATGTCTCCGAATACAGACGCTTAGCCATATTGTAGGCCCTCCGTCCGCCACATATCTTGTTGCACCACGACGGCAAAGCACTTCCTGACCAACGCGTGGAGTGGGGGAAATCTGATGAGATTGATCGGCGGCATCTTCTTGACGGCAGTACTCAGCCTCGGCCTGCAGGCTTGCGGCAGCGACTCCGGTGAACCTACGACGTCGAATGCCCAGAACCCGACTCCCGCACCGAGCAATCGCGCGCCGACGATTTCGGGTGCGCCGCCGACCGAGGTGGTCGTCGGGCAGGCCTACGATTTCACGCCGCAAGCCTCCGACCCGGAAGGCGCGACCCTCACCTTCTCGATCCAGAACAGGCCTGCGTGGGCCACGTTCAGCTCGTCCACCGGTCGCCTCAGCGGCACGCCCAGCGTGGCCGGCGTCACCCAGGGCGTGCGCATCGCCGTGACCGATGGCACGAACTCCGTCAGCCTCCCGGCCTTCAATCTCACGGTGAGCGCGGGCACGGCACCCCCGCCGGTGGTCGGCAGCGCCACCTTGAACTGGCAGCCGCCCACCGAACGCACCGATGGCTCGGCGCTCGCCAACCTCGCCGGCTACCGCATTTACTACGGCAATGCGCCGGGCAACTATTCCCAGAGCGTCAACCTGACGAACCCGGGCCTCACCAGCTACGTGATCGATAACCTCACGGGCGGCACGTGGTACTTCACGATGACCGCGGTCGACTCCGCGGGCCTGGAAAGCGCGCGCACCAACCCGGTATCGAAGACGATCAGCTGACGCCGCCAGCATCCGTAATGCGGGCGATCTCCGCTTCGGCGGTGAGCCAGTCCTCGATCTCGTGCCCCGGCTCGAATCGGCGCTTCTCCGCGAGAAAGTACGCCGCCTCGGCAATCATCGCGCGACGCGCCCCGGCTCGTGCCTCGCGATCGAGCGACGTCATGTGAAAGGCGCCCGCCTCCCGCCGGTGATCCTCTGTCACCTCGTGGTGGGGCCGGGCGACCGCGACGACAGGCTTGCCTGCACCGGAGTTCCCGCTCCTTCGCCGGTGCTGCACCCGTGCATTCACGTTCGCCGTCCCGCCTCGACTACCCTCGTCGCGCTCACTTGACATCGATCGAGATCGCCTTGGTCGCCGGCGCCTCCGTCTTGGGGATCCGAATGCGCAGTACGCCATCCTTGCTCTCCGCGCGGATCGCCTTCGGATCGATGTTCTCGGGGAGCGAGAAGCTGCGCGAGAAGGACCCGTAGAAGCTCTCCACGCGGATCTGGTTCTCGTCCTTGTGCTCCTTCTCCTGCCGGCGTTCCCCGCTGAGCGTGATCATGCCGTTGTCGAGCGTGATCTTGATGTCCTCCTTCTTCACCGCCGGCAGCTCGGCCTTGATCAGATATTCCTTGTCGGTTTCGCTGATGTCAGCTGCCGGCGTCCACTCCACCGGCTCGTCGCTGTTGCGATGCACGCGAGCGAAGAACGGCGAGTACTGGCGGAAGAAATCCTCCATTTCACGGAAAGGCTCCCAACGCGTGATGTTCACGATACCCTCCTGGCTGCGGTCTATCTCCCCTCGTACTGCAAATGCTCACAGGTCGCGCAGGCGCCGCCCATTCGGGAAAGGTCGTAGTCGTTACGGGGATTCATGAAGTTCGGGCGGGACTCGTGGGCGACCGCGACTTCCCAGGCAGGGCTCAGGGCTCGAGCGC
>DAOQXO010000102.1:0-8131 GCA_035342635.1 Steroidobacteraceae bacterium
GTTACGCTGAAGCCCTGTCGCCGTGGCCAGGGTCCTCGCGGCGGCGCGCGCCGAACTCGAGACTCTGGCGCGGTCTGCCGTCGCCGCGCTGCCGACCGGCTATCCGGTCAGCGTGCGACGGCTGCTGGAAGTGCGCGCCGGCGAGAGCGAAGTGACGTTCGACATCGAGAGCGATGCGGCCTCGCCGGCCGCAGCGTTCTACGCCGCGCAGCAGGCGCGCTACGGCTTCGCCGAGCGCGATGCCGAACTCGTCATCGAGTCGATCCGCGTCGAAGCGCGCGCCTCGCCGCCCTTCCCTGCGCTGCACGATGTGGTGGCAACGCCGCTCGCCTCGCTTCCCCGGCGCGTGCGCACGCGCTTTGGCGGCGCGTGGCACGACACGCCAGTGCTGTCCTGGGCGGACTTCACGGCCGCCGCCGGGCCTGTCCTCGTCGTCGATGCAAACTTCACGGTGGTCGTCGAACCCGGCTGGCACGCGCGCCGCGCGCCCGGCGGCGAGCTGCTGCTCGAGCGCGAGGCGCAGGTCCCGGCCCCGCGGCACGCGGCCGCCGCACCCGACCCCGCGCGCATCGAGATCTTCGGCAATCTGTTCATGCACATCGCGACGCAGATGGGCAGCGTGCTGCGAGACACCGCGCAGTCGATCAACATCAAGGAGCGTCTCGACTACTCCTGTGCGCTGTTCGACGGCGAAGGCCGGCTGCTTGCCAACGCGCCGCACATGCCGGTGCACCTCGGCTCGATGGGCGCTTCGGTGCGCGAGGTCATCCGCCGCCACGGCGCGGGACTGCGGCCGGGCGATGCGTGGCTGCTGAACAGCCCCTACCACGGCGGCACGCACCTGCCCGACATCACCGTCGTCACCCCCGCCTTCCTCGCCGGCGGCGCGCGGCCCACGGCATTCGTCGCCTCGCGCGCGCACCACGCCGACATCGGTGGCATCACGCCCGGCTCGATGCCGCCCTTCAGCACCCACATCGACGAGGAAGGCGTGCTGCTCGAAGGACTGCGCATCGTCGCGCAAGGCGCGTTCGACGAGGCCGCGCTGCGCGCGGCGCTGGCGCGTGCGCCCCATCCGGCGCGCAATCCCGGCCAGAATGTCGCCGACGTGCGCGCGCAGCTCGCCGCCAATGCGCGCGGCATCCATGAGCTCGAGCGCGCCGCGCGGCGCCACGGCAGCGCGACGCTGCTCGCGCACTTCGATGCCGTGCGCGCCAATGCCGAGGAATGCGTGCGCGCGGCGATCTCGCGCCTGTCGACGGGTGAGTTCCGCTGCGAGCTCGACGGCGGGCAGCGCATCGCCGTGCGCATCGAAGTCGACGCCGCGCGCCGCAGTGCCCGCATCGATTTCACCGGCAGCTCGCCGCAGGGCGCCCACAATTTCAACGCGCCGCGCGCGGTGTGCGTCGCCGCCGTGATCTACGTGTTCCGCACATTGATCGACCGGCCGATACCGCTCAACGAGGGCTGCCTCGCGCCGCTCGAACTCGTGATCCCGCCCGGCTCGATGCTCGCGCCCGAGGCGCCGGCGGCGGTGGTCGCCGGCAATGTCGAGACCTCGCAGGTACTGGTCGATGCGCTGTACGGCGCGCTCGGCATGCTCGCCGCCTCGCAGGGCACGATGAACAACCTGACCTTTGGCGACGCGACACTGCAGTACTACGAGACGATCGCCGGCGGGGCCGGCGCGGGCCCGGACTTCCCGGGTGCGAGCGCCACGCAGATCCACATGACGAACTCCCGCCTCACCGATCCGGAAATCCTCGAGCTGCGCTACCCGGTGCGCGTGCGCGAGTTCTCGCTGCGCACGGGATCGGGCGGTGCCGGCCGCCAGCGCGGCGGTGATGGCGTGGTGCGCGCCATCGAGTTCCTCGCGCCGATGAGCGGCGCGATGCTCGCCAATCGACGCCGCACGCGGCCCTTCGGGCTGCGGGGCGGCGAGCCGGGCGCCGCCGGCATCACGCGCCTGCGGCGCGCGGCGGGCGGGATCATCGAACTCGCGGCCGCCGACCGCTTCGACGCGCAACCGGGCGATGTGATCGAGGTGCTGACGCCGGGTGGCGGCGGCTTCGGCCCGCCGTCGCGGGCCTAGGCTTCGAGCGCGATCCCCCGCAGGATCGCCGTCTCGATCTCCTCCTCGACCTGCTCGCCCGAGGTGGCGAGGCGGTTCACGCTGACCGGCCGCACGCTGCTCGAGCCCGCCTGATGCGTCACGAGGAAGGCATGGAAATCGCCGGAACGCATCGGCGCGAAGCCGAGCAGCAGATGCACCTTGCCCGCGGCGACGGATTCGGGCGGATTCAGGCGCTCGTCGCAGATCACGAACCAGCGCTCGGCGGCCGTGCGCCCGACGAATGCGCCTTCTTCCTCGATCTCGGCGAGAAACGCGGCGACCTGGTTGCGCAGCCGCGCCCAGGCGGCCGGCTGGTTGTGCTGGAAGACGATCCAGCGCGTGCCCTCCTCGACCGAGGCGAGGATGAACAGCGCAAGGCGCCGCGCCGCGAGATAGGTCCAGTCCGCCGGCCCCGAGCCGCCGGCGCCGAGCGTGCGCGGACTGCCGGTTCGATACAGCGGGCGCACCGTGGCGAAGGTGTTGACGCCGAGCTGTGCGAGCCGGCCGCGTTCGACATCGTCGATCTGCGTCGCGGGGCGCAGCGCCGGGCGCAGCACGGGCTCGTCGTTTTCGCCCGCGCTCCACACCGGCGTCGCCGCGTCGCCGCGCGCGATGAGCCCGGCCGCGGCCCCGCAGGAGGCGAACACCTCGTGGCGCCCGCGCACCCGATCGAAGGCGACAACACGCGGGAAGTACATCAGCGCCTGCTCGCTGCGGAACGGCCAGGGGCGCAGCGACTCGACCGCACCGGCGGCGCTGGTCCACGACGCCGGCGGATCGACGATCAGCATCGCATGGCGCTCGCGGCACAAGCGCGAGGCCACCATCAGCGTCGCGAGGCCCACGTCGTCGGTGCGCGTGAGCGGCGGCACGCACAGCAGGTCGAAGCGCGGCGCGAAGCGCAGGCTGAAGAGGCCCGTGCCGCGCTGGCTCGAGCCGATGATGTCGTAGTCCGTGAGCGCCGCGCCGTCGTCGCCGTCGGGATTCGATGCGACATAACCTGCCATCAGGCTCGAGGTGCGCGACGGCGTGCGCAGCGGGCGCTGCGCCGGCGGCACCTCGCCGAGCACGCGCACGAGCTGCGAATCGAGCAGCACGGTGGCGACGTAGCGGTCGCTGCCCGGCAGCACCGACAGGCGCCGGTAGATCTCCTGGTCCTCGATGCGCTCGGAACCCGGTGTGCGCACCCGTTGCACCACGAGGTTGAAGCGGTCCTCTTCGTTCTCGCCGATGCCGTCGAGATCGACCGACGCGCGCAGATACTCGCGCGAGCCCGGCGCGATGCCGACCAGGGTGAGCGGCGCACCGCCCGTGGGGAGCGTGATGGTGGGCGGGCGGGCGCTGTTCGCGACGCGCACGACGATCGCGGTGCGCCCGCCGTTCTCGAAATACTGCTCGAGCGCGTAACTCATCGTCGAGGGCTGCCACAGCCCGCCGAAGAGGCGCACGTACTCCGCGAAATTGTGGATGACGACGGGATTGTTGACCGGACCCTTGAGTGCCCGGCCGACGAAAGCGGTGATGCCAGTGGCCACGCGGGCGATCGCGTGCCCTGGTCCACTTTGTTCCGAGATGTCGAAGCCAGTGACGGCGTCGGCCACTGCTGCCCCCCGTGAATCCGTCGGACTGTAGCATAACGGCGACAGTCACAGTCGGTCACGAGTTCGCGCTTCACCCCTCGCGCGCGGGTGACGTGCGCACGGATGGCGCTACCTGCGCAATTCGGTGGGGGAGTCCTGTCCCGCGGCGCGCCGCCGCTGCTCGGCATTCGCGGCATCGAGATCCCGCCGCTTGCGCTCGATCTCGTCGAGCATCAGCTTCAGCCATTCGCTGAGACGTTGCCCGCCCGGCGCCTGCGGCTGGGTGTCGCTCATGGCGCGCCCACGATCGCATCGAGCGACGCGGCGGTGATCGGATGGTAGCCGGGCCGCGCCCGCGCATAGACCGCGCGCGCGCGCTGCGCGCCGGACTGCGTCTTCATCATCGCGGTGTACAGCGGCACGATCAGCTTGCGGCGCCCGATCGACTCGAGGTACTGCTCGAGCCGCGGCCAGGCCGGCTCATAGTCGTTGCGTATCGCGATCTGCAGCCAGTTGAAGGCGATCTCGTTGTTGGTCGCCTGCGTGAAGTCGAATGCCGCATCGAGCGCCTCGAGCTGCGCGCGCGGCATCTGCTGCGGAAGATTGGCGAGGAAGTACAGCCACTCCTGCGTACTCCAGCCGGCGTGCGGCAGATCGGTTGCCGCGCGCGTGCCGGCGAGGAACGCGGCGCGCGCCGCGTCGACCTGCACGAGCGCGTCGGATGCGGGCCGGATCGCGCTCGCCGGCAGGCCCGGCTGATGGATCCACTCGTCGAGTTCCGCCGCGGTCACGGTATCGGGGTGCTGCGCGAGCAACTTCGAGTCGAGGTAGCCGAGGAACTGCTCGACGGTGATGCTCTGGAACGCGAAATGCGCGAAATAGTCCTGCAGGAATGCGTGCAGCGGGGCGGCGCCGACCCGGGACTCGAGCCAGCGGAGGAAGAAGCGACCCTTCTCGTACGGAACGTCGGTCACGCCGTCGTCGGGGTCGCGGCCGCGCAGGTCGATGGCGAGGACCTGCTCCGCCGGCGGCAGGGTCGCGAGCTCGCGCTCGAGCGACTGAAAACCGAGCAGGTCTTCCATGGCCGCCCGGCGCGGACCATATACCGCCGCCATGATGCGGCTTTCGAGGTAGACGGTGAATCCCTCGTTCAGCCAGAAATCGCGCCAGGTCGCGTTCGTCACCAGATTGCCCGACCAGGAGTGCGCGAGTTCATGCGCGATCAGCGCGACGAGGCTGCGGTCGCCCGCGATGACGGTCGGCGTGATGAAGGAGAGGCGCGGGTTCTCCATGCCACCGAACGGGAAGGACGGCGGCAGGATCAGCACGTCGTAGCGTCCCCAGCGGTAGGGCCCGAAGAGCGACTCGCCGGTTTCGAGCATCTTTTCGGTGTCCGCGAACTCGCGGGCGGCCGCGGCGATGATCTCCGGCTCGGCGTAGACCCCCGTGCGCGACCCGATCGGCTGGAATTCGAGTCGCCCGGCCGCGATCGCCATCAGGTAGGACGGAATCGGCTGCGGCATGTCGAAACGGAACACGCCGTCGGTGCCCGGGCCCCCGACCGGCTCTGCGCCCATCAGTGCGCGCAGGCCCGCCGGCACGCGCAGCGTGGCCTCGAAGGTGAAGCGCACCTGCGGCGAATCCTGCAGCGGTACCCAGCTGCGCGCATGGATCGCCTGCGACTGCGAATAGAGGAAGGGTGCCACCTTGCCCGCGGTCTGCGCCGGCTCGACCCATTGCAGGCCCGAGGCATCGGGTCGCGTCGCGTAGCGAATGCGGATCGTGAACCGTGCGAGGTCACCGGGCAGCGTGATCGCCAGCGGCGCGCCGAGATGCTCCACCTCGGCACCCACGCCGAACGCGAGCGGCTGCGGCGCCGCACCGGGCGCGAGCCATTCCACCGCCGCGACGTCGAGGCCGCGGGTGTCGAGGACGAGCGTGCGGCCGGTGCCTGCGATGCGCTCGACGGTCAGCTCCGCGCCGCCGGCCAGCCGCTTCGAATCGAAGTCGACGGTGAGATCGAGGGCGAGATGACGGACGCGGAACTCGTCCACGTTCGCGAGCGTGTGGTAATCGCGGCCGCTCTGCAGCGGCGCGGCCGCGCTGTCGGCGACGGGCCGGGCGGCGCAGGACGCGAGCAGCGCGAGGCTGGCTGCCGCGACGACGCGGATCATCGGGCGCATGGCGAGGGCGCGCATCAGCCCTTCGGCTTCTGCCCGGGCGCATTGGCGCCGGTGGCGGGTGCCGGCGCCACGTCCTGGTTGTCGGAGAAGATTTCCTGGAAGGTCGCCTCGTCGATCGGCAACCCGGACACGCCGTCCCAGGTGGCACCGTCCGGCACCCGGTTCTCGACCACCTGTGCCACTTCGATCTCGGACTCGATGCTGAGCACACCGCCGGCGATCGGCGCCGGGATACCGCGCGGCGCATGTGCGATGGCCGCCACCGCGTCCCAGTCGACGGTCTCGCCGCGTTCCTTCAGCTGCTTCTGGATACGCGTCGCGAGCGACTTCGACAGCAGCTTCTTCGGCGCCTTCGCGAAGTCGCGCGTGTCCTCCTCGAGCACGTCATAGGCCTGCAGGAACAGCTTGTCCTCGGCCCAGCCGAACACGAATGGCTGGTTCACGACGCGCACCGGCGTGCCGACCGCCACTTTCTCGAACAGCGGCTCGATGTCTTCCGGGTACAGGCGGATGCAGCCGTGGCTCGAGCGGATGCCGACGCCGTAGGGCTTGTTGGTCCCGTGCACGAGGTAGGTCGGCCAGCCGAGATACATCGCGCGATTGCCCAGCGGATTATCGGGTCCGGCCGGCACGACCGCCGGCAACGGATCGCCGTTTTCCGCGTGTTCCTTCAGGATCGAGGGAGTCGGCCGCCACACGGGATCCTTCTGCTTGCGCACGATCCTGGTCGTGCCCTCGGGCGTCGCCCAGCCCACGCGCCCGACGCCGATCGGATGCGTGTGCACGACCTGCGGCGCATCGCCCTTGCGCGGCTCGTAGTAGTAGATGCGCATCGCGGCCAGGTTGATGACGATGCCCTGGCGCGGCGCGTTCGGCAGGATGAAGCGGGTAGGCACGACCACTTCGCGTCCCGCGCCCGGCAGCCACGGGTCCACGCCCGGATTCGCGCGCACCATTTCCTCGTAGCCGATGTTGAAGCGCCGCGCGATGTCGGAGAAGGTGTCGTCGGCGCCGACCACGGTCTTCTGCAGCACGCCGACCACGTCGTCGTTCGGGCCGATCTCGAAACGGCTGGTCGCGACCGGCGGCGCGTACTGCGGCTCGGGCGGCGCCTCGGGCTCGGCCGGTGCCTTGCGACCGAACCCGCTGCCCTCGAGCAGCGAACAGCCGGCAAGCGCTGCGAGGGTGAGCACGCACGCGCTGGCGCGCAGGAAGGCTGTAGTCCGGTGTTGTCTCGACATCAGGAAATTATGGCATTCCCTGCCACATGCTCAAAGCAATACGGGTGCATTGCGCAATTCGTCGTGATCGCCGCCCTCGTGCGGAAAGTGGCGGCTCAGGACTTCCCCTACGGCGCGCACGCCATCGGCGAGCCCCTCGCCATGGCGGCCGGCGCGAAAGGCTGTCTCGATGTGGCGACAGATGGCCGCCCATTCGGCACGCGGCACGCGCGAGGCGATGCCGCGGTCCGCGACGATCTCGACGTCGTGATCGGCCATCAGCACGTAGAGCAGCACGCCGTTGTTGTTGGCGGTATCCCAGACGCCGAGCATGCCGAAGACCGCGAGCGCGCGCTGACGCGCGGTGACGCCGAACCAGAGGTCGGCCAGGTCGAGCGAGGTCTCGACGGCCACGCGGATTTCGCCGGCGTGCCGGGACTCGACTTCGCCCACCGCACGCTCGATCGTCGCGCAGGCCAGGCGATCGAAGCGCCGGCGTGTCATCCAGTGCGAAGCGAACAGGTGCCTCAGCCAGCGCGCGAGCGACATCACCATCTCCCCGAGGCGCCGCCGCCACCGAAGCCGCCGCCACCCCCGCGGAAACCGCCGCCACCGAAGCCGCCCCCGCCCGAGCTGCCGCCCCAGCCGCCGCCCCAACCGCCGTGGCGCGGGCCGCTCGACCAGTTGCCGCCACCGAGCGAGGCGAGCAGCAGCGAGAGCAGCCATGCCCCGATGCCGACCGCGATCGCGATGCCGAGGGCGCTCGCGACGAGGTACACGAGACCGCCGGTGACGCCGCCGGTCAGCAGCGAGCCGATTCCGCGACCGAAGATCGACCGCAGGATGCCGGACGCGAACAGCACGCCGAACAGCAGGAACGGCAGCAGGTCGAGCCCGCGCGATACCGCATCAGTGCCCTGCCAGCGCTCATCGGGTGGCGGCAGTTCCTCGCCGCGCACCACGGCGAGGATCTGGTCGACACCCGCGTCGATGCCGCCGTAGTAGTCACCCTGCTGCAGTCGCGGCGCGATCGTC
>DAOQXO010000103.1:0-8069 GCA_035342635.1 Steroidobacteraceae bacterium
CAAGTGGCCGAACGATCTCGTTTTCGCCGACCGCAAGCTCGGCGGCATACTGATCGAGATGCGGGCGGAGTCGGCCGGGCCTGTGATGGTCGTGATCGGCATCGGACTGAACGTGGCACTCGGCTCGCCCACCCGTGAGCGCGTGACGGCGACCGGCACCGACGCCATCGATCTCGTCGAGGTCGGTGGCAGCACGGATCGCAACGCGCTCGCTGCGGCGCTGGTCGCGCAGCTGCTCGACGCCCTGCCGCGGTTCGCGAAGGAGGGCTTCGCGCCGTTCGGCGCGGCCTGGCGCGAAGCGGACGCGCTGCGCGGCCGCCCGGTCGCGGTGAGCCTGGGCGCGGAGCGCCAGGTCGGCATTGCGCGCGGCATCGATACGGCTGGAGCACTGCTCGTCGAGACGCCGAATGGGCTCAGGCGCTTCATCGCCGGCGAAGTGACGGTGAGGGCGCAGGCGTGACCCGCCTGTTGCTCGATGTCGGCAATAGCCGCGTGAAGTGGGCCATCGCGCGCGGCCCGCGACTCGGCAGGCAGCGGGCGCTCGCGCTCGGCGCTCGCGGCGCCATTCCCGCCGCGGCGCTGCTCGCCGCGCTGCCGGGCCATCTCGACAGCGTGCGGATGGTCTCGGTGGCCGATACGGGCGCGACACGCCGGCTGGCGAGCACGTTGCGCCGCGCGACCGGCGCGCCCGTGCACATCCTCCGCACCACCGCGAGCGCCGCCGGCGTGCGTTGCGGTTACCGCGAGCCGTGGCGCCTCGGCGCGGATCGCTGGGCGGCCGTGATCGGGGCCCATCACCTCTTCGCGCCGGCGCGGGCGGTCTGTGTCGTCGACGTCGGCACGGCACTGACCGTGGACTTCGTCGCGCGCGACGGTCGCCATCGCGGCGGCGCCATCGTCCCGGGACCCGGATTGATGATCGCGAGCCTGCTGCGCGATACGCAGGGCATCCGCCGCCGCGCCGCAACGTCGCAGGCAGTCGGCCGCACGCTGTATTCGCGCAGCACTCGAGAGGCGATCGAGCAGGGCGCCCGCTACGCGGCGGCGGCGTTCATCGAGCGTGCGCTGCTCGAGGCGCGGCGCCAGTTCGGCGGCCGCCCCGAACTCGTGGTGACGGGTGGCGGCGCGCCGGGCGTTCTGCCGCTGGTCGGCGGTCCCTGCCGGCTGGTGCCGGATCTCGTACTGCGAGGCCTCGCCGCGCTCGGCTGAGGCGCGCCTGGAGTAGACTCGCGCCGTGCGTACGCTGTGCCTCGCCCTGCTCGTTGCCAATGTCGTCTTCCTCGGCTGGGCGTTGATCACGCCCGCCGCCCCGCCGATGCACAGTTCCCCGGCACCGGACGTTCCGCGCCTCACCCTCGCGAGCGAAGCCGCCGCGGGCCCCGCCCCGGAGAGCGGCGGCGATGGCGCCGCAGGTGGCGTGACGAGCGGCCAGGCCTGTCGCTCGATCGGTCCCTTCGGCAGCGAGCAGGAAGCGCTGCGGGCCGCCGCCGCCTTTCGCGAGGGTGGCTACGAGGCGGCGCCCCGCAGCGAGGAAGCGCGCAGCGGGGAGGGATTCTGGGTGTCGCTTGCGCCGCAGCGGGACGCGGCCGGCGAAACGCGCGTGCTCGCGCGCCTCGCGCGCGCGGGCATCACCGATGCGCGCATCATGGTCGATACGGATTCGCGGCGTATCTCGGTGGGCCTCTTCAGCGATCGCGAAGGCGCCGAGCGTCGGGCGGCCGAAGTGCAGCGGCTGGGCTATGCGCCGGATGTGACCGAGCGGCTGCACATCGGCACGACTTGGTGGGTCGACCTGCACCTGAGCACGGCGCAGGAACTGGCCGAGGCCGAGGCGTTCAACCGCGACGCCTCGGGCCAGCTCGAGCTGAAACCCTGTCCCGCGACGGGCTCCGCAGAGCCGGCGGCGCTGGCGGGACCGGCGGGTGAGGGCGCGGTAGAATCCGGCTGACGGCGCCGGCTTAGCTCAGTTGGTAGAGCACCTGATTTGTAATCAGGGGGTCGCGGGTTCGATCCCTGCAGCCGGCAGATTCGCATGGCGGGCGAAGCGGCCATGCCGCTCCACCCGCACACGCGGCGGCTCCCGGCGTCAGGCCGCTTTCTTCTTCAGCATCCCGACGACGATCGGCAGCAAAGCGCCGATCACGGCCGAGCTGCCGACATTGCCGGCCTGGCCGAGTGACGCGAGGCCGCCGATCGCGGCGGCCAGCTGGCCGCCACCGACCCCGCCGACGGCGCCGAGGATCGTGTTCCAGACCGGGCCCATGCTTTTTGCCTTCGCCAGTGCGCCACCGACGTTGCCGCCGACTGCGCCGCTCACGAGGCTGATGAGCAGATTCATCATGCCAGCATCCATGTGGTCCCCCCTGTGTTTGGTTATCGGATGGGTGCGACTCCACTATACGCCGCTTCCGTGCGGGCGCGCCTACCAGGGAATGAGCAGCACGATGACGCCGAACACGATCCGGTACCAGCCGAATGCCGCGAAGCTGTGGGTGCTGATGAAGCGGATGAAGCCGCGCACGGCGAGCAGAGCCGTGATGAATGCGACGACCGCGCCGATCGTGAACGGCACCAGGTCCGCGGCGATGAACAGGTCGCGGCCCTCGTAGAGTTTGTACACGGTCGCACCGATCAGCGTCGGTATCGCGAGGAAGAACGAGTATTCGGTGGCGAGGCGCCGCGACATGCCGAGCCACACGCCGCCGATGATCGTCGCGCCGGCGCGCGACGTGCCCGGGATCAGCGCGAGCGCCTGCCAGAGCCCGAGCACGATGGCGGTGCGCACCGGGACCGCTTCGACCGTGTCGAGGGTCGGCTGCGCGCCGTGGCGCCTGTCGACCCACAGGATCGCGATGCCGCCGATGACCAGCGCGATGGCGACCGGTACCGGGCGGAAGAGGAATTCTTCGATCTGCGCCTGGAAGGCGAGCCCCAGCACGGCGAGCGGCAGGAAGCCGAGGAAGATGTTGAGCGCGAAACGCTGTGCGCCGGCGTCACGGGCGATCGACACCGTGGTCTTCCACAGGAGCCTGCGGTACTCCCAGCACACCGCGAGGATGGCCGCGCCCTGGATGATGATCTCGAAGGCGAGGACCTTCGGACCATGCAGGTCGAGCAGACTGCTGGTGATGATCAGGTGCCCCGTGCTCGAGATCGGCAGGAACTCGGTGAGTCCCTCGACAATGCCGAGCACGAGCGCGGCGAATGCGCTGATTTCCATGGGGACGGCGACGGCCTGCCACGCTCAGCGCGTGGCGTAGGCATCCATCATCAGGCCGGTGCCACCGCGCGACACATGGGCGACCGTGGCGGTGCGCCGGTGCAGCTTGGTCACGGCGCCGAGATTGATCGCGAAGGCGAGCTGGACCTGCTGGCCCTTGCGCAGCCCGAGATTGGTGGTCTCGATGAAGACGCCGGTGGCGGACAGGTTGATCGCCTTGCACAGGCGTTTGCGACCGCCGGGAACGGTGATGTAGACGGAAGTGCGTGCCCGGTGGCGTGTGTGCAGGCGGCGTTCCAACTCGAGACGCTCTTGTTCGTTGTGGTGTTTCATGGCCCCCGCCTGATTATGCCTTCCGCCGCCAGTTTGCCAAACGCGAGTGAACTTAATCGAGTTTCTTTGCGCCCGCCGGCGGCCGGATCCGTACCGAGACCGGACAATGGTCGGATAGTTTGCGCTTGACGGCATCCTCGGTGCGATAGACGACGCGGTCGAAGGAGCCCGGCACGAGCGCGGCGGCGAGGGTCCGCGACAGCAGCACGAAGTCGATATAGCCGGAAAACGTCTGGTTCATCGCGCAGTTCACGAAGCGGTTGCCGTCCGCCGCGTTGGTGAGGTCCGCCTCCGGGGGGTCGCCGTCGTCGATCTCGGGCCACAGCCTGAGCTGCGCCCCGGACGCGGAGCGCGCCGCGCCCTGGTCGCGCTGCAGATTGCGGTTGAAGTCCCCGAGCACCGCGAACGGCCTGCCTGCCGCGGCCTCCCCGTCGATCCAGTCTTCGAGGATCGGCACCTGCCTCGCCGCGACGGCGCATTCCCTGCGCCTGTCCGTGAACAGGCGGTTGCCGCAACCGGACTTCAGGTGCACGGACAGCAGCCGGAACTCGCGCGACTCGCCGGGGTAGAGCACCAGTTCGGCGCCCCGGCGGACGCTGTCGCCGAGCGCCAGCGCCTTGTGGTCCTTGCCGCAGCGGAAAGGAATCCCGGCGCGGATCGCAAAGCCGGTGTTCTGCACGTGGCGCCTTCCCGTGAAGCAGAATCGATAGCCGGGAAACACGAGTCGCGCCGCGTCAGCCCCGTCGACTTCCTGCAGCGCGACGACATCCGCATCGAGGAGCCGCGCATAGCGCGCCAGGGCGTCGAAATCGGCCCGGCTGCGATCGAGACGATGGGCGACGTCGCAGGGTACCGAGCGGGCCCTGATCGGCGGCCGCACGCCCTGTGGTGTGCAGGATGTGCGCAGCGCCTGCAGTTCAGCGGGCGCGATCAGCCATTCGAGGTTCCAGGTGGCGAGCTTCAGCTCGCCGCCCGCGAGGGCGCTGGCGGGCAGCAGAGCGAGGAGCAGGACGAGGCGCATCGCGGCATTGTAGCCGCCTGCTGCTGCGGCCTCGCCCGATCTCCGGCCGGCGCTGCGCGCCCCGCGCAGTTGCTCAGCGCCAGCACAGGTCGAGGCCGCCCGTGCCCTCGGCGCCGCGCTCGCCCGCATTGTTCACCGAGAACTCGGTGCAACGCGTGTCATCGGCCTGGCCCGCGCCCGCGACCGGCGTGGCCGTGGCTTCATAGCTCTGGCCGTCGGCGGCCAGGTCCACGGCGATATCGTAGAAACCCCGCTCGGTGACGGCCGCGAGGCCCAGCCCCGCGGGCGGGTCACCGTCGACGTCGTCGGTGTAGGCGTTGTTCTGCAGGTAGAACTTCTCCTGGGCCGCCTGCAGGCGCAACAGCGCCGTGGTCGCCTCGGTGCGCTGTGCGCGCAGCAGGTAGTTGCGATAGCTCGGCACCGCGAGCGACGCGAGGATCGCGAGTACGACGACGACCGTCATCAGCTCGATCAGGGTCATGCCGCGTTGTTGCGCTCGCATGGTTCGCCTCCGTGAAACGTCAGTTGGCATCGTCGCGCTGCCAGAAGGTGCGGATGGTGCCGCCAGCGCTGACGCACTTCTTCAGCACCTCGACACCCGCGACGCACACGGTCGGCGGCTCGGTCGGCGCGGTGTTCTCGCCGTCCACGCCGTTGCGGATCAGCGCGACGCTGATCTCGCCGACGATACCGCTCTGGCTGAGGTCGACCGACAGGTCGTCGTTGTCGAGTACGCCGTCGTCGTTGAAGTCGAGCGCCGGCTTGCCCGTGTCGACGGTCACCGCATACGCGCGGTTGATGTTGGCCGGGTAGCAGGGATCGGCCGCCCCGCCGGACAGCGGCTGGAAGGTCGTGAAGAGGATCACGTTGTTCACTGTGGTCGCTTCCGCCAGTACCTTTTCGCCGTCACGGCCTGTCTGGTCGGGCAGCACCAGCTTCCAGCCGGCATCGCTTGTGGTCACGGTCGACCCCGCGGGATCGGCCGTGATGTCCACCAGGTCGCCGTCGACGATAGGCGTGATGGCATTGTAGGCCGTCTGCGTCAGGCGTGCGTACGGCTGTTTGTCGCGGAATGCATAGAAACGATCCTGGGTGACGGTATCGAGCGGGTGCCCGCGGTAGCCGGAGCCGATCGCGATGTTGTAGTACGGGTCCTCTGCGCGGCGCTGCACCAGCGACACGTCGGGGGCGTTATAGAAGCGGCGGTTCTCGCTGTCGTCGAGGTCGCCGTTGTCGCCCACGCCGAGCTGCGCGATCACGCCGCCGGTCACCAGCGAGGCCGCGGGCTCGCCGTTGTGGATATCGAAGCGCCACACACGGCCGCCCATGTCGGCCGCGTACATGCGGTCCGCGAAGCGGTCGCCGTCGGTATCGATCACCGTGACACGGGCCGGAATCGAGTTCGTCATCTTGGTCAGCGCGAGGTTCGGCGTGCCGGTGCCCGCGCCGCCCGCGAACCACAGCAGCTTGCCGCTCTCGGCATCGACCATATAGACGCGATTGCCGACGGTATCGATGCTGTAGGGCTGGTTCTCCTGGGTTGCGGCCTGGTAGCCGCCGCCGAAGATCAGCACGAAGCGCTCATCGCTGTCGTTGCTGGCACCCGAGGCGCCGACCGTGACGCGCGTGATCACCGGCGTCGACCAGGTCTGGCCGACACCTGGCAGGTCATCGCTGCCGATCGTCCAGATGAGCTCCGGGTCACTGCGGTCCGTGACGTCGAGCGCGTAGTAGTTGGTGCCACCGGCGCGCATGCCGAAGAACAGCCACACCTTGTCACCCTCGGTGGGGTCGACGATGCCGTCCTGGTTCTTGTCGAACTTCAGCACCTGGATGTCGCCGTCGAGGCCGTAGCTGCGGGTCGTGGTCGGCACGTTCAGGTACAGGTCGGTGAGCCGGCCGAGCAGTTCGGGCGGAATGAAGGCCCACAGCTCCTCGCCGGTCTTGCCGCTGATCGCGTGCAGGAAGCCGTCGTTGGTCGGAAAATAGAGCACCGTGTCGAACTCGTCGGGTGTCGAGGTCGTGCCGCCATAGCCGACGACGCCGGGGCGGCCGTGCAGCGGGTCGCCCATGAAGCGCAAGGCATCGGTCGTGCTGCCGTCACCGTTGTTGTCGTACACGTCGAACCCGCGCGCCCAGTTGATGGCGTTCTCGCAGCCGGTGCCGCAGGTCGCAGTGTCGGTGCCGGCACCGACCAGCGCGTCGGTCAGGTTGGTGGTGTTGAACGCATTGCCGGCCACCGCCAGCCGGTCGGAGCTCGCGCCCGGCAGATGCGTGTAGAGCTTGCGCGAAGCGGGATCGGGCAGCTGGCTCGCGGCGCCGCCCTGGGTCACGTCATTGCCGTCGGCCGTCGGCGACCAGATGCTCTTCGTGCCGCTGGCGAAGAAGCCGCTCGCATCGACGGCCGCCGCGTCGTTCGAGTCGCGGATCGTCGTGCCGTCGAGCTTGTATTTCTTCAGGTTGCCCGGCCAGTGCGTGCCGGCGGCCACCTTAAACAGCGAGAAGTACAGGTCGCTGCTCGTCTGCGCGCGGTTGAAGGTGTTGACCGAGATCGACGGGGTGATGAAGGTCGAGCTCTGCTCCTGAATGCCGCTGAAGATGCGCTGCAGCGCCTCGGTCAGTGTCGGCACGTCCTCGGCGGTGTAGGCGTGTTCGGTGCCGCCGGCCTCGGCGATCGTGTTGAGGTAGCCGAGCGTATCGCCCTGGGCCGTCACGATGTCCTTGCCGAAACCGATCATGTAGGTGGAGGCGCTCTGCGTGCCTGCCAGGCTGTCCGACAGGTCGGTGGTGTTGAGCCACTGCGCCAGATCGTCCATGCAGATGCCGCTGCCGGCCACCCAACCGCCGTCGTGGTTCGGCTCGATCGGATCCGCGGCGCACTTCGCGCCGATCATCGAGGCGATGCTGTCGTTCGCGTCGGTGTCGACGGTCGGGGCACCGTCGGTCAGGTAGACGATGTAGTTCTTCTGGCATTGGTACTGGATGGGCGACCGGTAGGTCTTGCCGCCGGGCGCGGTGCGCGACGCATCGACGCTGCGGCCAGGCCGGTTCTCGTCGCCATAGGTCAGCGCGCCGCCACGCAGGTAGTTGGCCGCCTCGAACAGGGTTTCGGACAGCGGTGTGCCGCCGTCGCCCGAGGTGTCGTTGAAGTTCTTCAGCGTGGAGATGAACTGGTCGCGGTTCGTGGCGATGTCGTCGATCGCCTCGAGTACATAGCCGCCCTGCGCATTGGTGTTGTAGCGCATCAGGCCCAGATTCACGTCCTGCAGCGAGGACGCCAGGCTGATCGCGACGTCGCGTACCACCGCGAGGCGCGTCTTCTCTTCCGGATTGCCTTCACCGTTGTAGTAGTTCAGGTAATTCGCCGTGTAGAAGCGATAGCCGTTGCTGCTGCCGAGGTTGTTCCAGTTCAGGCTCGAGGAACTGCCCCAGGGGTGGCCGGAGCTGGTGTTGCGCACGTACCTGCGCGTCGTCGTATTGGTGGTGTTGTGGCCG
>DAOQXO010000104.1:0-8021 GCA_035342635.1 Steroidobacteraceae bacterium
GGGCCGCCGAGCGCGCGCGCAGGGGCGGCGGTCCCACGCTGATCGAACATGTGACCTATCGTGCCTCGGCCCATTCGACCAGCGACGATCCGTCGCGCTACCGTCCGAAGGACGAATATGAGCGCTGGCCGCTCGGCGATCCGGTCGAGCGCCTCAAGCAGCATCTCATCGCGCTGGGTGAGTGGTCGGAGGAGCGCCACACGGCGCTCGCGCAGGAACTCGACGAGCAGGTATCGGCCGCATGGCGCGAGGCGACCCGGTACGGCACCCTGAACGAGGGCCCGCGGCTCGATGCCAACCTCATGTTCGAGGATGTATTCAAGGAGATGCCCGAGCATCTCGTGCGCCAGCGTGAACAACTGCGCGCGGAGCGGGGCTGACATGGCGCGCATGAACATGATCCAGGCGTTGAACTCCGCGATGGACGTCATGCTCGGTCGCGACCCGGGTGTCGTGGTGCTCGGTGAGGACGTCGGCTATTTCGGCGGCGTGTTCCGCACCACCGACGGCCTGCAGCGCAAATACGGCGAGCATCGCGTGCTCGATACGCCGATTTCCGAGCTCGGCATCGTCGGCACGTCGATCGGCATGGCCGTCAACGGCCTGCGCCCGGTCGCCGAGATCCAGTTCGCCGATTACATCTATCCCGGCTACGACCAGATCGTGAGCGAGCTCGCGCGGCTGCGCTACCGCAGCGCCGGCGAGTTCTTCGCGCCGGTCACGATCCGCACGCCGTGCGGCGGCGGCATCCGCGGCGGCCAGACCCATTCGCAGAGTCCCGAGGCGGTGTTCGCGCACATCTGCGGCATCAAGGTCGTCATGCCCTCGAATCCCTATGACGCCAAGGGTCTGCTGATCGCGGCGATCGAGGACGACGACCCGGTGATCTTTCTCGAACCGAAGCGGCTCTACAACGGACCGTTCGACGGCGACCCGGAGAAGCCCGCCGTGCCGTGGAGCGCGCATCCGGCCGGCGAGGTGCCGGAGGGCCACTACACGGTGCCCATCAGCAAGGCGCAGGTCGTGCGCCGCGGCGGTGATGTCACCATCGTCACCTATGGCACCATGGTGCACGTCGCGGTGGCGGCCGCGCAGTCGCTCGGCGTCGATGCCGAAGTCATCGACGTGCGCACGATCGTGCCGCTCGACACGCAGACCCTGTGCGAATCGGTGCAGCGCACCGGCCGCTGCCTGATCGTGCACGAAGCGACGCGCTTCGCCGGCTTCGGTGCGGAACTCTCCGCCACGATCCAGGAACAATGTTTCTGGCAGCTGCAGGCGCCGATCGGCCGCGTGGGCGGCTGGGACACGCCGTATCCGCACGCCTTCGAATGGGAGTATTTTCCGGGCCAGCAGCGCGTGGCGAAGGCGCTCGAAGCCGTCATGCAGGCAAGTTGAGTACGGGGGCAGGATGTCGCAGTACGTTTTCAGGATGCCCGACCTGGGCGAAGGCACGGTCAGCGCAGAGGTGCTGCAGTGGCACGTCAAGACCGGCGACATGGTGAAGGAAGACCAGATCATCGCCGACGTCATGACCGAGAAGGCGGCGATCGAGATCCCCGCTCCCGTGTCGGGGCGCGTCGTGCGGACGCAGGGCGAGCCCGGCGAGATGATCGCGGTCGGCTCCGAGCTGATCGTGTTCGATACCGGGGGCGACGCCCTGTCGGCCGGCGCCTCCGAGGCTGCGGCGGTGGATGCGGCTGCCCCGCCGGCCGCTGCCGCCATCGCGGTGTCCGCGGCGCCCGCCGCGGCGCCTGCGCCTGCCTGCGCACGCGTCATGGCTTCGCCGGCAACCCGGCGGCGCGCGAAGGAGGCGGGCATCGACCTGCAGACGATCGCCGGCACGGGTCCGGGCGGGCGGGTTACGCGCGAAGACTTCGAAGCGGTCGCGTCGGGTGCCGCGGCGGCGGGCAGGGCCGCGGGGGCCGCGGGGCGCCCGGCCACGGCGCCTGCGGCACGTGCCCCGCGCACCGGCACTACGGAAGTGAAGGTCATCGGCCTGCGGCGCGTGATCGCCCAGCGCATGAGCGAGGCGAAACGCAACATCCCGCATTTCGCCTACGTCGAGGAAGTCGACATCACCGAGCTCGAGGCGCTGCGCGTGCATCTGAACGCCACGGCGCCCGAAGGCACGCCTTCGCTCACGCTGCTGCCCTTCCTCGGCCTGGCGCTCGCGCGCGTCCTGCCCGCCTACCCGCAGTGCAATGCGCTGTACGATGCGGAGCGCAACGTCGTCGTGCAGCACGCGGTGCTGCACCTCGGCATCGCGACCCAGACGCCGGATGGACTCAAGGTGCCGGTGGTGCGCCATGCGGAGAGCCTCACGCTGCGCGAACTGGCCGCGGCGATCCGTGACGTGGCCGATCGCGCCCGCCGCAACAAGTCGCCGCGAGAGGAACTCTCCGGCTCCACGCTGACCATCACGAGTCTGGGCCGGATGGGTGGCATCGCCTCGACCCCGGTGATCAATGCGCCCGAAGTCGCGATCATCGGCGTCAACAAGGCGATCGAGCGGCCCGTCGTGCGCGGCGGGACAGTCGCGGTTCGCCTGGTGATGAATCTTTCATCGTCGTTCGATCACCGCTTCGTGGACGGGTACGATGCCGCATCCATGATCCAGGCGCTCAAGTCCCTGCTCGAGCACCCGGCAACGATTTTCATGCAGGAAGAGGTTGGACGATGAGCAATGTGGCGAAGCCGGCTTTTGGCAGCGTATTGACCGACACGATGGCTGTAGCGGAGTTCCGCGACGGCCGCTGGCAGCCGCACGCGCTGCAGCCTGTCGGGCCGATCCCGATGCATCCCGCCGCGCATGTCCTGCACTACGGCAGCGAGTGCTTCGAAGGCTTCAAGGCCTATCGCGGCAAGGACGGTTCGGTCAGCGTCTTTCGCATGGACAGGCACATCGAGCGCATGCGCCAGAGCGCGCGCCAGCTGGTGCTGCCCGAGCCCGATGCGGCGCAGCTCGCCACGATGGTGCGCGAGGTCGTGCGCGCGAGCCGCGACCAGGTGCCCGAGAAGCCCGGTGCGCTCTACCTGCGACCCATGCTGATCGGCACGATGCCCAATATCGGCGCCGCCGCGACGCCGAGCACCACGGCGCTGCTGATCGTGCTCGCGAGCCCGGTGTGGGATTACTTCGCCGGCGGCGCCAAGCCGCTGCGCATCTTCGTCGAGGACCAGAAGACCCGCACGGCCTCGCACCTGGGCGTCGTGAAGACCGGCGGCAACTATGCGGCGGCGCTCGGACCCACGCTGGAGGCGCGCAGGCAGTATGCCGTCGACCAGGTGCTGTTCTGCCCGGCGGGCGCCGTGCAGGAGACGGGCGCGGCCAATTTCCTGTTGCTGCGCGAAGGCCACTTGCTCACGCGCAGCCTCGACAGCACGTTCCTGCATGGCGTCACGCGCGATTCGCTGCTCACGATGGCGCCCGATCTCGGCATTCGCGTCGAGGAGCGCGAGTTCGATGTCGCCGAAATGTTCGAATGGGTGAAGACCGGCGAGGCGGCCCTGTCCGGGACCGCGGCCGTGCTGGCCGGTGTCGGCACGCTCGTCACGCGCAGCGGCGAGCATCGCGTGGGCACCGGCGAGATCGGCCCGGTCACACAGCGCCTGCGCACGGCACTCGTGGCGATCCAGACCGACGAGGCGCCCGATACGCGGGGCTGGCTCGAGCGAATCTGAGGGCGCCCATGGGCCTGCTGATCGACGGCGAATGGCATGACGAGTGGTACGACACGGCCGATGGCGAGTTCCGGCGTGAGGAAGCCAGCTTCCGCGACTGGCTGACCGCCGACGGCGGCGCGGGACCCGGTGGACAGCGCGGACACCGCGCCGAAGCCGGCCGTTATCGGCTGTATGTCAGCTACGCCTGCCCGTGGGCGCACCGCACCCTGATCGTGCGCGCGCTGAAGGGGCTCGAAAACCTGGTGCCGGTCTCGGTAGTGCACTGGCGCATGCTCGAGCACGGCTGGACCTTCGCCGACGGCCCGGGCGTCACGCCCGATCCGGTCATGGGCGCGCAATTCCTGTATCAGCTCTACACCCGCGCGCGGCCTGGTATGACCGGGCGGGTGACGGTGCCGCTGCTGTGGGATCAGGCCACGAACACCGTCGTCAACAACGAGTCGTCCGAACTCATCCGCATGCTCAATACGGCGTATGACGGCCTCGGCGCGAAGCCGGGCGATTATTACCCGGAGCCGCTGCGGGGTGCGATCGACGAGATCAATGCGCGCGTGTATCCGAACGTCAACAACGGCGTGTACCGCGCCGGTTTCGCCACCACGCAGTCCGCGTACGAGAACGCCGTGCGAGCGCTGTTCGAAACCCTGGACTGGCTCGAGCAGCGGCTGTCGGCGCAGAACTGGCTGGTCGGTGGCCGGCTGACCGAGGCCGATATCCGCCTGTTCACGACGCTGCTGCGCTTCGATGCGGTCTACCACGGACACTTCAAGTGCAATCTGCGGCGCATCGCCGACTATCCCGCCCTGCATGCGTTCACGGCGCGGATCATGGAGATCCCGGGCGTGCGCGAAACGGTGCACTTCGATCATATCAAGCGGCATTACTACGAGAGTCACCGCACGATCAATCCGACCGGGATCGTGCCCCTGGGGCCGCTGCAACCGTACTGAGGCGCGGGAACCGCGCGATTGCGCGCGTGTTCGCCACCGGCTCGCCGGCTCATGCCCGCGCGGCAGCACCGTGCTTCGCTCGCGGGGTTTAATCGCCGCGGAAATTTCCGTAGGCTGAAGTGGCCGCGCACAGGCCACTCCAGGGAGGCACCATGGATTTTTCAACCTGGTACACATCCTTTTCCATCATCGGGGAGTAGCCGTGGGCGCCGCCACGCTCGAATCCATGTGGAGACAACTCGTCGGCCCCGCCGCGGATGCCAATGTCGTCGGCAGCATCACGTGGGCGCAGTTGCTCGTCAGCGCGAGCTTCCTGGCGCTTGCGCTGGTGGGCACCGCCGTCGTCGCCTGGGTCGTGCGTCGCGGTGCCAGCGCATCCGGCGATGGCACGCTGGTGCGGGAGTCGCTGGGTCACATGGCGCGGGCGCTGGGCAAGCCGCTCCATGTGCTGATCTGGGCCGCCGGGCTGTATTTCGCCGCCACGCCGTTCGTCGCGCTCACGGGTCCGCAAGGGCGGGCCGGCTCGATTCAGGCCCTGTCCCGATTGGCGTTCGACCTGGCGCTCTTCGTCATCGTGATCTGGCTGGCCATCCGTGTCACGCGCGTGCTGGACGAGCGGCTCGTGCAGTGGGCCGCGCGCAGCGACAAGCGGCTGGACGATTTTCTCCTGCCTGTCATCGGGCGAAGTCTCCGCATCGCGGTTCCGGTGATCGGCGTCATCCTCGCGCTGCCGCTGTTGCACCTGCCGGCGCGCTTCGATGCGGCAAGCGGGAAATTCGCCAGCATCCTGCTCATCGTGGCGCTGGCAGGCATCCTGCTGCAGACCGTGCAGATCGGTGCGCGGGTCATCCTCGCCGGCCATGACGTCAATGCGGCGGACAATCTGCGCGCCCGGAAAATCCATACCCAGGTGGGGATCATCACCAAGGTGCTGGGCGTCGTCATCGTAATCTTTGCCATCGCGTCGGTCCTGATGCTCTTCGAGGAAGTGCGGCGATTGGGTACGAGCCTGCTCGCTTCGGCGGGGGTGGCCGGCATCATCCTTGGAATGGCCGCGCAAAAGACCATCGCGAACCTGCTCGCGGGTTTCCAGATTGCCCTGACCCAGCCCATTCGCGAGGACGATGTGCTGATCGTCGAGGGCGAATGGGGGCGGGTGGAGGAGATCACGCTGACTTACGTTGTCGTGCGCATCTGGGACGAGCGGCGCCTGGTGCTGCCGCTGAGCTACTTCATCGAAAAGCCGTTCCAGAACTGGACGCGTACCTCCGCGAACCGCCTCGGGTCGGTCTACGTCTGGGTCGATTACGCCTTTCCGGTCGAGGAGGGGCGCAAAGTGCTCACGGGCATCATCGAGGGCAACCCGCTGTGGGACGGGCGCTTCTGGAACCTCGTCGTGAGCGATGCCACCGAAAGGACGATGCAGCTGCGGGTGCTCGCCACCGCCAAAGATGCCTCGACCGAGTGGGACCTGCGCTGCGATATCCGCGAGAAGTTCATCGCCTTCATCCGCGACCGCCACCCGGAGAGCCTGCCGCAGCTACGCATGCAGTCGAGCGGCCAACTCGACGCCGCCACACGGGCTTGAGCTGGCATAGACTGGCGGCATCGGCGATCAAGCCGATGCCTGTCGAAAGCGTGTTGCATGAATCCCGACGAATCCCGATTGGAGTACCCCTTCGGCGACGAGCTGCCCGCACTCGGTCGCACGCTCGAAGTCGCGCCCGGCGTGCGCTGGCTGCGCATGCCGCTGCCCTTTGCGCTCAACCACATCAACCTCTGGCTGCTGCGGGATCGCGACGTCGAGAGCGGACGCGAGGGCTGGGCGCTGATCGACTGCGGTATCGCCGACGACAAGACCCGCGCGGCCTGGGAGCAGGTGTTCGCGAGCGAACTGCAGGGGCTGCCCGTACTGCGGGTGATCGTCACCCACATGCACCCGGATCACATCGGCCTCGCGCACTGGCTCACCGAGCGCTTCGGCGTGCGGCTGTGGATCAGCGCCACCGACTTCGGCGCCGCGCGGCTCGCGAGCCAGTCCACGACCGGCTTCGGCGGCGACAGCGCGGCCGCCTTCTTCGCCAGCCACGGCCTCAACGACCCCGATTCGGTCGCGAAAGTGCGCCAGCGCAGCAACTACTATGCGGGCATGGTGCCGCAGGTGCCAGCGCGGTTTCGCCGCATGATGGATGGCAACGTGCTGCGCATCGGCGCGCATGACTGGACCTGCCATGCCGGCTATGGCCACGCTCCCGAACACATCTCGCTGTATTGCCCCGAGTTCGGCATCCTGGTGAGCGGCGACATGGTGCTGCCCCGCATCTCGACCAATGTCAGCGTGCTCGACCTCGAGCCCGAGGCCGATCCGTTGCCGCTCTACCTCGACTCGATCGCGCGGATGCGCGCGCTGCCGGCCGGCACGCTGGTGCTGCCCTCGCACGGCAAGCCCTTCCGCGGACTGCATGAGCGCATCGGGCAGCTGGTCGCGCACCACGACGAGCGCTTCGATGCGGTGCTCACCGCCTGCGCGCGCGAGCCGCAGACGGCCGCCTCGCTGCTGCCGGTGCTGTTCCACCGCAGGCTCGACCTGCACCAGACCACGTTCGCGATGGGCGAGGCGATCGCCCACCTGAATGCGCTGTGGTATCGCGGCCAGCTGCGGCGTGAGCGCGGCGCGGACGGCGTCTACCGCTTCGTTCCGGCCTGAGCCGGATCGCCGGGGTCTCGCGCGCCCGCCGCGGCGGTCATCAGTGAAACGGCAGCGGCCGGGTCGTGCCGGGGGCCGGTGGCATGTAGAAGTCGTGCAGGTATTTCTCGCCCTCGTCATCGAGGATCGTGACCACCGTCCTCAATTCCGGATAGCGCGCGCGAATGCGCTGCGCCGCGAGCATGTGCGCGCCGGAGCTCGGTCCGCACAGGAGCCCGTGGGCGCGGGCGAGCCTGCGCATTTCCGCGACCGCATCGTCGCTCGAGACGCTGATCGTATCGCGCACGAGATCGCGATGGCGCGAGAAGATGCCGGGGACGAAGCCGTCGGAAATGCCTTCGATCTGGTGCAGCGCCACCTCTCCGCACAGGATGGTGCGTGACTCGGACGGCTCCATGGCGAACAGACGCACGGCTGGATTGACCTTGCGCAGCGCCTGGCCGACACCGATCAGCGTGCCTCCGGTGCCGACGCCGTGCACGAAGGCGTCGGGTACGCGGCCTGGCGGCAGCTGGGCGAGGATTTCCGGCCCGAGCAGCTCGCGATTCTCGTCCACATTCCATTCCGACTCGAACTGGCCGGGAAAGAAGCACCCGGGCTGCCGGCCCAGCTCGCGCGCCCGCGCGAGGGCGTCATTGACGTGGAAGGTGCCGCAGAAGAGCACCTCGGCGCCGTAG
>DAOQXO010000105.1:0-8012 GCA_035342635.1 Steroidobacteraceae bacterium
GCGCGCCGCCTCGGCCGCCTCTCGGGCGGCGAACTGCAGCTGCCGAAATCCGACGTCGAGGCACTCGCCGCGAGCCTGCGTGGCGAACTGCTGTTTCCCGGCGCCGACGGCTACGACGCGGCCCGCAGGGTCTGGAATGGTTCGTTCGACAAGCGTCCGGCGTTGATCGCACGCTGCACGGGCAATGCCGACGTCATGGCCGCCGTGGACTTTGCGCGCGAGCACGAGCTGCTCACCGCGGTACGCGGCGGCGGCCACAGCACCTCCGGCAAGTCGACCTGCGACGGCGGGATCGTCATCGATCTGTCCGCCATGCGCGGCGCGACCGTCGACCCGCGCGCCCGCCGCGCGCGCGTGCGCGGTGGCGCGTTGCTCGGTGATCTCGACCACGAGACGCGGCCCTTCGGGCTCGTCACCACCGCCGGCACCGTTTCGCACACCGGCGCCGGCGGACTCACCCTCGGCGGCGGCTTCGGGCGCCTGTGCCGCCACTTCGGGCTCGCCTGCGACAATATGCTCGCCGCGGAAATCGTCACTGCCGCGGGCGAACTCGTACGCGCGAGTGCCGGCGAGAATCCCGACCTGTATTGGGCGCTGCGCGGCGGCGGCGGCAATTTCGGCGTGGTCACGGCGTTCGAGTACCAGCTGCACCCGATGGACCCGATCGTGTTCGGCGGCGTCATGCTCTGGCCCGCCGCGCGCGCCGGCGAGATCTTCCGCCGTTTCCGGGACTTTTCGCTGCAGGCGCCCGATGCGCTCAACGTCGACATCTTCCTCGTGGACAGAGGCGACTCGCCCGTCATCGGCATCGAACTGTGCTGGTCCGGCGCGCGCGCACAGGGCGAACGGGTCGTTGCGCCGCTGCGCGCGATCGGCGGCACGCTGCTCGACACGGTCGCCCCCGTGCCCTACCTCGCGATGCAGACCTCGGGCGATGCGCAGTTCCACGGCGGCGTCAATTTCTACGGCAAGGCGGGCTTTCTCGTGGCGCTCGAGGACTCGACGATCGATGCACTCGTCGAGGGCTTCGAGGCCGCCGCCCCGGGAAGTGCCGGCGTGTTCATCCAGCAAAGCGGCGGCGAGGTCGGTCGCGTCGCGCCCACCGCTACCGCCTTCGTCAATCGCGACTCGCGCTACTGGCTGATGGTCAACTCGGTCTGGAAGGACCCCGCCGACCGCGAGGGCCATATTGCCTCGGCACGCGCACTGTGGGCACGCGTCGAGCCCGCGGTGTCCGGCTTCTACATCAACACCATGGCCGACGAGCAGTACGCGCGGGCGCGCCAGGTCTTCGGCGTCAACTACGACCGGCTCACCAGGGTGAAGGGCCGGTACGACCCGCACAACCTGTTCCGGCTGAACGCCAATATCCCGCCTCAGCCCGTCATGGAGGCGTCGACGCCCGGCGGCGGGCCGTAAAGCACCCGCAGGTTGCCGGGACCCGCCAGCATCTCGAGCTGCTCGAGGAGCTCGCGCGCCGCCCGCACGTTCCACTCGCTGCCGAGGGTCAGCACGCCGCGCGCGCCGGTGCCTTCGTAGTCGATCGAGACCTGGCAGGGCCCGGGGCGCCACGGCGTCAACAACCCGGCCAATGCATCGGGCAGGCTCGCCCGCGCCGGCGAGTCGGCGGGACAGCGGATCACGATGCGTCGCGCCACCTGCTCGCGCACGCGATCGAGTTCGGTGACGCGCCGCGCGGCGAGCCGCCAGCCATCGCTGAATTCATCGAAGCGCACCTGGCCCTCGACGACCAGCAGCGCATCCTTGGCGATCAGCTCGCGGTACTGCTGGAACACATCCTCGAAGAAGTCCGCTTCGATGCGTCCGGAGCGGTCGTCGAGCACGATCGCCACGCGGGTGCCGCGCCGGCGCACCTCGGTGACGAGGCCCGCAACGGTGGCCGGTTTGCCGCGAAAACCCCTGCCCCCCTCTGGTCCGCCCACCGGGCGGTCCGAGACCAGGTCGCCGATGCGATGGCTCACGAAGTGCGGCAGGCCCGTCAGGAAGCGGTCGATCGGATGTCCGGTGAGATACAGGCCCAGCGTTTCACGCTCGCCGGCGAGGCGCACCGACTCGCTGCTCTCGGGCTGCTCCGGCACCGACTGCACCACGGGATCGGCGTTCGCCGCCGCGTCCAGGCCGAAGAAATCGGCCTGGCCCACCTCCCTGGCGCGCGCCTCCTGCTCGCCGAGCTGTACCGCGGCATCGATCCGGCCCAGCATCGTCGCGCGGTTGGCGCCAAGCCCGTCGAGGCTGCCCGAGCGTACCAGCGCCTCGAGCGCGCGGCGGTTGATCCGCGTGAGGTCGAGGCGCCGGCACAGGTCCTCGAGGCTCGCGAACGGACCGTGCGCCTCGCGCTCGCTGATCAGCGCCTCGACCGCGCCCTCGCCGACACCCTTGATCGCACCGAGCCCGTAGCGGATCGCGCGCTCGCCGGCGACGGTGAAGGCATGCATCGAGTGGTTGACGTGTGGCGCGAGGATATCGATCCCGATCTGGGCGCACTCGTCGATCAGCGTGACCACCTTGTCGGTATGGTCCATGTCCGCCGACAGCACCGCGGCCATGAAGGCCGCCGCATAATGCGCTTTGAGCCACGCCGTCTGGTAGGACAGCAGTGCATAGGCGGCGGAGTGCGATTTGTTGAAGCCGTAACCCGCGAATTTCTCCATCAGGTCGAAGATGTGCGCGGCCTGGGAGGCATTGACGCCGCGGGCGGTCGCGCCCTCGACGAATACCGAGCGCTGCTGGGCCATCTCCTCGGGCTTCTTCTTGCCCATCGCCCGACGCAGCAGGTCGGCGCCCCCGAGCGTGTAGCCGGCCAGCACCTGCGCGATCTGCATCACCTGTTCCTGGTACAGGATCACCCCGTAGGTCGGCGCGAGCACCGGCTGCAGCTCCGGATGCAGGTAGTCGATCGTCGTGCCCTCTGGGCTGTGCTTGCGCGCGATGAAGTCGTCGACCATTCCCGATTGCAGCGGTCCGGGGCGAAACAGTGCGACGAGCGCAATGATGTCCTCGAAGCGGTCGGGCTGCAGGCGGCGGATCAGGTCCTTCATGCCGCGCGACTCGAGCTGGAAGACGGCGGTCGTGCGGCACGACTTCAGCAGCGCGAAGGTCGGCGCGTCGTCCATCGGCAGGTCGGCGATCGCGATCGGCGGCTCGCCCGCGGACGCGCGCAGCGCGTTGATGGTGGTGATCGCGCGATCGATGATCGTGAGCGTGCGCAGGCCGAGGAAGTCGAACTTCACGAGGCCGGCCGCCTCGACGTCGTCCTTGTCGAACTGCGTGACGACGCTCTGCGAGCCTTCCTCGCAGTAGAGCGGCGCGAAATCCGTCAGCACCGACGGCGCGATCACCACGCCGCCCGCGTGCGTGCCGGCGCTGCGCGTCAGCCCCTCGAGCGAGCGCGCGAGGTCTATCAGGTTGGTGATCTCCTCGTCGCTCTCATAGAGCCGCCGCAGTTCCGGCTCCTTCTTCAACGCATCCTCGAGCGTGATGCCCAGCTCGAACGGGATCAGCTTGGCGATCCGGTCGACGTGCCCATAGCTCATGCCGAGCACGCGCCCGACGTCGCGCACGACGGCCTTCGCCGCCATCGTGCCGTAGGTGATGATCTGCGAGACGCGCTCGCGGCCGTACTTCTCGGCGACGTAGTCGATCACGCGGTCGCGACCGTCCATGCAGAAGTCGACGTCGAAGTCGGGCATCGACACGCGTTCGGGATTCAGGAAGCGTTCGAACAGCAGGTCGTAGCGCAGCGGATCGATGTCGGTGATGCCGAGCGCCCAGGCGACGACCGAGCCGGCGCCGGAGCCGCGGCCCGGCCCCACCGGAACACCATGGCCGCGCGCCCAGCGGATGAAGTCGGCGACGATCAGGAAGTAGCCGGCGAATCCCATCTGGCAGATCACGTCGAGCTCGGTCGCGAGCCGCGCGCGATAGCGACCGGCCTCCTCCGGATCGGACCCCCGCAGCGCCAGATGCCCCTCGAGGCCGCGCGCCGATTCCTCCCGCAGGTGCCCGGCGACGGTCTGCCCCGCCGGCACCGGATACTCGGGCAGGCGGGCCTCGCCGAGCTTCAGCGGCAGGCTGCAGCGACGTGCGATCTCGACGCTGTTCGCCAGCGCCTCCGGTATGTCCTGGAACACGCGCGCCATCTCGGCGGGCGAGCGCAGCGATTGCTGCGGCGTGTAGCGACGGGCGCGCCCCGGATCGGTGAGCAGCGTGCCGTCCTGGATGCAGACCCGTGCCTCGTGCGACTCGAAATCGTCCGGTGACAGGAAACGAACGTCGTTGGTGGCGACCACCGGCACGCCACGGCGCGCGGCCAGCGCCGCGGCGGCCGCGATGTAAGCCTCTTCGTCGGTGCGCCCGACACGCTGCAGCTCGATGTAGAAGCGATCACCGAACAGCGCGAGCCATTGGTCGAGGCACAGCGCGGCCTCGGCCTCGCGACCGGCGGCAAACGCACGGCCGATGTCGCCCTGGGTGGCGCCCGAGAGGGCGATCAGCCCGTCGCAGGCGTCGCGATCGAGCCACTCACGCTCGAGCAGCGGCACGCCCTGGCGACGTCCCTCGCGATAGGCGCGGCTCACGAGGCGTGTGATGTTGCCGTAGCCGCGCGCGTTCTGGCACAGCAGCGTGAGCCGCGCCGGCTGGGCACGCTCGGCACTCTCGCGCACCAGCAGGTCGGCGCCGACCACGGGCTTCACGCCCGCCGCCAGCGCCGCGCGATAGAACTTCACCATCGCGAACAGGTTGCACTCGTCGGTCACGGCCACGGCGGGCATGCCGGCCGCGGCGGCCGCCGTGACGAGCGCGGGCACGCGCACCACGCTGTCGACGAGCGAGTACTCGGTGTGCACCCGCAGGTGCACGAAAGGCGCGCCGGCGGCGACGGCGCTCACGCGCGACCTGCCTGGCAGGGGGCGAAGGAGAGCCGATGGATCGGCGACGGCCCACTTCGCTGCAGCGCCGCGAAATGCGAGGGAGTCGGATAGCCCTTGTGGCCGTCGAGGCCGAAGCCCGGATAGCGCTCGTTCAGGCGGCACATCAGCGCGTCGCGCCAGGTCTTGGCAAGGATGGACGCGGCGCTGATCGCGGGTTCCGACTGGTCGCCGCGCACCACCGCGCGCGCGGCGGCTGCGAGTCCGAGGTCTTCGAGGCGTGGCAGGCGGTTGCCGTCGACGAGTACGCCGGTCGGGCGCACCGGCAGGCCGAGCAGCGCGCGGCGCATCGCAAGAAGCGTGGCTTCCAGGATATTCAGCTGGTCGATCTCGCATGGATCGGCCCACGCGACCGCCCACGCGAGCGAGCGGGCGCGGATGCGGGTCGCGATCCGCTCGCGTTCGGCCGGTTCGAGCTTCTTCGAATCGGCAAGGCCATGCACCGCCCGGAGCGGATCGAGGATCACGGCGGCTGCGACCACCGGTCCTGCCAGCGGGCCGCGCCCGGCTTCATCGACGCCCGCGATGCGCACTCGCTCGCTCACCGACGCACGAGCTCCAGTACGGCGTCGGCAGCGCGGCGCGCGCCGTCGACACGCAGCGACTCGTGGATCGCGAGGAAGCGGCGCGCGAGCAGCGCCGCCCGCGCGGGGTCGTCGAGCAGCGCGGCGAGCGCGCCCGCGAGCGCCGCCGGCGTCACGGCCTCCTGGAAGAACTCCGGTACGAGTTCCTCCCCGGCGAGCAGATTGGGTTGGGAGAAATGCGCCACCTTCACGAGCCCCAGGGTACGCAGCAGCAGCGCCGTGATGGCCCCCAGCCGGTACGCCACGACCATCGGCCGCTTGCACAAGGTCGTCTCGAGCGTCGCGGTCCCGGACGCCACGAGCACGACGTCAGCAGCAATGATGGCCCCGTCTGCCTGACCATCCAAGAGCCTGGCGCAGATTCCGGGGGCGTGCTCGCGCCACTGCGCATCGAACAGCTCGCGGACCGCGGCATTCGCCATCGGCGCGAGGAACAGGGTGTCGGGCCGCTGCCGCGCGAGCATCGCGCAGGCCGCAGCGAAATCGGCTCCGAGGCGGGTGACTTCCCCGACCCGACTGCCCGGCAGCACCGCGACCACGGTCGCCTCGCGCGCAACGCCCAGGGCTGCGCGTGCGGCATCGCGATCGACGGCGAGTGGAATGCGATCCGCAAGCGGGTGGCCGACAAACACGGCGCGCACGTCGTGCTCCGCATAGAAGCGTGTCTCGAACGGCAGCAGGCACAGCACGAGATCGCAGGATCGGCCGATGCCGCGCACGCGACCCTGCCGCCATGCCCACACCTGCGGGCTCACGTACTGCACGGTGGGCATCGCGCCCTTCAGGCGCCGTTCGAGCCCGAGGTTGAACTCCGGCGCATCGATACCGACGAATACATCGGGGGGCGCGGCGAGGAACCGCTGCGCGAGGCGCCGGCGCAGCCGCCACAGCCGCGGCAGGTGCCGCAGTACCTCGGTGACGCCCATGACGGCGAGCGACTCGGACGATTCCCACGCCTCGCAGCCCGCGGCAATCATCTTCGGACCCGCGACGCCGAAGACCTGCACCCCGGGATCGCGCTCGCGCAGCGCGGTGATGAACGCGGCACCGAGCGTGTCGCCCGAGGCCTCGCCGGCCACGATTCCGACGCGCAATGCCATGCGGTTGGTCAGCGGACGAGGCTGCGGGTCGCCGCGTCGATGAAGGTGACGAAGGCCGCGATCTCGGGCTGCTCCCTGGCCACCGCGCGCAATGCGCCCACGGCGTCCTCGAGCTTGCGGTCCTCCCTGTAGAGGGTGCGAAACGCATTCCTGATATTGCGGATCTGCACCGGCGAGAAGCCGCGCCGCTTGAGTCCCTCGGAATTGACCGAGTGCGGCACGGCCGGCTGGCCGACGGCCATCACGTACGGCGGCACGTCGCGCGTGACCGCCGCGTTGTTCGCGATGAACGCGTGCGCGCCGATGCGGCAGAACTGGTGCACGCCGGAGAAGCCCGCCATGATCACCCAGTCGCCAACCTGCACGTGACCGCCGAGCGTCGCGAGGTTCGCGAGCACCACCTTGTCGCCGACGACGCAGTCGTGCGCGACGTGCGAATAGGACATGAACAGATTGCCGCTGCCTATGCGCGTGACGCCCTGGTCCTTGCTCGTGCCGCGATTCACCGTGCAGAACTCGCGGAACACGTTGTCGTCGCCGATCTCGAGCCGGGTCGGCTCGCCCTTGTAGCTCTTGTCCTGCGGGGCGCTGCCGAGCGACGCGAACTGATGCACGTGGTTGCGCGCACCGAGGCGCGTGTCGCGTTCGATCATGGCGTGCGCGCCCACGGTGCAGCCCGGGCCGATCTCGACGCCCGGGCCGATCACCGCGAACGGCCCCACGACCACGTCCGGTGCGAGCTTCGCCTGCGGCGAGATCAGTGCTCGCGAATCGATCATGACTTCGCTGCTTTCTTCGCTTCGGGTGCAATCATTATCGTGGCCGAGCAGACCTCCCCGCCATCGATCATTCCCCTCGTGGAGAAGCGCCAGATGCCCTTGAACGCGCGCTCGAACTGCGCGGTCAGCACGAGCTGGTCGCCCGGCTCGACCGGCCGGCGGAAGCGCGCCTCGTCGATGCCGGCAAAATAGAAGAGCCTGTTCTCGTCCGGAATGAAGTCGGCCGTGACAAAAGCAAGGATGCCCGCGGCCTGCGCGAGCGCCTCGAGCATGATCACGCCCGGCATGACCGGGCGGTGCGGGAAGTGGCCGGGAAAGAACGGCTCGTTGTAGGTAACGTTCTTCAGCGCGCGGATCGATTTGCCGGGCTCGCACTCGAGGACGCGATCGACCAGCAGGAACGGGTAGCGATGCGGGAGCTTCCGCAGGATGCCGTCGATGTCCAGGAACACGGGGTCAGTCATGTTGATCCTTGTCCAGCTGCCTCTCGAGCGCTGCCAGCCGTCCGGCCATGCGATCGAGCCGGTGCAGGCGCGCCACGGCACGCCGCCACTCGCCGGCCGGGACCGCCGGCAGACCGCTCGAATAGACCCCCGGCTC
>DAOQXO010000106.1:0-7914 GCA_035342635.1 Steroidobacteraceae bacterium
CACGCCGCGGCCGTGACGAACTCGCAGTGGCCGTGCTCGAAGCCACGCCGGTCGGATGAACACCACCGCGGCACGCATTTCGCTGCGCCAGCGGCTGCTGGCTGTGGCCGAACGCCGTCTGCCGGCATTGACGCGCCTGCGTGCCGCCGAGGCCGTTCCGATCACCCTGCACCGCGGGCGCATCTACGTGCTGCCGAGCAGGTTCGGCATCGCCTTTGCGACCCTGCTCATGGTCATGCTGGTCGGCGCACTCAATTATTCGAACAACCCTGCCCTGCTGTTGACCTGCGTGCTCGCCGCCGCGGCCTGGATGAGCCTGTTCGTCGGCTTCCGCACGCTCGCCGGTCTGCAGCTGATCGGCGTCAGCGCCGGGGAATGCCATGCCGACGCCAGCGTCGAATTGCACCTGCGTTTCGACACCGGCACGCGCATCCGACCACACCTGCGCCTGCGCCGCGAAACGGCCGAAACCGCGTTCGCCCTGTCCGCCGGCTCCGTGTCCGCCGTCGGCCTGACGGTGCCAACCGGGCAGCGCGGCTGGCTCGCGGTCGGGCGCATCCGCCTGTGGACGACGCAGCCGCTCGGCTTGTTCACGATCTGGAGCTGGCTGCACCCCGATGTGCGCGTGCTGGTCTATCCGGCCATCGAACAGCCGACGCCGGCCTTCCCGGAAGGTGATGGCGGCCATGGTCAGCAGGCAACCAGGGGCGGCGACGAGTACGCCGGCCTGCGCGACTACCGCGCCGGCGACCCACCGCGCCGGATCGCCTGGAAGGCCTCGGCCCGCGGCGACACGCTGCGCGTGCGCGAGGATGAGCACCTGGTCGACCGCAGTCTCGTGTTCGATTACGACGCCGTGCCTCTCACCGATACCGAGGCACGCATCCGCCGCCTCGCCGCCTGGGTGCTGGCGGCTGAGTCGGCCGGGCGCAGCTATGCGCTCCTGACACCGCAGCAGACCATCGGCCCTGGTCTCGGCACACACCATTGCACGGCCTGCCTGCGCGCCCTCGCATTGTTGCCGCATGCGTCTGACTGAGCGCCAGTTCGACTTCACCAGCCTTTCCGCGCTGGCTGCCGTGGCCGCGCACCTCGGGCACCTGCCGGTGTGGCTCGGTCTGGCATTCGTCACCATCGTGCCCCTGCGTTGGTACGGACGACGTCGTGGTGCCGGCATCGTGCCGGCCTGGCTGCGCGTGCCGCTGGTATTCGTGCTGGTCGCTGCCGTAGTCCTGCAATACGGCAACATCTTCGGCCGTGACGCGGGCAGCGCCCTCGGCTGTGGCCTGTTGACGCTCAAACTGCTCGAAACCGACCGCTTGCGTGACGCGCGCGCCGTTCTCGGCTTTTCCGCCTTCGTGCTCATGAGCGCGCTGCTGTTCACACAGACGCTCGCGTTCACCGCCCTGTTGTGCGTGGTCGTGGTCGTGCTGCTCGCCTCGCTCAACGCGCTCGAACCGGCACCGACCGATCCCGCGCATCCGTGGCGCGAGCGCCTGCGTGCAGGCACCCTGATCGCCATGCTTGGCCTGCCGCTGGCCGCGGCCTCTTTCCTGTTCATCCCGCGCCTGGCCACGCCACTGTGGGGCGCACCGGGCTTCGATGCCGAGGCCCGTACGGGCTTGAGCGACCGCATGGCGCCTGGCTCGATGACCGACCTGCTCATCGACGACAGCCCGGCCTTGCGCGTCACTTTCGACGGCGCAGTGCCGGCGCCGGCCGAGCGCTATTTCCGCGCGATCGTGCTGTGGGATTTCGACGGGCATGCCTGGACGCGCGATGGTGCCTGGGGGCGCGTGAGCACCGAAACCGTCGATATCGAGGGTACGCCGGTCGCTCACGAAATCTCCCTGGAGCCGACCGACCGGCCGTGGCTGGTCGCGCTCGACGTGCCGCTGGCCGGCCCCGACGGCGTGCGCATGACCAGCGACCGCAGCCTGGTCAGCCCGATGCGCGGGCCGCCACCGCGACACTACCGGGTGGAATCGGCGACCCGCTATCGCCTGGCCTCGTCGTTGACCGACTTCGAGCGCCGTCGCGCCCTGCGCCTGCCAGCCGACTTCAATCCGCGCACGCACGAACTGGCCGCGCGTTGGCGTGCCGAAGGCGCCGACGATGTGGCCGTCATGCGCAAGTCGCTCGAACTGTTCCGCGACGAGTTCACCTACACCTTGTCGGCACCGCTGCTCGGTCGCGATACGGTCGATGATTTCCTGTTCTCGACCAAGGCTGGCTTTTGCGAGCACTACAGCTCCGCCTTCGTGTATCTCATGCGCGCCGCCGGCATCCCCGCCCGCGTCGTCATCGGTTATCAAGGCGGGTGGCACAACACGCTCGGCAATTATCTGCTCGTACGCAATTCCGACGCACATGCCTGGGCCGAAATCTGGCTGCACAGGCGCGGCTGGGTGCGCGTCGATCCAACCGCCGCGGTCAGTCCGGATCGCGTGCAGCGCGGCACCGGCGGTGGCTCGGGCGGAGCCACGGCCGGCGAATGGTGGCGCAACCTGCGCAACCACCTCGACGTCGTCAATCGTCTGTGGACGCAGACGATCGTGCAGTTCAACGCGATGCGTCAGCAGAGCTTGCTGACGCCGTTCGGCATCGACAAGGCCAGTCGCAGGGATCTTGTCCTTGCACTGGCCACGCTGGTCGGCCTGGTGCTGGCTGGCGCCACCCTGTGGGTAATCCGTTCCGGACGCCGCCGTGTCAGCGACCCGCTCGACGAGGCCTGGAAAACCCTGCGCTCGAAAGCCGCGCGCGCCGGCATCACCGATCTTGCCGCCGAGGGCCCGCTTGATTACCGCGCGCGTCTCGTCGCCGCACATGTCGATGCCGCGGCCCGCCTGGTCGACGATTTCATCGAACTGCGCTACGCGCATGTCGAACCGCCGGCTGAACGGGTGCTTGCGTTCGTCGACGCAGTGAAGCAATTGCGCTTGCCGCGCACGCCTCGAAAGGACGAACATCAGCGACGGAACGTGGCTCCGCCGCGTCCATGAGAACCGAAGTCTCGCGGAGAAGCACCATGTACAAGTCCCTGCTCCCGTTGCCGCTGGCCCTGCTTCTTGGCGCCTGCGCCACGACGCCGCAACCGATCGCCGGCGAATTCACCGCTGTCACGCCGGCGCAGAGCGTCGCCAGCGGCCGCACCGGCGAGCGCGTGCGCTGGGGCGGCGTGATCATCCGGGTCGAACCGCGCGCCGACTCGACCTGTTTCGAAGTGCTCGGCCGCGAACTCGACTCGCAATCGCGCCCGCGTCCACGCGATCGCAGCGAAGGCCGCTTCATCGCCTGCCGCGCCGGTTTCTACGATCCGGAAGTGTTCGTGCGCGGTCGCGAGCTGACCGTCACCGGAACCGTCACCGGCAGCGAGCGCGGCAAGGTCGGCGAATACGAATACACCTATGCGCATGTCGCCGCCGACGCGATCCATCTGTGGCCGAAGCGCCCGGTCGTTGTCGAACAGCGTTACTGGGGTCCCGATCCATTCTGGGGTCCGGGCTGGGGGCCGTACTGGGGTCACGGCTGGTGGGGTCCACCGCCGGTAGTCATCGTCAAACCACGTCCGCAGCCACAACCGAAGCCTTGATCGGGGTCCATCGTCAGGGGCGATGCTCTCGCCTACGGGCACCACGAAAAACATCGCCCGTGAACGGGCTCCTGCGCGTGGGGCAGGATGCGCCTCAACCCGGTGGCCACGTCATCTGTCGACCGGCCAGCAGGTGCAGGTGCAGGTGGTAGACACTCTGCCCGCCGTGGCGGTTGCAGTTGATGACCAGCCGGTAGCCGTCCTCGGAAAATCCCTGTGCCTTCGCGTAGCGCGTCGCGGCCAGCACGAGCTTGCCGACCAGCGGGGCGTCGCCTTCCTCGAGGTCGTTCAGCGTCGGGATCTGCCGGCGCGGGATGAACAGCACATGCGTCGGCGCCTGCGCGGCGATGTCGCGGAAGGCGAGGATTTCCCCGTCTTCGTGGACGATGTCGGCGGGAATCTCGCGTCGGATGATCTTGTCGAAGATGGTCTCGCTCATGTCGGCCCTCCTCAGGCGATGGTCTGGCGACCGCCGAAGGCATGCGCCAGCGTGCCGCGGTCGATGAATTCGAGCTCGCCGCCGAGCGGCACGCCATGCGCGAGCCGCGTCGCGCGCACATTCGCGGCGCGGGCGAGCTGGCCGAGCATGTGCGCGGTCGCTTCGCCTTCGACGGTCGGGTTGGTGGCGATGATGAGTTCCTGCACTTCACCCTCGGCGAGTCGTGCAGCGAGCAGGTCGAGGCCGAGTTCCTTTGGCCCCAGTCCGTCCAGCGGCGAGAGCCGTCCGAGCAGCACGAAGTAATGGCCGCGATAGCCTGTGGCCTGCTCGATCGCCAGCTGGTCGACCGGCGATTCGACGACACACAACAGGTGCATGTCGCGCGTCGTATTCGCGCAGACCGCACAGACTTCCTGTTCGCTGAAACTGCGGCAGCGCCGGCAGTTGCCGATGCGTTCGCTGGCCTGCACCAGCCGCTCCGCCAGTCGTTTCGCCCCCGGCCGGTCGCGCTCCAGCAAATGGAAGGCCATGCGTTGCGCCGTCTTGTTGCCGACTCCCGGCAGGCAGCGCAGTGCTTCGATCAATTCGGCGAGAAGCGGGGATGACGACATGAAGGGGAGGCTTGGAGAAATGAGTCCGACTGACGAAGGGAGCGCTGTGGCCGCGGCAGGGTGGGAGCATGAACTGGGCAGGCAGCGGCACCGTGGCACACGGCCCTGCCGCAATGCGGTGCGTGACGGGGCCGTCCGCGAAGGCCTCGCCGCCGCACCTCAATCGAATATCAAAACGGCATCTTGAACCCGGGCGGCAGATTCAAGCCGGCAGTCATGCCACTCATGCGCTCCTGCGATTCCGCGGCGATGCGGTTGACCGCATCGTTGAAGGCGGCGGCAACGAGGTCTTCGGCCATTTCCGGGTCGTCGGCGAACAGCTGGCGGTCGATCGTCACGCGGCGCACCTCGTGGCGACCACTCATGACCACGCTGACGAGGCCACCACCGGCCTGGCCGGTGACTTCGAGCCGGGCGATCTCCTCCTGCGCGCGCTGCATCGATTCCTGCATGCGCTGAGCCTGTTGCATCAGGCCGGCGAGCGGACCTTTCATGGCGTGTCCTCCTGTGGGCGCACCGAATCGGGAATGAGCCGGCCGCTGAACGTATCGATGAGGGACTGCACGGCGGGATCACCCTGCAGGGCTTCATGTGCCTCGCGCCGGCGCGAAGCCTGCGCACGTGCGCGCTGGTCGGCCGGGCTGTCGACGACGGCAGCAACCATCTCGAAACGCACCTTGACGGGGCGCGCCAGCGTCTCGCCGAGCTTCTCCTCGAGCTGAGCAACCATTCTCGGCGCGGCAAGGTGCTCATGGATCGCGGCCAGACCAAGACGCAGCAAGGAACCCTCGGTACCGAGCAGGACCGCTTGCTGGGCGAGTTGCCCCACCGGGCCACGCAGGTCCGTACGCGCGATCAACGCTGCCCAGTCGTCGATCGCCAGCGCTCCGGTAGCTGTCGCTTCCGGCGCGATCGAGCGCGCCGGTGGCTGTTCACGCCCAGCCGCCGGCGTATGGTTCACATCGGGCCTGGCGCCCGCTGCCGGACGTGCCGGCGCGGTCGCAGGCCGCGTGGGCGTCGGTGCCGCGACCGCACCACCCCCCGTTGTGGCCGGCGCGAACGCGAGCATGCGCAGCATCGCCATCTCGAAGCCGGTGCGTGCGGTCGGTGCAAGAGCGAGGTCACGCCGCGCGTTGATCGCGATCTGGTAGTAGAGCTGGATTTCGCGTGCATCGATGCCTGCCGCCAACACGGCGATGGCCGGGTCGTCGGCCACGGCGGTCTCGACGAGCTGGCGCAACTGGATCGCGTGCAGCAGGCCGGCCAGTTCGTCGAGCACCTGGGCGAAATCGGGCGAGAAGCCGGCGATGCGTTCGATCTCCTTGAGCAGCGCCGCCGCGTCGTGGGCAACCAACGCCTCGAGCAGCACGCACACGCGCGCGCGCTCGACCGTGCCGAGCATGGCGTGCACCTCGAGCGCGCGCAGCTCGCCGCCACCATGCGCGATCGCCTGATCGAGCAGCGACAAACCATCACGCAGCGAGCCGTCGGCAGCACGCGCGAGCACGTTGACCGCCTCATCCTCGAAGGCGATGCCCTCGGCGTCGAGAATGTGGCGCATCTGGCCGATGATCTGCTCGGGTGTCAGGCGCTTCAGGTTGAACTTGATGCAGCGCGAGAGCACGGTCACCGGCAATTTCTGCGGATCCGTCGTCGCGAGCAGGAACTTGACGTGCGGCGGCGGCTCCTCGAGCGTCTTCAGCAGCGCATTGAACGCCGCCTTCGACAGCATGTGCACCTCGTCGATCAGGTACACCTTGTAGCGCCCGCGGGTAGGCGAGTACTGCGCGTTGTCGATCAGCTCGCGCACATTGTCGATGCCGGTGTTGCTGGCCGCGTCGATCTCGAGCAGGTCGACGAAACGCCCCGCATCGACCTCGGCGCAGGCCCCGCACTCACCGCAGGGCTGTGAGGTCGGTCCGTTCGCGCAATTCAGCGACTTGGCGAAGATGCGCGCGATCGTCGTCTTGCCGACGCCGCGCGTGCCGGTGAACAGGAAGGCGTGGTGGATGCGACCACCATCGAGCGCATGCGCCAGCGCACGCACGACGTGTTCCTGCCCGACCAGCTCGGAAAAGCGTCGCGGGCGCCATTTGCGCGCAAGGACCTGATAGGACATCGGAGCATCCGCTGGCGAAGCCGCGATTGTGCCGCGCTTGGGGCCTGCGCGGTAGAAGCAATCGAGGCGAGAAGGTCGCCGTCGTGGACTTGACAGTAGGAACGCACCCTGTGCGCAGTCATCCCTTGTTGCCACCCCAATCACGCCCAGGGTGCGCTCCTGCAGCCCCTTGTTCTTGTCGCAGCCAGCCCATACGGGTATTCTGCGCGGCCCGTTGCACCCGACCAGGACGCGGCGGGGCGCAGGATGCGGAGAGATGTCCGAGTGGTTGAAGGAGCACGCCTGGAAAGTGTGTAAGCGGCTAAACCCCGCTTCGCGGGTTCGAATCCCGCTCTCTCCGCCAACTTCATTGCCGGCACGATCGGCAGCCCCACGCCAGAAGGCACGGCTGCCGCGCGATGCATCCATGGTGGCCCCGTCGGTCCCCTCGCGACGATAGATCGAAAACCCCGCCAGGTCCGGAAGGAAGCAACGGTATCGGTCGATTCGGGTGCCGAGGTCAGGCTGGCGGGGCCGCCGCCTTTTCGGCCCGCGCCTCAGACGCGCAGCGCCAACGGCTCGGCCAGCGCCAGATCCTCGCCCGGCGCCAGCACGCGATAGCCGCGCGCGCGCAGCGCCTCGCCGTCCTGCGCCGACCCGTAGTGATAGAGCCGCAGTCGCGCCAGGAGCGACGCCGGGTACTCGCGCTCCAGATCGTCGATGCCGCTGTGCGAGGGATTTCCCACCAGCCCGCAGTCGTGCGCGATGACCTCGCTGCCCTCGCCCAGCGCCGCCAGCCGCTCACCGATCGGACGGGTGTCCCCGGTGTAGACGAAGCTGCCCGCCAGCGCCAGCCCGAAGGCCGTGTCGGGAGCATGGTGGCGCGCCGGAAACACGTCGAACCACAGCCCCTCGTGCCAGAAACCGCGCGAGAGCGGAATCACCCGGAACGCATCCCAGTAGTTGGCTCCGCCCTCGGCCAGCACGCCGGGATAGTCGGCAATGCGGTGCTGTACCCAGGGCACCAGCGCTGCCGGCAGGTACAGCCGGCAGCGGCCGCGGCGCTCCGGGTCGAAATACTCGTGCACGAACAGGCGCTCCATGCCCGCCACGTGGTCCAGATGGGTGTGGGTGAGAAACAGCGCCGGCGGCGGTGCGCCGTAGCGCGCCAGAT
>DAOQXO010000107.1:0-7642 GCA_035342635.1 Steroidobacteraceae bacterium
GCCAGAGTCTCGAGTTCGGCGCGCGCCGCCGCGAGACCTGCGGCATCGAGCTCCATGCGCAGGCTGCGCCGCCGGGTCTCGAGCCAGTCGGCGACCCCGATGCCGAAGGCGGCAAGCACGCTCGCGAGCGGATGAATGACCACGCGCCGCATGTCGCAGGCCGCCGCCACCGCGCAGGCATGCTGGGGCGCGGCGCCGCCGAAGCAGAAGAGCGCAAAGCGCGACGGATCCTCGCCCTGGGCGGCGCACACCTGCCGCACGGCGTTCGCCATTGATTCGACGGCGACCTCGAGCCACGCGGCGGCGATGTCCTCATCGGGCACGTCCCGGCCCTGCGCGGCATTGATCGCCTGAGCCTGTCGGTGCAACGTGGTCAGCACGATGGCCGGATCGATGGGCGCGTCGCCGCCCGGGCCGAACACGGCGGGCAGGAAGGCCGGCTGCAGGCGCCCGAGCGCGACCTGCAGATCGGTCACCGTGAGCGGCCCGCCGCGACCGTAGCAGGCCGGGCCCGGATGCGAGCCCGCGGAGGCGGGGCCCACCTGCATGCGACCGTCGGCGAAGCCGAGCACCGAGCCGCCGCCCGCGGCGATCGTGTGGATGTCGAGCATCGGCGCCTGCAGGCGCGTGCCGGCGATCTCGTGCTCGAAGCGCTGCGCGAGCCGGCCGGCGTAGATCGACACATCGGTCGAGGTGCCGCCCATGTCGAAGCCGATCAGCGCATCGAGCGCGAGGCGCTCGCCGATCCGGGCCATGCCGGTGAGGCCGCCGGCCGGTCCCGACAGCACGCTCGCCGCCGCGCGCACCCGCTGCGCGTCGACGAGGCCGCCCGAGCTCTGCATCAGCAGCAGCTGCGCGTCCGGGTCGAGCCGACGCGCCGCGGCGGCGACACGCCCGACATATTCCTCGAGTGGCGGGGCGAGATAGGCGTCGAACACGGTGGTGTCGCCGCGGGCGACGAAGCGCACGAGCGGCGAGGCGGCATGCGACGCGGTCACCGTCTCGAAGCCCGCGGCGCGCGCGATGTCCGCCGCCTGCGCCTCGTGCTGCGGATAGCGGTAGCCGTGCATGAACACGATGGCGACCGAACGGCGCCCGCGCGCCCTCGCCGCCGCGAGTTCGGCGGCGAGGGCCGCGGCGTCGAGCGGCTCGATCAACTCGCCGTGCGCACCGATGCGCTCGCCGGCCTCGATGACTTCGGCATATAGCGGCGCGGGCAACACGATCTGCCGCGCGAATACGTCGGGGCGGTGCTGGTAGCCGATGCGCAGCGCATCGCGAAAGCCGCGCGTCGTGACGAGCACCACGGGCTCGCCGCGGCGCTCGAGCAGGGCATTGGTCGCAACGGTCGTGCCGATCCTGAACGCCGAGATGCGCGCCGCCGGCCGCCGCGCCGCGCCGCGGCGGTCCGCTGCGAGGATCGCCCCGGCCGCGGCGAGGCCCGGGTCGAGATCGCCGACGGGTTGCGAGAGCACCTTGCGCACGTGCAGGCGGCCTTCGGGCGAGCGGCCGATCACATCGGTGAAAGTGCCGCCGCGGTCGATCCAGAATTCCCAGCGGTCCACGAGCCCCTACAATTGCGGCATGCGAGGCGGGCATTATGGATGAGCGGCAGCAGGCCATGGCGAGCGTATGGCGCGTCGTGCGCGCGATTCCGCGCGGCGCGACACTGAGCTATGGCGAAGTCGCGCGCCAGGCGGGACTGCCGCGGCGCGCGCGCTGGGTCGCCGTCGCGCTCAAGGCCGCGCCCTCGCAGCTGCGCCTGCCCTGGCACCGGGTGGTCGGCGCGGGCGGTCGCATTCTGTTTGCGCCGGGTTCGCGCCTGCAACGCGAGCAGGCCCGGCTGCTGCGCGCCGAGGGCCGCGAGCTGCGTGGCAATCGCGTGCTTGCCGTCGCGCGCGGGGATCGCAAATCCGCACTTGACGCCTGGCTCTGGAAGCGCTGATAAGGGGTTACAATGCTTTGGATGCGCCGTACAGTCGTGTTTTCACACGGGAAGGACTCTTCCCCGCACAGTCGCAAGATCATTGCGCTCACCGAAACCGCCCGCGGCGAGGGCTATGAAGTGCTGGCGGTCGACTATCGGGGCATCGATTCGCCCAAGGCGCGCGTCACCCACCTCGTCGATTCCTGCAAGGATGTACAGGGCGACCTCGTGCTGGTCGGCTCGAGCCTCGGCGGCTATGTATCGCTGGTTGCGGCGCCGACCCTGCACGCGCGCGGGGTGTTCCTGATGGCGCCGGCCATCTATTTCGACGAGTTGCCGCCGCTGCGCGAGCGCTCGATCGACTGCCCGTTCACGGTCGTGCACGGCTGGCGCGACGACGTCGTGCCCATCGAGGACAGCCTGCGCCTCGCGCGCGAGTATCGCGCCACGCTGCATATCGTGGACAGCGACCACCAGCTGCACTCCCACCTGCGGATGATCCGCTTCTACTTCGAGCATTTCCTGATCGGTCTCGACCTGCCGCGCGACCTGCAATGACACGCGGCGGCTGATACCCCATGGAATGGCTGCTGAGGCGCCTGCTGTCGCTCTGGGTCAGGGCGACTGTCAGACCGGAGGACATCGCTGCCCGGCTGACCGCGCAGCCCGCACCGGTGTGCTACCTGCTCGAGCGCGCCAGCTCGACCGACCTCGCGGTACTGCAGAACGTGTGCGCGCGCGGCGGCCTGCCGCGGCCGGGTGCGCGCCTCGGCAGCGGCGAACTCAGGCGTTTTCGTTCCTGGTTCTATCTTTCGCGGCCGCTGAATTTCTGGAGTGCGCGCGTCGACCGGCGCCCGCCCGCCGTGTTGCGCGAGATGCTCGAGGTCCTGCAGCGCAATCCCGCGTTCGACGTCGATCTCGTGCCGACCGCGGTGTACTGGGGCCGTGCGCCGCAGAAGGAAGACTCCTGGCTGCGCATGCTGCTTTCCGAGGACTGGGCGCTCGCCACCCGCCTGCGCAAGGCGCTGACCGTGGTCTTCAATGGCCGCGCGACGATGGTCGAGTTCGGCGAGCCGGTATCGCTGCGCAGCCTGCTCACCGAGGGCGACCGCGACCCCAACCTGCAGGCGCGGCGCATCGCGCGCGTCGCGCGCGCGCAGTTTCGCCGCCAGCGTGCGGCGCGCATCGGGCCCGACCTGTCGCATCGGCGCACGATCGTCACGACGGTGCTGCGCACGCGGGCGGTGCGCGCGGCCGCCGCACTCGAGATGCGCGAGCGGCAGGTGACCCGGCGCGAGGCGCTCGAGACCGCGCAGAAATACGCCGAGGAGATCGCGGCGAACTATTCGCACCGCTTCGTCACGGTCATGGAGGCGCTGCTGCGTCGCCTGTGGACCCGGCTCTACGACGGCGTGACCTTCGGCCACATCGAGACGCTCCGGCAGGTGGCCGAGGGCAACGAGATCGTGTACGTGTCCTGCCACCGCAGCCACATGGACTACCTGCTGCTGTCCTACGCGATCTACGTGCAGGGCTACGCGATTCCGCACATCGCGGCGGGCATCAACCTCAACATGCCGGTGGTCGGGCGTTTCCTCAGGAAGGGCGGGGCGTTCTTCATCCGCCGCAGCTTCAGGGGCAACGCGCTCTACACGGTCGTGTTCATGAAGTATCTCGCGACGATCATGGCGCGCGGGCACTCGATCGAATTCTTCATCGAAGGCGGTCGCTCGCGCACCGGGCGGCTGCTGCGGCCGAAGACCGGCATGCTCGCGATGACCATACGCAGCTACCTGCGCGAGCCGGTGCGGCCGATCGTGTTCGTGCCCGTGTACTTCGGCTACGAGCGGGTGGTCGAGGCCGCGACCTATGTCAGCGAGCTGTCGGGCAAGCCGAAGGAAAAGGAGAGCGTCCTCGGCATGCTGAAGGCGCTGCGCGTGCTGCGCGAGAAGTTCGGTCGCGTGTATGTCAATCTCGGCGAGCCGATCGCGCTCGACGCCGTGCTCGCGCGGATCGCGCCGGACTGGCGCGCGCAGGGTTTCGAGCACGAGGCGCGCGCGCCGTGGATCTCGCACGCCGTCGACGAGGTTGCCGGCCAGCTGATGCGCAACATCAACTCGGCGGCCGCGGTCACTCCGGTCAACCTGCTCGCGCTGATCCTGCTCGCCACGCCGCACCAGGCAATGCTGCGCGACGACCTGCTGCGCCAGGTCGAACTGTATCTCGCGCTGCTGCGGGCCGTGCCCTACGACCCGCGCGTCACCGTGACCGATGAATCGCCTGAGGCGATCCTCGCCTACGGCGAGGCGATGAAGATGGTCACGCTGCAACCCCACAAGCTCGGCGACATCGTGCGCATGAGCGACGAGAGCGCGGTGCTGTCGGCGTGGTACCGCAACAACGTGCTGCACCTGTTCGCGATGCCGTCGCTGATCGCCTGCGCCTTCGTCGGCAATTCGATCATGCGCACCGAGGACATCCACCGGCTCGTCTGGCGCATCTATCCGTACATCGCCGCGGAGCTGTTCATCCGCTGGCCCGAAGAGGAGGTGGGGGCCGTCACCGATGCGCTGCTCGCGGCGCTCGCGGCCCGCGGGCTCATCACCGCGACCGCAGACGGCGGCGGCTGGCGAAGGGCGCCATCGACGACGCCCGAAGCCGTGCAGCTCTCGTTCCTCGCCCAGGCAACGATCCAGACGGTCGAGCGCTACTACCTCGCGATCGGCGTGCTGATCAGCGCGGGGAGTGGCCGCATCACCCAGGCCGCGCTCGCGGAGCGCTGCCAGCTGATGGCGCAGCGCATGACGATGCTGCATGGCTTCAACTCGCCGGAGTTCTTCGACCGCAACCTGTTCGGCGATTTCCTCGACCGCCTGCGCGAGCGCGGCGTGATCCGCGTCGACAACGGCGGCCTGCTCGCGTTCGACGAGGTCCTGGAGCGCGTCGCGCAGGACGCGGAGTTCGTGCTGTCCGAGCAGATCCGTCACAGCATCCTGCAAGTGGTGCATGCGTGAGGTGCGTGCTATGTTTATCGACGGTACGCGCGAGGTTCCACGCGTGACACCCTATCAACCGTTCGCATGCTGACGGCAGCGTGGGGAGCGACATGGACAGCACCAGCGGAGCCCGCGGCCGGCTGCTGGCGGCGGCAGTTTCATTCGCCGTCGCCGCGCCCGCGGCACTGGCATTCGAGTTCCAGAACGAATCCGGCACGCTGCGCGGCAGCTGGGACACCACGCTCAGCTACGGCCAGGCCTGGCGCATCGAGGATCGCGACTGCCGGCTGATCGCGAGCGCCAACGGCGGCTGCGGGCGCTCCGCCAACGGCGATGACGGCGACCTGAACTACGGCCATGGCCTGTTCAGCCGCGCGGCGAAGATCGTCTCGGAGATCGGCGTCGACTACCAGGACGTCGGGCTGTTCGTGCGCGGTGCGGCGCTGTACGACTTCGACGTCATGGACGGCAACACCGCGCGCACGCCGCTGTCGCGCGCGGCCGAGGGTCTCGTCGGCAGCTACGAGCGCCTGCTCGACGCCCTCGGCTACTGGAAGTTCGGCGAAGGAGCCATGCAGGGCGAGTTCCGCCTCGGCCGCCAGGTCGCGAGCTGGGGCGAGAGCACCTATATCCAGGGCGGCATCAACATCATCAATCACTTCGACGTCGCGGCGCTGCGCGTTCCCGGCGCCGAACTGCGCGAAGGCTTCCTGCCGCAGGAGATGGCGCTGCTGTCGCTGCAGTTCAACGAATACCTGAGCGGTCAGGCGGTCTACATCGCCGACTGGGACGAGACGATTCCCGAGCCGGTGGGGTCCTACTTCAGCACCAACGACATCGCGGTCACCGGCGGGCGCACCGTGCTGCTCGGCTTCGGCGCGTTCTCCGACCAGGGTGTCGACTTCTCGGCGCTGGGAGGCCCGCTGATCGCCGATTTCCAGCAGGTGCCGCGCCTCGCGACCCGCGAGCCCGACGACCAGGGCCAGTTCGGCTTGAACCTCAAGCTCTACCTGCCGAACTTCAACAACGGCACCGAGTTCGGCCTGTACTTCATCAATTACCACAGTCGCGTGCCGGTGATCTCCGGCCGCACCGGCACCCAGGCGGGCATCGGCAACTCGATCGGCGGCATTACCGCGGTCGGCGCAGCCGCGCAGGGACTCGCGGCGGGCCTGCCGGTGCAGGCGGCGATCGCGACCGCCGCGCAGGTCGCCGTGCAGCGCGCCGCGGCGGCGGGCGGCAACCTGTCGCTCGCGACGGCGACCCAGTACGCCACGATCGGCGCCAACACCCACCTCGTCGGCGGCAATGTCACTGCGCAGGCCACCAACATCGGTACGCACGAGTACGCGCGCACCGCCGGCTATTTCACCGAGTATCCCGAGGACATCCAGCTGATCGGCCTGTCGTTCAACACGCAGCTGCAGCGCACCGGCGTCGCGCTGCAGGGCGAAGTGACCTACAGGATGGACCAGCCGCTGCAGTACGACGACGTCGAGCTGCTGTTCGCGGCACTCACGCCGTTCGAGCAGGCGGCCTTTGCGGCCACGCAGCCGCCCGGCACGCCGTTCCCGAGCGCCTGCCTGCCCGGCGCCGGAGCCACTCTGAGCCGCTGCGGACAGCTCGGCGCCTATCCGCTGAATACGGAGATCCGGGGCTGGGGGACGCACGACGTCGGCCAGTTCCAGGTGACCGCGACCAAGTCCTTCGCCAATGTGCTGCGCGCCTCGCAGCTCGTGATCGTCGGCGAAGTGGGCGTCACCCACATCTTCGACCTCGAAGACAAACTCACCGGCGGGCCGAACGGCCGCGGCCTGCGCTACAACGGTCCGGCCACCTCGGTCAGCGGCAACGCGGAACTTGCCGGCCGCCACTTCAACGAAGTCGAACCACTGGACAAGTTCGCGGACGACACGGCATGGGGCTATCGTCTCGCCGGCCGGCTGGAGTACCCGGGTCTCGTCGGTCCATGGAACGTCCTGCCCCGGCTCGCGTTCCAACACGATGTGAGCGGCATTTCGCCGGGGCCCGGCGGCAACTTCCAGGAGGGGCGCTACGGGCTCACGCTGGGCGTCGCCGCAAACCTGCGCGCGATGTGGGAACTCGATTTCGCATGGACGAAGTTCGGAGGCGCGGGCCGCTGGAACGAGCTCAATGATCGCGACTACCTGTCGGCCACGATCAAGGTCTCGTTCTGAACGTGCGCCGCGCACTAGGAGGGTGGCATGAGAGAGCACTTGTGGCTGGTCGCTGTCATGGCCGCCGGCATTGGCGCGGCACCAGCCTGGGCTGCGGTGACCGCCGAGGAGGCCGCGCGGCTCGGCGCTGATCTCACGCCGCTCGGCGGCGAGAAGCAGGGCAACGCCGACGGCACGATCCCGGCATGGGAGGGCGGTCTCGACACTCCCGCGAAGGCCGGCGTGCCCAACTACCGGATCGGCGATCGCCGTCCCGATCCCTTCGCGAGCGAACGGCCGCTGTTCACGATCACGCCGGCCAACATGTCGCAGTACGCGTCCCGCCTGACCGAGGGGCAGAAGAAGCTGCTGCAGCAGTACTCGTCCACCTACAAGATGCCGGTCTACCCGACCCATCGCACGGCGGCGGTCCCCCAGCGCATCTACGATGCGACGAAGCGCATCGCGACCACCGCGAACCTCGCCGCGAACGGCAACGGCGTCACCGGCGCGGGCGAGGGCATTCCGTTCCCGATCCCGAA
>DAOQXO010000108.1:0-7438 GCA_035342635.1 Steroidobacteraceae bacterium
TGGAGCGGGTGATGGGAATCGAACCCACGTTAGCAGCTTGGGAAGCTGCAGTTCTACCATTGAACTACACCCGCGCGGGAACCTGATTCTATAGGGCCCCGCGCGGGCCGGGCAAACCCGCCGGGCGGCCCGGGCTATCTGCCGTAGCCGCCGGCGAGCGCGCGGTAGAGCCCCACCGCAGCGGTGGCGCTGCGCGTGCGCGCGTCGGCGAACGCATCCTGCGCCAGCAGTTGCGTGCGCTCGGCATCGAGCACATCGAGCAGGTCCACCGCGCCCGCCTCGAAGCGCAGCCGCGCGAGCCGCGCCGCCGTCGCGCTGTCGAGCGCGGCGCTCTCGAGATGCCGGTCCTCGAGGCGCGCCTTGGCGAGACGCACCAGTGCGTTCTCCGTGTCTTCGAGCGCGAGCAGCACGGCTTGCTCGTAGCCCGCGAGTGCCGCCGCGGCGTCGGCGTCGGCCGCCGCGATGCGTGCGCGCACGCGCCCGACATCGAGGAACGACCAGTCCACGCCCAGCGCGGCGAATCGCACCTCGGAATCGCGCTCGAAGAGCGCGTCCGTGTCGATGGCCTGCGTGCCGATCAGTCCGGCGAGCGTGAAGCGCGGGAACAGGTCGGCCGTGGCGATGCCGACGCGCGCGGTCGCGGCGTGCAGGCGAGCCTCCGCCGCGATGACGTCGGGCCGGCGACGCAGCAGTTCGCCGGGCGTGCCCGCATCGACGGACGCGGGCAGTGCCGGCAGCGGCGCGGCGCTCGCGAGCTGCGCGGTGAGCGCCGCGGGAGGCCGGCCGGTGAGCACGGCGAGCCGGTGCAGGGTGACCGCCACCGCCGATTCGAGCGCCGGCACGCGCGCGAGAGTCGTTTCGAGCTGCGCGCGGGCGCGTGAGCGGTCGAAGTCGGTGTCGCGACCCGCGCCGACGCGTGCCTCGACGAGTTCGAGTGTGTCGCGCTGATTCACTGCATTCGCGCGGGCGACGCGCAGCCGCTCTTGCAGCCCGCGCAGTTCCATGTAGCTGCGCGCGACCTCGCCCACGATGACGATCTGCAGGGCGGCGAGGTCGCTGGCGGCCGCGTCGCGTTCGGCCCGCTGCGCCTCGACCGAGCGACGCACCCGCCCGAAGAGGTCGAGTTCCCAGCCGGCGCGGATGTCGGCACCGTAGCGGTCGAGGTCCCGCTCCTCACGCGAGGCACCCGGCGCCGCGTCGGCAGTCGCGCGCTCGCTGGCTGCCGAGCCGCCCGCCGTCACGGTCGGGTAACGGTCGAAGCGCGCGCCGCGCAGCAGCGCGTTGGCGCGATCGTAGTTCGCGAGTGCGATGCGCAGGTCGTGGTTCGACTCGAGCGCGGCGTCGACCAGCTGCGAGAGCAGCGGATCGCCGAGCCCGCGCCAGAATTCAGGGTCCACGGCGGGCGCGAGCACCACTTCACCCGCACTGTCCGGTGCGGCAGCCGGCGCGACGGTAAAACTCCCCGGCACGGGCAGATCCGGGCGCACGTAGTCTGGTCCCACGGCGCAGCCGGTGAGCGCCATCGCCATCGTCAGCACCAGCATCAATCGGTGTCTACGCATGAGCCAGCTCCAGTCGCGGCGCAGCGAGCCGGCGCAGCGCCACGTAGAACACGGGCGTGAGGAAGAGGCCGAACAGCGTTACGCCGAGCATGCCCGCGAATACGGTGATTCCCGTCACGGTGCGCACCTCGCTGCCGGCGCCGTGCGCGAGCACGAGCGGCACCGTGCCGGCGATGAATGCGATCGAGGTCATCACGATCGGCCGCAGCCGCAGCCGGCAGGCTTCGAGCGCCGCCTCGACGACGCCGCGGCCCGCGAGCTCCAGCTCGCGCGCGAACTCGACGATCAGGATCGCGTTCTTGCACGCGAGTCCCATCAGCACGACGAGGCCCACCTGCACGAAGACATTGTTGTCGCCGCCGGTGAGCCACACGCCGGTGAGGGCCGCGAGCAACGTCATCGGCACGATCAGGATCACGGCGAGCGGCAGCGTCCAGCTCTCGTAGAGCGCCGCCAGCACCAGGAATACGAGCAGCACCGCGAGCGGGAACACGACCAGCGCAGCGTTGCCTTGCGTCGCCTGCTGGTAGCTGAGGTCGGTCCACTCCATCGTCATGCCCTCGGGGAGCACTTGCGGCGCGATCTGCGCGATGGCGGCCATCGCCTCGTTCGAAGACATGAGGCGCGGGTCGGCCTCGCCCAGCAGGTCGGCGGCCGGGTAGCCGTTGTAGCGCATCACGGGATCGGGGCCGTAGGTCTCGCCCAGCGTGACGACACTGCCTATCGGCACCATCTCACCGGCGAGGTTGCGCGTGCGCAGCCTGGCGATATCGGACGGTTCGTCGCGGAACGACGCATCGGCCTGCGCAATCACCTGCCAGGTACGCCCGAAGCGGTTGAAGTCGTTGACATAGGTCGAACCGAGATAGGTCTGCATGGTGTCGAACAGTTCGGTCAGCGGCACGCCCTGCGCTTTCGCCTTCACGCGATCGACCTGCGCATCGAGCTGCGGCACGTTCGCCTGGTAGGTGCTGATCGGGAAGCCCATGCCGGGCGTCCGCGCCACGGCGCCGGAGAATCGCGACACCGCCTCCTGCAGCGCGCCGTAACCGAGCCCGGCGCGATCCTGGATGAACAGCGAGTAGCCGGAGCCCGCGCCGATGCCGAGGATCGGCGGCGGCATCAGCGAGAAAGCGAACGCTTCCTGGATGCCGGCGATCTTCGCGTTGATCTCGGCATTGATCTCGGCCGCGCTGCGCGTGCGTTCACCGAAGGGCTCGAGGCCGAAGAACACGACGCCGGTGTTGGGCGTGTTGGTGAACTGCAGCGCGTTCAGTCCCGGGAAGGCCACTGCGCTCGCGACCCCCTCGGTCCCGAGCGCGATCTCGCTCATGCGGCGGATGACGGCGTCGGTGCGCTCGATCGAGGCGCCTTCGGGGAGCTTGACGCCACCCATCAGGTACAGCTTGTCCTGCGTCGGGATGAAGCCGCCGGGCACCGCCTGCAGCATTCCCCAGGCGGCGACGAGCAGCACGGCGTAGACCGCGAAGACCGCGCCGCGCCGATGCAGGCTGTGCGCCACCGCGGCCTGGTAGCGGGCGGCACTCGTCCCGAAGAAGCGGTTGAACGGCCGGAACACGCCGCCGAGCAGGCGGTCGATCAGCCGGGTGGGCGCATCTTTCGGCGCATCGTGCGCGCGCAGCAGCTTCGCCGCGAGCGCGGGCGAGAGCGTCAGCGAGTTCACCGCCGAGATCACGGTGGAGATCGCGATCGTGACGGCGAACTGGCGATAGAACTGGCCGGTGACACCTTCCAGGAACGACATCGGCACGAATACCGCGCACAGCACGAGCGCGATCGCGATGATCGGGCCCGACACTTCGCGCATCGCCTGGTGGGCCGCGGCGAGCGGGGTCTTGCCTTCCGCGATGTTGCGCTCGACGTTCTCGACCACGACGATCGCGTCATCGACGACGATGCCGATGGCGAGCACGAGGCCGAAGAGCGTCAGGGTATTCACCGAAAAGCCGAGCAGGTGCAGCGCGGCGAACGTGCCCACGATCGACACCGGCACACTGATCAGCGGAATGATCGAGGCGCGCCAGGTCTGCAGGAAGAGGATCACGACGAGCACGACCAGCACCACCGCCTCGAGCAGCGTGGCGATGACCGCCTTGATCGAGTCGCGCACGAACACGGTGGGGTCGTAGACGACGCTGTAGGCCACGCCCGGCGGGAAGCGCTTCGCAAGGTCCGCCATGCGCGCGCGCACGGCATCGGATACCGCGATCGCATTGGCACCCGGCGCCTCGAAAATGCCGATCGCGACGGCATCCTGATTGTCGAGCTGCGAGCGCAGCGTGTAGTCGCCGGCGCCGAGCTCGAGGCGCGCGACATCGGCGAGACGCACGAGTTCGCCGTCCGCGCCGCTTTTCACGACGATGCGACCGAACTCCTCCTCGGTCTGCAGGCGGCCCTGCGCGTTGATCGACACGAGGAAGTCGCTGCCGTTCGGGGCGGGCTCCGCGCCGAGCTGACCGGCCGAGACCTGCACGTTCTGCTCGCGCACCGCGCGCACCACGTCGTCGGCGGTCAGGCCGCGCGCGGCAACCTTGTCCGGGTCGAGCCAGATGCGCATCGCATAGTCGCCCGAACCCCACATCTGCGCATTGCCGACGCCCGGCAGGCGCGCGAGTTCGTCCCTCACCTTGAGCGTCGCGTAGTTGCGCAGGTAGAGAGAGTCGTAGGTCCGATCGGGCGAGGTGAGGTGCACCACCATCGTGAGGGTCGGCGACTGCTTCTGCGTCACGACGCCCTGGCGGCGCACGTCCTCGGGCAGGCGCGCAAGCGCCTGGCTCACGCGGTTCTGCACCGCCACCTGCGCATCGTCCGGGTCGGTGCCGGGACGGAAGGTCACGGTCGTGAGCAGCACGCCGTCGCTGCCCGCGACCGATTTCACGTACATCATGTCCTCGACGCCGTTGATCGCCTCCTCGAGCGGCGTCGCGACGGTCTCGGCGATGACCTTCGGGTTCGCGCCCGGGTAGACGGCGCGCACGATCACGGTCGGCGGCACCACGTCGGGATACTCGGACACCGGCAGTCCCGGCAGTGCGATCAGCCCGGCAGCGAAGATCACGATCGACAGCACGGCCGCGAAAATCGGCCGGTCGATGAAGAACCTGGAGAAGTCCATCGCGCGCCCTCAGTTCGAGCCCGCGGCGACGCGCACCGCGCCCGAGGACGACTCGCCCATCGCGACGAGCTGCGGCGACACCGGCATGCCTTCGAAGAACACCTTCTGCACGCCGTTCACGATGATCGTGTCGCCGGCCTCGAGACCCGCCGTGACGACCCGCAGGTCACCCGACGTCCGCCCGAGTGTGACGTCCTTGCGCACCGCGGCGTTGCCGGGCCCGAGCACGTACACGTACTTGCGGTCCTGGTCGGTCAGCACCGCCCTGTCGTCGATCAGCAGCGCGGCGCGCTCCTCGCCGCCCTGCAACTGCACGCGCGCGAAGAGCCCGGGCGTCAGCAGCAGACCGGGATTCGGCACCAGTGCGCGCACTCGTATCGTGCCGGTGCCCGCGTCGACCTGGTTGTCGATGAAATCGACGGTGCCGGCGTGCGGGAAGCCCGTCTCGGTCGCCAGCCCGATACGCACGGCATTGCCGGAGGCCGCGCGTTCGCCGCTGCGCGCGAGTCCCTGGTAGCGCAGGTAGGTCTGCTCGTCGGCATCGAAGTACACGTACACCGGATCGACCGACACCACCGTCGTCAGCAGCGTGCTGTCGGCCTGCGCAAGGTTGCCGGCAGTGATCAGCGCGCGTCCCGCGCGGCCGTCGATCGGCGCGCGCACCTCGGTGAACTCGAGATCGAGCCGGGCACGCTCGAGTGCCGCCTCGGCCGCCCGGACCGCCGCGAGACTCTGGTCGGCCGCCGCCCTGCGCTCGTCGGATTCCTCCTGCGATGCGGCGCGCGCCGCGACGAGCGCCCGGGTGCGCTCATCCTGGCTGCGCGCGAGCGCTGCCTCGCTGCGCGCGCGCGCCAGCTCGGCCCTCGCCCGCTCGTACTCCGCGCGGTAGCTGCGCTGGTCGATCAGGAACAGCAGGTCGCCCTTGCGGACGAACTGGCCCTCTTCATAGGCGACGCGTTCGACGTAGCCGCTGACGCGCGCGCGCAGCTCCACGCTCTCGACGGCGGTGATGCGACCGGTGAACTCGTCCCAGGGCTGCACGCTCTGCGTGAGCACGGTCGCGACGCTCACGTCGGGCGGCCGCATGTGCCCGATGCCCGCATCGTGGTTCGCACCCGACCCGAATGCCACGAGGGTCGTGCCGACGAGCGCGATAAGGACCAGGGCAGCGCCGGTCCATGGCAGGTGTCCCGCTAGCACCCCCCGGATTGTCCCACGGGTGGCACTTTCACTCCCATGGGCGGGATAGTTCGCCGGCGGGTCCCCAGCGCCCGGTGCAAGTGCTTGATTGTGGGTTTGCCGTTGAATGTCCATATCCATTGCCGTACTTCCGGTTGCGTTGCACGGACAGGATAGGCGCGACGAACGGGCTTGATTAGCCCCGACTTTTGGAAAATATTGTCCCGTCGGTGGGCCGATAATCGAACTCAGGAAGGATGCCATGTCACGCGATCTCAACGACACCCTGGTCTTCGTCAAGGTGGTCGAGCACGGAAGCTTCATCGGCGCGGCGCGCGCGCTGCGACTGCCCAAGACCACGGTCAGCCGCAAGATCCAGGACCTCGAGGCGCGCCTCGGCACGCAGTTGATGCACCGGACCACCCGCAAGCTCGGCCTCACCGAGGCCGGCAATGTCTACTTCGAGCACAGCCAGCACATCGCGCGCGTGCTCGATGAAGCCGAGAGCGCGGTCGGCCAGTTGCAGAGCGGACCGCGCGGCTGGCTGCGACTCACCGCGCCTTTTTCGTTCGGCGTCACCTGGATCGCGCCGCTGCTCGGGGAGTTCTACCTGCGCTATCCGGAAGTGCGCGTCGAGATGGAGCTCACGAACGAATCCCTCGACCTGATCGACAAGGAATTCGACCTCGCGCTGCGCATTGGCAGGCTGAACGACCCGAGCCTGGTCGCGCGCCGCCTGATTTCGTTTCGCACGCAGGTCTACGCCAACCCGACGTACATCGCGCAGCACGGCGAGCCGCACCATCCCGATGAGCTGGTGCACCATCGCACGTTCGCGATGAGCAGCTACCATCGCAACAGCGGCAACGACTATGTGTGGCGCCTGAGCAATGGCGCGCACAAGGCCGACTTCCCCATCGACCCGGTACTGGTCTCCAACGATCCCGCGGCGCTGCGCGGCGCGCTGCTCTCGGGCGAGGGCCTGATGCTCGGTGCGGACGTGATGGTGAAGCCGGACGCCGCCCAGGGCCGCGTGGTGCGCGTGCTCGCAGGCTGGGAAGGCCCGACCCTCGACATGAACGCCGTGTTCCTGCGCGGCCAGGGCAAATCGCCCAAGGTCCGCGCGTTCGTCGACTTCCTCGTCGAGCGCCTCAGTGTCGATGCCGACTTCATGGAAGCGATCTGCCCGCACGGCAAATGCCAGGAGAGCGTCGAGCCGGCCCGGGCTGACGCGGCATGAGCGGCGCAAACGCAACAATGGACCTGCTGCGCCAGCATGTCGGCATCTGGGAGGGCGACTACACCCACATCGATCCGGCGGACCGCTCGGTGCAGGAAAGCTACGCGTTTCGCATCAAGGTCGAGTGTCCCGACTACGGGCCGATCGCCTATCGCCAGACGAGCCGCTACCGCTGGGACGACGGCCGCACCACCGAACTCGTCTACACCGGCATCGCGCAGGGGGACAGGCTGCTGATCGACGACGGCCGGGTGCGCGGGGAGATCCGCGCAATCGAGCCGCAGACCCTGTATATGCGCTTCGGGTACACCGCGGACCCGG
>DAOQXO010000109.1:0-7108 GCA_035342635.1 Steroidobacteraceae bacterium
TCATCTGGCAGGCGCGTACCGCGGTCGTCATCGTCGGACTCACCGGCTTCTACATGACCGAGCGCCTCGGCCTCTGGTGGCGCTTCGGCCACGGGCACTACTGGTGGATGCATGCGATGCTGATCGTGTGGTCGCTGTTCATGCTGTTGCTGTTCATTGGCGAGCCGTTCGTCCTGCACCGCTTCTTCCCCGTCTGGGTGAAGCGCGATCCCGGGCGAGCCTTCGCGTTCCTGCACACGGTGCACGTCGTCCTGCTCGTGCTGAGCCTCGTCACGGTGTTCGGCGCCGTCGCCGGCAGTCACGGCTGGATGCCGTAGCGCACGATCCCGTTCCCGCCGCTCAGCGCCGCTGTACGGGCTTCGCGGAACGCGCGGCGGTCGGCGGCGGTCCGGGATAGGCGCATTCGGCGATCGTGGTCTCCTCGAGCGACTGCAGGAATTTCTCGCCCGCCACGGCAATGTGTGAACGCAGCCGGCACTGCGGCCTCAGCACGCAGACGCCCCCGTCGCGCCGGAAACATTCGACGACCGCATAACGCTGCTCGAGAAAGCGCACGACATCGCCGAGCGTGATCGTGTCCGCCGGCCGCGCGAGACGTATGCCGCCGCCCGCCCCGCGCCGCGTCGTCACATACCCGCCGCGCACGAGATCCTGCACGACCTTCGTCAGGTGGTTGTAGGGAATGCTGAACTGGGTCGCGATCTCGGCGGTCGTGAACGACGCTTCCGGCGCATTCGCGAGCCGCATCAATACCCGCAGACCGTAGTCGGTAAAAGCCGCGAGGCGCATCGGTGTCCTTTAATTGGTATTTACAATACTGATAACGAGGACTATAAATCCACCTTGAGAATACTGATTTACGTTGCGGCTGCCCACCGGGCGCCCGCGGCGGTTTGTGGCGCATGACAGTGGGTGGGCCGAAACGGCGGTTTCGCCCGACGGGAGAGGGCATGAACGCGCGGCGCATCATCAGACTGTCCATCGCGATCCTCGCGAGCGGCGTGAGCCTGGCGTTGTCCTGGCCGTACTGGCGCGATTTCGGCTTCTGGCCCGAATCGCGCGGCATGTGGATCGGTTATTTCGTGGTCGGATACCTGCTGGCTGTCTATGTCTTCCATGTTTTCCTCGACAGCCTGGCCACGCTCTTCGAGCACGATGAGCTAGAGCGGAGCGCAGACCGCGAGGACGCGCCATGAGCTGCGTCGAAGGCGAACCCTGCGTCGAGGGGCGCAAGCGCCGCCGCGCAGTGCTGGCGCTCGGCCTGATGGCCATCATCTTCCTCGCGCTGTCGGTCGTATCCTTCCTCGATTCGCGCGGCCAGGCAGTGCCGGAGACCGTCGCGTATGCGGGCCATGAGGCGATCGCCGGCAAGCGCGTATTCCAGGCATTCAACTGCATGGGCTGCCACACGCTCGTCGGCAACGGCGCCTACTTCGCGCCGGATCTGACCGGCCTCTACGACAAGGTCGGCCCGGCCTGGCTCGAAGCCTTCCTGCCATCCGCCGGTGCGTGGCCGACCGGCGCCGCGGTGCAGGTCCAGCTCGCCGATCCGGAAGTGGCCGCCGAAGCCGGCGTCACCACGCTGGATGAGTACCGCGCGAAATATCCCGCCGCCGCCGAGCGCATCGAACGCCGCAGCAGCCACGCCTCGACGATGCCGAATCTGCCGCTGACGCGCACGGAGGTGCGCGCACTGATCGCCTGGCTGAAATACACATCGTCGATGAACACCGAGGGCTGGCCGCCGGTTCCACGGGTCGACGGACTCAGTCTCCGGCACGCCCAGCCATTGCCGGTGGCGGCCGCGCAAACGGCGGCCGTCGCGGGCACGGACGCCGCCGTGGCTGCGGATGCTGCGCCATCCGAGGAAGCGCGGGGCGAAAGCCTCGCGCGCGATTACGGCTGCGTCGCCTGCCATGCGGCCGACACGCGACGCCTCGTCGGCCCAGGCTGGGGCGGCATCTACGGCGCGGATGTGCCGCTCGCGGACGGCTCGATCGTGCAGGCGGATGACGCCTATCTCGTCGAATCGATCCGGGCGCCCGACGCACAGATCGTCGCGGGCTTCACGGCCGGAAGCATGGTGTCGTACGCGGAGATACTCGATGCGGAGCAGATCGCTGCGATCGTCGCGTATATCCGCAGCCTCGGGGAGAACGCGCGATGATACGGATCGAGTACCAGACGCAGCGCCTCAGCCTGCGCTTCTTCATGCTGATGCTGGTGCTGTTCTTTTTCCAGACGGCTTTCGGGCTGCTGCTCGCCGCACAGCACGTCGACCCGGCGCTGCTGGCCGGCGTGCTGAATTTCAACGTCATCCGCGCCGAGCACACCAACCTTGCAGTACTGTGGATCCTCTCCGGATTCATCGGCACGATACTGTTCGTCGGCCCGCTGCTGTCGAAGCGCGAACTGGCGGCACCCGCGCTGATCAAGTTCCTGTTCGTCGCACTGCTCGCGATCGTGGTGTGGAACGTCGCCACACAGGCACTCGCGCAGACCGGAGTCGCCGGCTGGTGGCGCGGCGAGCCGCTGCTGCAGGAGGGGCTCGAGTATCTCGAAGCGGGCCGGATCGCCGACGTCGTGATCCTGATCGGCTTCGCGATCCTGTGCTACGTCGTGCTGCGCACCTTCCCGCCGCTCTCGCAGTGGAACGAAATCCATTGGGGCCTCGGCATCGGCGTGGTGGCGCTAACGCTCGTGTGGATCTTCGGCATGTTCTTCGTCGAGCGCCTCGACCTGCAGGAGTACTTCCGCTGGTACGTCGTGCACTACTGGGTCGAGGGCGTCTGGGAAGTCATCCACATCTCGCTGGTCGGCTTCCTGCTCGTGCTGATGTTCCGCGCGGACATCAAGTCGGTCGGCTATGCGGTGTTCTGGGGCATCTCGCTCGTCTGGCTGTCGGGACTGATCGGCAACGCGCATCACTATTTCTGGATCGGCACACCGGAGTTCTGGCAGTTCTGGGGCTCGCTGTTCAGCGCGCTCGAACCGCTGCCGCTGGTCTTCTGCTTCTGGCACATCTATCTCGACGCCCACCAGGACGGCAAGCCGATCCGGAACATGCCGGCCTTCGCGTTCCTGCTTGGCTCGGTCGTGCTCGAACAGGTCGGCGCCGGCATCCTGGGATTCACGATGACCTTCGCGCTGACCAACGTCTGGTCGCACGGCACCTGGGTAACGTTGAGCCACGCGCATCTCGCGCTGTTCGGCACGTTCGGCATGCTCGGCATCGCCGCCGCGTACTACGCAGTACCGATCATGCGTGGCGTGGCGGGCTTCGACCCGCGGCTTGGCAAGCTCGCATTCTGGCTCGTGTTCACGAGCATGCTCGGGCTCGGCTTCGCGTTCGCGATCGGCGGCACCGTGCAGGTGTTCATCTACCGCACGCTCGGCCTCGACTGGTTCGGCGGCGACGTCGCACCGGCAATGCAGTTCGCGAAGCTGTTGGCGCCGCTCTTCGGCACGCTCTTCATGGTCGGCGTGTGCCTGCTGGCCTATGACCTGCTGACGCTCGGGCTGACGAAGCCCGCTGCTTCGGCGCGCCGCGCACAGGAGGCGAGAGCGCTCGCGGTGCGTACGCCATCGCGCTGGGGCCGGCGGCTGACCGGCTGGGAAGCGGGCCTGTGGTTGCTAGGCCTGTGGATTGCCGGCGCCGTGATCACGCTCGGACTGCTGAGCTTCAACCTGCCGCTCGTACAGCAGGGCCACGCGGCACTGCCCTATCTGATGGCCTCGATCGGCTACCCCGGCCTGTTCCTCATCACTCTGCTGTTCGTCTGGCGTTTCCTGAGTTCGCTGGAAGCGCGCACCCATGTCAATACCGAAACGTCGCTGGCCGCAGCGACGGTTGCGCCGTCGGGAGCCGGCTGAGCGTACGGGGTAACGGACCGGCGTATTCCTGCCAGGCGCGCCCCGCCACCGTCACGCGGATGCGGCGCACTGCAAGCGCAGCCCGCCAATGCACCCCAGGGCGGGCGCCTCGTATATAATGCCGCGTCTTTCCCGCAGATGAGTTCCCGGATCCCATCGTGAGCAAGCAGGACTCGCACTTCGTCAATGTCTTCGGCCTGGTCCTCGGCATCCTGATCACTGTGGCGATAGTGATCTTTGGTGTGTCACGCGCGATCGGCAACTCCACCCAGCGCCAGCACGTGCAGGAGGAAGATCTCTACGTCGATGCGGTCAGCGCACGCGTGGCGGCCCCGGTGCGCATCGCGGTGGCTGGCGCTGACAATTCGGCGCTCGAGATCGTGGCGCCCGCCAGCACGAGCGCCGGGTCGGGCATGGCCATCCCCGAGGATGGCGCCTCGCTCTACGCGGTTGCCTGCATGACCTGCCACGAGGCCGGCATCGGCGGCGCCCCGACCATGGGCGATCGCGCTCTCTGGGCCCCGCGCATCGCACAGGGCACGGCCACCCTGTACAAGCACGCCATCGAGGGTTACACCGGCGAGACCGGCGTGATGCCACCGAAGGGCGGCCGGCTCGACCTGTCGGACGAACTGATCCGCGCCGGCGTCGATCACATGATCGAAAAGTCGCGCTGATCAGCCCGCTTCCGGCCCCCAACCCCGCCGCAACTGGATAGCCTCCGCGAGCTCCGCGGTGGCGATGCGCTCGCTGCCGGCGAGATCCGCGATCGTGCGCGCGACCCTCAGAATGCGGTGCTGGCTGCGTGCCGAGAGCATCAGCGTGCGGCTGCTCGCAACGAGCAGTGCATGACCCGCCGGTGCAAGCGCGCAGTGCCCGGCAAGCTCGCGCACGGTGAGCCAGGCATTCAACTTTCCCGCCCGCTCCATCTGGCGCGCCCTCGCGGCACTGACGCACCGGGACAGCGCGGCGCTCGCCGCTTCGTCGGCCGGCGGCCCATCGCATAGGGGATCGGCGACGCGCGGCACTTCGACGCGCAGGTCGAGGCGATCGAGCAGCGGCCCGGACAGGCGACCGCGGTATTTCGCGATCGCGGTCGGGGAACAGCAGCAGCGCCCGGACTCGTCGCCGTGGTAACCGCAAGGGCAGGGATTCATCGCTGCAACGAACTGGAAGCGCGCCGGATAGTGCACATCGAGCGCCGCGCGCGAGATCGCGACGCTGCCGTTCTCCAGCGGTTCGCGCAGGCCCTCGAGGACGCGGCGGTCGAACTCCGGCAGCTCATCGAGGAACAGCACGCCAAGGTGCGCCAGGGTGACCTCACCGGGGCGCGCCCGCGGTCCGCCGCCGACGATCGCATGCGCCGATGCCGTGTGATGCGGGCTGCGAAATGGTCGGCAACCCCAGTTCCCATGGTCGAAGCCGCGCCCGCCGACCGACGCGATGGTCGCGACTTCGAGGGCCTCGGCGGTATCGAGCGGTGGCAGCAGGCCCGGCAGACGCTGGGCGAGCATCGTCTTGCCGCTACCCGGCGGGCCCACAAGCAACAGGCTGTGTGACCCGGCGGCGGCAATCGTCAGCGCGCGCTTGGCGGCGCGCTGGCCGCGCACGTCGCGCAGATCGGGATACTCGCGCGGCGCGCGGCAGGCACTCGCGGGTCGCGCGTGCGCCGTGCGTGCGCACGCGGCCGCATCGCCGGCCAGGTAGGCACAGACCTCGCTAAGGTGCGCGGCGCCCGCGACCTGCGGCGCCGCCATCGCGGCTTCCCAGGCATTGGCCGCCGGCACGATGACCTGGTGGCCCGCGGCCGCGGCATGCGCCGCCGCGGGCAGCAGACCCGGCACGGGTCGCAGTTCGCCGGCGAGACCGAGCTCGCCGTAGAGTTCGCAGCCACCGAGCGCCTGCGCGACCCGCAACTGGCGCGAGGCGATCAGGATGCCGACCGCGATCGAGAGGTCGAAGCGGCCACCTTCCTTCGGCAGGTCGGCCGGCGCCAGGTTGACGGTGATGCGACCGGCCGGCAGTTCGAAGCCGCAGCACGCAAGCGCCGAGCGCACGCGCTCGCGGCTCTCGCGCACCGCCGCGGCGGGCAGACCGACGATGGTGAAATTGGGCAGGCCGGGCCCGAGGTGCACCTCGACATCGACGACGGGCGCGGTCAGCCCGACCTGCGCGCGGCTCGCGACGCGCGCAACCTGCGTGACCTCAGTCGCTCGCACCGGAGTCGCGCGCACGCTCCAGTGCGGCGACCTGTGCCTCGAGCGCTTCGAGCCGGGCACGGGTGCGCTCGAGCACGCGCGCCTGCGCATCGAATTCGTCGCGCGCGACGAGATCGAGCCGTGCGAGGTTGGCGCGCAGCACGGCGCGGAAATTGGTTTCCAGGTCGCGCTGCAGCGTGCGCACCCCGGCGGGGAGCGACTCGAGCAGGCGCCTCGCGAGTTCGTCGATCGGAATGCGTTCCATGTTTGCCCTCAATTGACGCACGGACCAGCCGGCCAGCTCCAATACGGTGCAGCGGCGACGGCCAAACACGCGCCAGCGGCGCATTTTCGTGCCTGAAGCGACTGGCACGAAAACTGCACTCCGACTGGCGCGGACACGGCAAGGATACGCGTGCAGGCCACGGGGGTCAGCGTGCATTCCTCGCCAAACGCACCGGAAACACGATGAAGATGATCACGGCCCTCATACGCTCCCACAAGCTCGACGAACTGCAGCTCGCCGTCGCGCGGCTGGGCGTCCAGGGACTGACGGTGACCGAAGTGATGGGCCACGGCCGCCAGCGCGGCCACCTCGAGCACTACCGCAGCGCCGGGTACCGCGTCGAGGTCGTGCCGAAGACGCGCGTCGAGATCGCGGTCGGCGAGGACATCGTCGAGCCGGTCGTGGAAGCCATCGCCAATGTCGCGCGCACCGGCAAGGTCGGCGACGGCAAAGTTTTCGTCGCACCGCTCGAAGAAGCGGTGCGCATTCGCACCGGCGAGACCGGCGCCGCCGCAACCTGAATCCAGCCGAAGCCAACGGAGTCGACGCATGCGCAAGTTACGAACCTCACTCGCCACCGCCCTGCTGCTCGCCGTTGCGCCATTGATCGCGCTCGGCCAGGAGCTCGCGGCGCCCGTGCCCGACAAGGCCGACACCACCTGGATGATGTTGTCCACGATCCTGGTGCTGCTGATGGTGGCGCCCGGACTCGCGCTGTTCTACGGCGGCATGGTGCGCGCCAAAAACATGC
>DAOQXO010000110.1:0-7077 GCA_035342635.1 Steroidobacteraceae bacterium
GCGCTGCTCATCTCGCGGCTCGCGGCGCAGGGGCCGGTCACGGTCAAGCTGCGCATCGGGGTCGTCGAGGCAGGTCGTCGCGAAGCGATGGCCGCCGCGGGTGCGGAGTACACCGACGATGATTTCGCGCGGCTGCTCGCGTTTGCGCAGGCGGTGCGGGCCGCCGGCGCCGATGCGCTGATCGTGCACGCGCGCAAGGCGGTGCTCGGCGGCCTGTCGCCGAAGGACAATCGCGAGGTGCCGCCGCTGCGCTTCGATATCGTGCGCCGGCTGCGCGCTGCGCTGCCCGGCGTGCCGCTCGTGCTGAACGGCGGGCTGCGCACCGCCGCGGCGGCCGCGGCGGAGCTCGCCTGGAGTGACGGCGTGATGCTCGGCCGCGAGGCGTATCACCGTCCGCATGTGCTCGGCGAGCTGCACGCGCTCGCCTGGCCCGATGATGGATGGCAGCCGCCGACACGCCTCGCGATGGCCGAGCGCATGGCCGCTTATGCCGCGCGCGAGCTGCGGGCCGCGGGAAGCCTCGGCACGATCGCCCGGCACGCGCTCGGGCTCTATGCGCACCAGGCGGGCGCCCGCGAGTTTCGCCGCACGCTGAGCGAGGGCGCGCGTACGCCCGGCGCGTCCCCGGCGCTGTTCATCGCTGCCGCCCGTCAGGCCGAGGGCTTGCTATAATCCTGCGGCCCCTATAACAAAGCAGGCCATGGGCAAGGATATCGAGCTCGCCATTCTGTTCGCCGATGTCGTCGGCTCGACGCGCCTGTTCGAGGAGCTGGGGGATGTGCGCGCGCGCGATACGATCGCGACCTGCATCGACGTGATGCGCACGGCCACCGAAGAGCACAACGGCACCGTCATCAAGACGATGGGCGATGAGGTCATGGCGACCTTCCCCTCGGCCGACGAGGCGCTGAGCGCCGCGGCGCAGATGCAGCAGCAGATCTCGGTGCACGCCCACCTGAAGAACGACGGCCACCCGGTCGCGATCCGCATCGGCTGCCATTTTGGTCCGGTAGTGCTCGAGAACCGCGATGTGTTCGGCGCGACCGTGCATACCGCCAATCGCATGACCAGCCAGGCCAAGGCCGGCCAGATCGTCACCACCGCGACGACCGTCGAGCTGCTGGCGCCCGAATGGCGTGCCTCGGTGCGCCAGATCGATGTCGCCACGCTCAAGGGGCAGGGCAGCGAGGTCACACTGTTCGAGGTGCTGTGGCAGACCGAGGACGTGACCAGCATGGTGCCGGCGATTGCGCTTGCCGGCCGCGAGTCGCGCCGCTCGGTGCGACTGCGCCTGCGTACCTTCGATCAGGAGGTCGTGCTCGACGACCATCGGCCCCAGGCGTCGATCGGTCGAGCCGAGGACAACGACCTCGTCGTCAAGGGCAACCTGATCTCGCGCCTGCACGCGCGCATCGAGACCAGCCGCAACAAGTTCGTGCTGATCGACCAGAGCACCAACGGCACCTTCGTGCAGGGCTCGAGCGGCGAGGAAGCCTTCGTGCGCCGCGACAGCATGCAGCTGAAGGGTGAGGGCATGATCGGCCTCGGCAGGACGCCGGAGCACGGATCGCCGCAGACCATCCGCTACGTCTGCGAGGAAAGCTGAGGGTCTGGAGCTAAGCTCCGAGTCTCTGCTCCAGCGCGTCGAGCTCACGCGCCAGTGCCGCCGGCAGGCGCTCCCCGAACTCGTCCAGGTAGGCGCGAATTTCCGCCGCTTCCTTGCGCCAGTCGTCGTGGTCGACCGTGAGCAGCGCCGCGAGCGCATCGGGCGCGATATCGAGGCCCGCGAGGTCGAGGTCGCTCGCACGCGGCAGGTTGCCGATCGGCGTCTCGGTGGCGCCGCCGCGTCCCGCACAGCGATCGAGCATCCAGGCGAGCACGCGCAGGTTGTCGCCGTAGCCCGGCCACAGAAACTTGCCGTTGGCATCGCGCCGGAACCAGTTGACGTGGTAGATGCGCGGCGGATTCGCGAGCCCGGCACCGACCTTGATCCAGTGCGCCCAGTAGTCGGCGAAGTTGTAGCCGCAGAAGGGCTTCATCGCCATCGGGTCGCGGCGCACGAGGCCGACCTTGCCTTCGGCCGCCGCCGTCTGCTCCGAGGCCATGCCCGCGCCGACGAGTACGCCATGGTTGAAGTCGCGCGCCTCGTAGACGAGTGGCGCGACGCTGCGGCGGCGCCCGCCGAACACGATCGCGGAGATCGGCACGCCCTGGGGGTCTTCCGCATGCGGTGAATAGCTCGGGTTCTGGGTGGCCGAGACCGTGAAGCGTGAATTCGGATGCGCGGCCGGTCCGTTGCCCGGATCGTAGGGGCGACCCTGCCAGTCGATGACCGGCGTGCCGTTCTCGAGGCCTTCCCACCACGGCTGGTTGTCGGCGGTGACCGCGACATTGGTGAACAGGGTGTTATGGCGGATCAAGTCGTAGGCGTTGCGGTTGGTCGTCCGGTTCGTGCCGGGCACGACGCCGAAGTAGCCCGCCTCGGGATTGATCGCCCACAGGCGCCCGTCAGGCCCGGGATGGAGCCACGCGATGTCGTCGCCCACGGTCGTGACCTTCCAGCCCTTGAGCGAGTCGGGCGGAACCAGCATCGCGAGATTGGTCTTGCCGCATGCCGACGGGAAGGCGGCGGCGATGTAATGCTGTTCGCCGGCCGGGTTTTCGAGGCCGACGATCAGCATGTGCTCGGCGAGCCAGCCCTCGTCGCGCGCCTGCCAGCTCGCGATGCGCAGCGCATGGCACTTCTTGCCGAGCAGGGCGTTGCCGCCGTAGCCGGAGCCGAAGCTTTCGATCGCGAGCTCCTCCGGGTAGTGCATGATGAAGCGGCGGTTCGGGTCGAGCTCGCCGATCGAATGCAGGCCGCGCACGAAGGATTCCCCGGACGCGATGCGCTCGAGGGCCGGGCGGCCCATGCGCGTCATGATCGCCATGTTGAGCACGACGTACGCGCTGTCGGTGATCTCGACGCCGCAGCGTGCGAGCGGCGAATCGATCGGACCCATGCAATAGGGCACGACATAGAGCGTGCGGCCCTTCATGCAGCCGCTGAACAGCTCGCGCATGCGGGCGTGGGCGTCGGCGGGGGACATCCACAGATTGTTCGGGCCTGCGTCGTCCCGTTTCGTCGTGCAGATGAAGGTGACTTGCTCGACCCGCGCCACGTCGCCCGGGTGCGAGCGGTACAGGTCGCAGCCCGGGAAACTCTTCTCTTCGAGGGCATGGAGCTCGCCGGAGGCGACCAGTTCGTTGCGCAGCCGGCGGATTTCACCCGCCGAGCCGTCACACCAGTGGATGTGGTCCGGTTTCGTGAGGCTGGCGACATCCGCCACCCAGTCGGCAACCGGTTTCGCGAGTTGCGAAAGCGGGGTGAGTGCGCGCGGCGCTGTGGCCATGCTTTCTCCTCGTTCGGTGAGCCGCAAAGTATAGCGGCCGACGCTGCATTGCGGGCGGCCGGCCTCGATGATGCACCGCAATATGTCGAATCGCGCGGGGGAAATGCACCTCGACAGCAGCGATGCGCATCGCTAGCGTGCCGGGCCATGACGGATGTCGATGAGGTTTTCAGCGCCGGCGGACCGCTGGCGCGCGCGTTGCCCGATTATTCGCCACGCCGTTCGCAGCGGCGCATGGCGACACGTGTCGCCGAGGCCATCGCGGCCTGCCGTTCGCTGCTGGTGGAGGCCGGTACCGGGACCGGCAAGACCTTTGCCTATCTCGTGCCGGCGCTGCTTTCGGGCCGGCGCGTGATCATCTCGACCGGCACGCGCACCCTGCAGGATCAGCTGTTCGGCAAGGACCTGCCATTGGTCGCCGCCGCGATCGGCCGCCCCGCGCGCGTGGCGCTGCTCAAAGGACGCGCGAACTACCTGTGCCGCCAGCGCCTGTTCGCGGCCACCGCGCAGCGCGCGCTGGCCGGTTTCGAGGGCGGGAGCCTCGCGCACATCGAGCGCTGGGCGGCGGTGACGAAGACGGGCGACCTGGCGGAAGTCCCCGAGCTCGCCGATGCGGGCAGCACGCGGGCGGCCATCACCTCGACGCGCGAGAACTGCCTCGGCCAGCGTTGTGCGGAGTGGGCCCGTTGCCACGTCGTGGCAGCGCGCCGCGCCGCAAACGACGCCGACATCGTCATCGTCAATCATCACCTGTTGCTCGCGGACCTCGCGTTGAAGGAGGACGGCTTCGGCGACCTGCTCGGCACCGCGGATGCCGTGATCCTCGACGAGGCGCACCAGCTGCCGGACCTGGTCACGCAGTTCTTCGGCGTCGAGGCGTCGAGCCGCCAGGTTGAACACCTGCTCGGCGACGCCCGCGCGGAGCTCACGCGCGTCGGCGGCGATGCGGCAGCGGGCGAGGCGCTTGCCGCGGTGGACGGGGCGCTCGGGCAGGTGCGTGCAGCGCTACCTTCACGCGCCGGCAACGGTGCGACCCTGCGCATGGCATGGGACGAGGCCTCGGTGTCGCTCGAGGCTGCGCTCGACACGCTGGCCGACTCGCTCGGGACCCTGCACAGCGCGCTCGCCGCCCATGGCGACGAGGCCGCGCTCGCGCACTGCGCGGCGCGCGCGGCGAGAGTCGCCGAAACCCTCGAGCGCATATCGCACGCGCGCGAGGACGAAGCGGCACGCACGATCGAGCGCGACGGCCGCGGCTTCACCCTGTCCATGCTGCCGTTCGACGTCGCGCCACGCTTTCGCGGCATCGTCGACGCGCGTCCCTGCGCGTGGATCTTCACGTCCGCCACGCTGTCCGTGGGCGAGGACTTCGCCCATTTCGCCTCGCGCCTCGGCATGGCGGATGCCGAGACGCTGCAGATCGACAGTCCGTTCGATTTCGAACGCCAGGGCCTGCTCTACCTGCCGCCGGCGATGCCGGATCCATCCGCCCCGGACTATCTCGCGGCGGTGCTCGGTGAAGCGCTGCCGCTGATCGAGGCGGCGCGCGGCGGGGCCTTCCTGCTCTTCACGAGCCATCGCGCGCTGGCCCGCGCCGCGCAGATGATTGCCGCGCGCGCCGAGGGGCCGTTGCCATACCCGCTCCTCGTGCAGGGCACGGCGCCGCGCGAGCAGCTGCTGCGCGACTTCCGCGCGCAGGGCAATGCGGTGCTGCTCGGCACCGCGAGCTTCTGGGAGGGCGTGGACGTCAAGGGCGAGGCGTTGCGGCTCGTGGTCATCGAGAAGCTGCCGTTCGCCTCGCCGGAGGATCCGCTCGTCAAGGCACGCATTGCCCACCTGAACGCCGTCGGCGGCAATCCGTTCCGCGACTACCAGCTGCCTGAGGCGGCGCTCGCGCTGAAGCAGGGCGTCGGGCGGCTGATCCGCAGCGAGGACGACTTCGGTGTGGTCGCGATCTGCGATCCGCGGCTCGTCTCGCGCGGCTACGGGCGTGTGCTGCGCGCCAGCCTGCCGGCGCTCACGGTCACCCGCGAGCGCGACGCGGCCAGCCGCTTCCTCGCGCGGCGCGCGGCATGACGGCTCACGGGACACCGCGCGCCATGAAGATCCTCGCGCTCGATACGGCGACCGAGGCGTGCTCCGTGGCCTTGTGGCTCGACGGGCAGGTGGTGCTGGACGCCATCGAACTCGCGCACGGTCATGCGCAGCGCATCCTGCCGATGATCGACGCGCTGCTCGCGGCGCACGCCTTGCGGCTCACCGATCTCGATGGCATTGCCGTCGGCTGCGGCCCGGGCGGCTTCACCGGATTGCGACTCGCGGTCAGCATTGCGCAAGGGCTGGCCCTGGGCGCGGACTTGCCCGCGGTGGGTGTGTCGAACCTCGCTGCCGTGGCGCAGGCGATGTTCGATCGCGATCCCGCGGTCGAGAAGGTGCTGGTCTGCAACGATGCGCGCATGAACGAGGTGTACACGGGGCTCTACCGGCGCGGTGGCGACGGGCTCGCCGTGCCCGCGGGCGCTGAACGCGTGCTGTCGCCCGATGCCGTCGCCGCTCCGGAGGGAGCGGCCGTCGGCGCAGGGCGGGGTTTTCGGGCCTACCCGCAACTCGCGCAGCGCCTGCGCGCGAGTCTCGGCTACATCGATGATGCCGTGCTGCCGGATGCCGGCGCGATCGTCCGGCTCGCGGCGGCGCGCCTGGCGGCGGGCGAGGGCGTAGCGGCGGACGCGCTGCAGCCCGTTTACCTGCGTGACAACGTCGCCGTCGCCAAGCCATTGGTTTGAAAAGAACTTGCCGGATTCACAGTTCTGCAATAATCGCCGGCTCTAATACTCTCGCGCCGCGCCGGGCGCGCGATGTGGCAGGGACATGTCCGCCAGAGAAATACTGATCGTCGAGGACGAGCGGCCGATTCGCGAGATGATCGCCTACGGATTGCGGCGCGCGGGTTTCGAGGTGCGCGAAGCAGAGGATTGCCGTGAGGCGAAGCAGCAACTCGCCGACCGGCAGCCCGACCTGCTGCTGCTCGACTGGATGCTGCCGGACATGAGCGGCCTCGAACTGGCGAAGCACCTGAAGCGCGACAAGGACACGCGCGAACTGCCGATCATCATGCTCACGGCGCGCGCCGAGGAGGCCGACAAGGTGAGTGGCCTCGAGGGTGGTGCCGACGATTACATGACCAAGCCTTTTTCGCCGCGCGAGCTCGTGGCGCGCATCAACGCGGTGCTCCGCCGCATGGAGCCGGGCGGTGGCGACGACCGCATCGAGTTCGGCGGGCTCGTGCTCGATCGTGCGGGTCACCGCGTCTCGGCGGGCGAGGACACCGTGCCGCTGGGTCCCACCGAGCACCGCATGCTCGAGTTCTTCATGACTCATCCGGAACGCGTGTACTCCCGGGCCCAGCTGCTCGACCGTGTCTGGGGCGGCAACGTCTACGTCGAGGAGCGCACGATCGACGTGCACATCCGCCGCCTGCGCAAGGCGCTCGAGGCGTTCGGCTGCGATCACCTGATCCAGACCGTGCGGGGCGCCGGCTACCGGTTTTCGGCGCGCAGCCATTGACGGAACCCCGCATGCCGCGCCAGCCGTTCGCGCTCACGCTGAAAATGTGGGGCTTCATGGCGGTGCGGCTGCTGATCACGCTGGCGCTCGGGCTCGCGGTCGGGCTCATCACCGGGCGCGT
>DAOQXO010000111.1:0-7048 GCA_035342635.1 Steroidobacteraceae bacterium
ACGCTGAACGGCCCATAAGTGGCAGAATACCGATCCCGATCCCAGGATCGATCATGGCCTTTGTCCACCGGGCAGACTTCCACGCAATCCATGTATTTGCACTTGATGCAGTTTTCGGTAACGACAAAGGCCATGATCGATCCTGGGTTCGGGATCGGTATTCTGCCACTTATGGGCCGTTCAGCGTAGTCAACGGCAGGTCAACGTGTCCGGTAGTCGAACGTCGCGAAGTGCTGTCGTTCGACGCGCGCGCCGCGATCCTCGAAGTATCGCTGCAGGGTGAACGTGATGCTGGGAAACGCGAGATCGTCCCACGGCACCTCGCCCTCGGTGACCATTTTCGATTCCAGGCTTTCCGGACCGACGCCGAACTGCGGCTCGGCAAGGCGCGCGCGGAAGAACACGTGCACCTGGTGGGCGTGCATCACGTGCACGATCGTGAGCAGGGAGCCGATCTCGACTCGCGCGAGCGCCTCCTCGTGCGATTCGCGTTCGGCTGCCTGCTGCAGCGTTTCGTCGTTCTCCATGAAGCCCGCGGGCACGGTCCAGTAACCGCGCCGCGGCTCGATCGCGCGTTTGCACAGCAGGATCCGTCCGCCATCCTCGGGCACGCAGCCCACCACCAGCTTCGGGTTCTGGTAGTGGATCGTGCCGCACCGGGCGCAGACGAAGCGCGGCAGGTGATCGCCCGGGGGCACCTGGTATGCCACCGCCGCGCCGCAGTGGCTGCAGAAGTTCACCGGTTGGCGGGCGCCATGGCCTTCACGGCATCGAGCCCGTCACGGATCGCGTTCGCCCACTGCTGAAATGCCCGGCGCGCATCGGCGGTATTGGTGACGACATTGGTGACCTGCAGGTAGCCCTTGTCCACGCCCTGCTTTTCATCCACGACGCGCCCGAGCAGCGTACCGGTCGCGCCGTCGCGGAAGTCCGCAGCGAGCGTCATGCGTCCCGGATCGACCGTATAGGTCACGACGCGACCCGCCGTCTGCATGCTCATGTCAGGCGCGGTGATGTACAGGTCCACGATCGCCGGCTGGATATGCAGCGTGGCCGGGCCGGCTTCGGTAACCAGACGGAATCTGCCGTCCGCCGTCAGGGTCTGCTCGAACACTTTCCTGAACTCGTCCGCGAGGGCGCGCTGGATCCGGCCGGTGTCGGCGCGCTGCAGCGAGGTGTATCCGGGACGCGGGTCCCAGTTGCGGTCGAACGAGACCTGCAGCGGGTCGAGCATGATCTCGGTGTAGCGCACCAGGTCCGCGTCGCGCTTGAGGTAGACGGCGTCGAACTTTTTCTGCGCAACGAGATCGAGCCCTTCCCAGCTCGTGGCCGGGCCCGGTGTCGCGCACGCGCCGAGCAGCAGGGTCGCGGCGGCGAGGCCGCACAGCGCCGATGTCATCTTCACGGTGTTCATGGTGTCCGCCTCGTTGTCGGGCCTTTGATGCCAACGATAGCAGACGCATGGAGTGCGCCGCACGCCGGGCCGCCCAGGCCCGACGCGCATCCGTTGCGCGCTACATCCGCCGACGCCCTGGCCAGCGGGGCTGATTGGTGCCGGGAGAGGGAATCGAACCCACACTCTGTCGCCAGAACCGGATTTTGAGTCCGGCGCGTCTACCAGTTCCGCCATCCCGGCCGGAAACAGCGGCGAGACTGTGCCAGAACGGCCGGTCGCTGGCCAGAATTCGACCGGGCGCTGGCCGGAAATCGCGAAATCGGCGTCGGGGTTGCGACCTTTTCCGTTTCCCGGGCATCAAAGCAATGTGGCAGGTTTCGGCAGCATCGATCCCGGGCAGGCGCTGATCGTGGCCGCAGCGCTCGGCGAGCGCCCGGCGCGCGAGCAGCTCTACCTGGCGGTCGCGCCAGTCGTGCGGGCGTTTGCCCGCCGCATGGTTTCGAACGCCGCCGCGGACGACATCATGCAGGACACGGTCGTCGCCATGTTCGAGCATCTCGGCGAGTTCCGCGGCGAGTGCGCTTTCGGTTTCTGGGTGCGCCGCATTGCGCTGACGCGCTGCCTGATGCACCTGCGCTCGCCATGGCAGCGGGTGCGTGACGCCTGGGGCGCGGCACTCGGCGACCACGAGGCCGCACCCGGCGCCAGCGTCGGCGAACTGCTCGACCTGCAGCGCGCCCTCGATGCACTGCCGGCGATGAGTCGGGCGGTACTGTGGATGTACGAGGTGGAGGGGTTCACCCACGAGGAGATCGCGCGCGCCTTCGGGCGCAGCGTCAGCTTCTCGAAGTCGCGGCTGGCGCGGGCGCACGCCCAATTGCGTGGCGGGGCGCCGGCGGCCGCGGAGGAAGGCACATGCAAGGCGATCACCGACTCCTGACCCTGGCCGCCCATGAAGGCGCGCTGCCGGCACCGTACTCGTTCGAGGAATTCGAGCGGCGTGCCGGACAGGTCCGCGGGCAGGCGCGCCGGCGCGAACGGCGCGCTGGCGCCATTGCGCTCGCCAGCTTGATGCTGGCGCTGGCCGGCGGCTTGCTGCATGTCGGCACGAAAACGCCCGCGCCCAGGCCCGAGAGCGCCCGGCGACCGGCCGACCTGCTGGCAGAACCACAGGCGGCGCCTGCGGAGGCGATGGATGCCGAGCGCTGGCTCGCGTCGGCGCCGTCCGAGCCGGTGGTAGTGCGTGTCGGGGTCTACGCGGCCGTAGCCGCGCTCGAGGACCGCATCGCCTTCATCGACGACAGCATGAATGACGGCCGCCTCGCGGGCGATCCGCAGTTCGATCCCGCGAGCCTCGCGCGCGAACGGGCACGTCTGATCAATACGCTGGCGAGCGTGCGCTACGCGCAGGCCGTCGCAGGTGCCCTGAACTGAGCCCACACGGAGTGAAGCCCATGACACGTCCCATCCTGATCCCGTTGCTCCTGTCGATCGCCTTCGCCGGCAGCTCTGCCGCGCGGGCGGCTGGCGATCCTGATCTCGAAGCGAAACTCGCCGATGCCCGGCAGCGACTCGAGGCGGCGGCGAAGGATCTCGCCGAGCTGTCGGCCGAAATGAGCGGACCGCTGCTGCGCAACCTGATCAACGAGGGTTTCGCGCGGCCGGTGATCGGCGTACAGCTCGATCCGGAAGGCGGCAGCGAGGGCGCGCGCGTCACGCATGTGAGCCCCGGCGGGCCGGCGGCGAGCGCCGGGATGCGCACGGGCGACGTGATCGTGGCGGTGGCGGGCGAGAGCATGACCGGTAAGCCGAACGCCGCGCGCGCGGTCACGGATGCATTGCGCGCGGCCGCGCCCGAGGAACCGGTGAAGATCAGGGTGCTGCGTGACGGCAAGGCGCAGGAGCTGTCGGTCGTGCCGCGGCCGCTGGCCTATGGCGGGAGGGTGTTTGCCGGTCCGCGGGCCCTGACGATGCCGCTGCCCTCCGTCACGCCTTTGCCATCGGGGGACTTCATGTTCAGCCCCGCGATGCATGCGATTTCGGGCCTCGAGTTCGTCACCCTCACCCCGGGGCTCGGCGAGTACTTCGGCGCCGATAAAGGTGTGCTCGTGGTGCGTGCGCCGAAGGACGGTGCGCTCGGCCTGCGCGAAGGCGACGTGATCCGGGAGATCGGTGGACGCGAGCCGCAGAGCAGCGCGCATGCGACCCGCATCATCGCCTCCTACCAGCCGGGAGAGAGCGTGCCGATCACGGTGCTGCGCAAGAAGCAGTCGGTCGCCCTGAACTCCGTGCTGCCCCAGTAGGCGCGCCGGGGCAGTTGGGCGCCTGCTAACATGCCCGCGTGCGCCCCGACGACTTCCGATTCGACTTGCCGCCCGGGCTGATCGCGCAATCCCCGCTGCCCCGACGCTCCGCCAGCCGCCTGCTGACGCTCGACGGCGCCACCGGTGCGTGGGCCGATCGCTGGATGCGTGACCTGCCGCTGCTGCTCGAGCCCGGCGACCTGCTCGTGTTCAACGACACGCGCGTCATGCCGGCGCGAGTGTTCGGCGTGAAGCCGACCGGCGGGCGCGTGGAGATGCTGCTGGAGCGGCCCGCGGACGGGACGACGGCGTGGGTGCAACTGCGCGCCAGCAAGGGCTTTGCCGACGGCGCGAGCTTCGCGACGGGCGGCGGGCCGGTGCGCGTCCTGCGGCGGGAGGACGACCTCTGGCTCGTCGAACTGCCGGCACCGGCGCTCGAGTTCTTCGAGGCGCATGGCGAGATGCCGCTGCCACCCTACATCGGGCGCCCCGCTGATGCCGCCGATCGCGAGCGCTACCAGTCTGTTTTCGCACGCGAGCGCGGCGCGGTCGCGGCCCCGACCGCGAGCCTGCATTTCGATGAACCGCTGCTCGCGGCGCTCGATGCACGCGGCGTGCAGCGCGCCTGTCTCACGTTGCATGTCGGCGCCGGCACCTTCCAGCCCGTGCGCGCGGCGACGATCGAGGCGCATCGCATGCACGCCGAGCGCGTCACCGTACCGCAATCGGTGTGCGACGCGATCGCGCGTGCGCGCGCGGCCGGCCGGCGCGTGATCGCCGTCGGCACGACCGTGGCACGCGCGCTCGAGGCGGCGGCCTCGCAGGGGGCGCTCGCGCCATTCACCGGCGAGACCCGCATCTTCATCTATCCGGGTTACCGCTTCCGCGTCGTCGATGCGCTGCTGACCAATTTCCACCTGCCCGAATCCACGCTGCTGATGATGGTCAGCGCGTTCGCGGGTCGCGAGCATGTGCTGGCCGCCTACGCGCATGCGGTCGAGGCGCGCTACCGGTTTTTCAGTTATGGCGACGCGATGTTCGTGACGCCGGCGCGCGGCGTGCGCGCATGACGCTCGAATTCGAACTGCTGGCGACGGCAGGCGCGGCGCGACGCGGGCGGCTCACGCTGCGCCACGGCGTCGTCGAGACACCGGCCTTCATGCCGGTCGGCACGTATGGCACGGTCAAGGCGATGACCGCCGAGGAACTCGAGGCGCTCGGCGCGGACATCGTGCTCGGCAACACCTTCCACCTGATGCTGCGCCCGGGCACCGAGGTCGTCGCGGCGCATGGCGGCCTGCACCGCTTCATGCACTGGCGGCGGCCGATCCTCACCGACTCGGGCGGCTTCCAGGTGTTCAGCCTCGCGCAGCTGCGCAGGATCAGCGAGGAGGGCGTGCGGTTCCGCTCGCCGGTCGACGGCAGCGAAGTGCAGCTGACGCCCGAGATCTCTATGGACGTGCAGCGCGCGCTGTGCTCGGACATCGTGATGGCGTTCGACGACTGCACCGCGTACCCGGCGACGCATGAGGAGGCGCGCATCGCGATGGAGCGCTCGATGCGCTGGGCGGCGCGCTGCCGCGATCACTACGCGCGGGCGGACGAGGCGCCGGGCGTGCTGTTCGGCATCGTGCAGGGCGGCATGCACGCCGACCTCAGGCGCGCATCGCTCGATGCGCTGCTGGCGCTCGAGTTGCCGGGCCTCGCCATCGGCGGGCTCGCGGTCGGCGAGCCGGAGGAGCAGCGCCTCGCCGTGCTCGATGGGCTCGTGCCGCAGGTGCCGCGCGAGCTGCCGCGATACCTGATGGGAGTCGGGCGCCCGGAGGACATCGTGCAGGCCGTGCTGCGCGGCGTCGACATGTTCGATTGCGTCATGCCGACCCGGCACGCCCGCAATGGCCGCCTGTTCACGGCCGACGGCGACATCAACATCAGGAATGCCGTCCACCAGTTCGATACCGGGCCGATCGACCCGGCCTGCGGCTGCTACACCTGCGCCAACTACTCGCGCGCCTACCTGCGCCACCTCGCGCGCTGCAACGAGATACTGGGGGCGCGGCTCAACACGATCCACAACCTCCACTATTACCTGGACCTGATGCGGCGGATCCGCGCCAGCATTGCCGCGGGCGGCTTCGAGGCCTTCGCCCGGGACTTCATCGAAGCCCGTCGGTCGGTGACCGCGGCTATGGCATAATGACAAGCTTTACCGACCCGCACCCGCAAGAGGTCCTCAAATGAACGCTTTGATTCCGGAAGCCTACGCGCAGGCCGCAGGCGCGTCGCCGGGCGGCTCGTTCGCGCCGCTGCTGATGATGGTCGTGTTCATCGTCATCTTCTATTTCCTGCTGATCCGTCCGCAGCAGAAAAAGGCGAAGGAACACCAGGCGATGCTCGGGCGCATCGCGAGCGGCGACGAGGTCGTGACCGCCGGCGGCATCCTCGGCAAGGTCGTAGAGGTGGGTGACACGATCACCACCATCGAGATCGCCGACGGCGTGCGCGTCAAGGTGCAGAAATTCCAGATCACCTCGCTCGTGCCGAAGGGCACGATCAAGGGCGCCTGAGGACCCCGGATGCTCGAGTTCGCCCGCTGGAAGTACATCCTCGTCGCGAGCGTGCTGCTCGTGGCGATTCTGTTCGCGTTGCCGAACGTGTTCGGCGAGGACCCCGCGCTGCAGGTCGTGCGCAAGGACCGTGCGCCGATGGACGCCGCCGCCGAACAGCGGCTCGCGGGCTTCCTCGACGAGCGCAGCATCCAGTACAGCTCGACCTTCGTCGACTCGGGCCGGCTGATGATCCGCTTCGACAGCGTGCCGATGCAGCTGCAGGCGCGTGATGCCGTGAACGAGCAGCTGAAGGACGAGTACATCACGGCGCTGTCGTTCGCCTCGCGCGCGCCGACCTGGCTCACGCGCCTGGGTCTGCGACCGATGCCGCTAGGCCTCGACCTGCGCGGCGGCCTGCACCTGCTGTACCAGGTGGACGTGAACGGCGCGGTGAGCCAGCTGCTCGAGAGCTACGAGCAGGACTTCAGGCGCGTACTCGGCGAGAAGAATCTCGCGTTCCTCGACGTCGTGCAGATCACGGCCAGCGCCGAAATTCCGAATGGCGTGCGGGTGCTGCTCGCGCCCGGCACCGATGCCGGCGAGGCGCGCGACGTGTTGCGCGAACTGCTGCCGGACCTCGACGTGCAGTCGGTCAACCTGGCGAGCGGGCCGGCCGTGCAGGCGGTGCTCACTGCGGTGCAGATCCGCCAGCGGCAGGACTATGCGATCCAGCAGAACCTGACGACACTGCGCAATCGCGTCAACGAGCTCGGCGTGTCCGAGCCCATCGTGCAGCGGCA
>DAOQXO010000112.1:0-6881 GCA_035342635.1 Steroidobacteraceae bacterium
CGGCTGCGGCGTGGGCTGCATCACCGGTCGCGCTGGCTGTTGCGGCTGTGGCGGACGCGCCTGCGGCTGCTGCGGCCGGGTCTGCTGTGTCGATGGGATCCGCGGCTGCCGCGGGCGATCCCCCACTGAGGGCGGCGCGTTGCGCCATGCATCGCGACCTTCGAGCGTCTGCCACTGGTCGCCGCGCCAGCGGTACACATTGTTTTCGTCGTCCGTGTAGACGTCATTCGGCCGATTCGAGGGCCGAGGGGTCGGACGCGCCGCGCCGCCGTTCGCGGGCCGATCAGGCTGCGCCTGGGGCGAGGGCTGCAGGCGCGGCTGGCCTGGCCGCTGTGCGCGGTTTGGCTGTTGAACGTCATTCGGACGTCGCGCCTCGTCAGGCCGGCGGGTCACCGCGGGTCGCTGTGCCGTGCCCGGACGCGTGGCCTCGCCCGGGCGGCTGCCATTGCCGTTCCATGCCCGAAGTGATGGCCGCTGCGCACCGAGCCGCACGTTCTCGGGGCGGGTATACAGATTGCGCGAGTAGCGTGCTGTCGGCCGTACGCCGGCGCCGTTGCCACCCGCCGCCATTACCGGGCGCGCGTCGGGGCGATATTCGCGGCGGTGGTCGCGATCGTAGTACGGACGATTCGGGCTGACTCGCGGTGGGCGATAGCCGCCGGGGCCGAACCAGCCGCCGCCGTGCACGCCGTTCCAGTAACCGTTCCAGTAGCCGCGGTTGTAGCCGCTCCAGTACGCGCGCTGGTAGCCGGGCCGATAACCCTGGTGCCAGCGGCCCCAGGTATCACCCCAGTTCCACGACAGCCCCAGCCAGCCGGCATTCCAGCTCATGCCATAGCTCCAGCCGCCCCAGTTCGAGTAGTGCACGCTGAAGCCCCAGGTCCACGGGCGCGGGTAGTAATAGGTCGGGCCATACCACGGCCGGTAGTAGTAGCCCGTGCCGTAGACGATCGTGCCGCCATAGGGGAAGGCCCACAGGTAGCCCGGCGTGTAGCCGACGTAGACCACGTCCGGGCGCACGTCGTAGATGTACACGTAGCGCGTGTTGTAGACGGGACTCGTGGCCGGCACCGCCTCGAGGCCGACCGGGCGCGTCTCGGAAACCTGCCAGGGCCCGTACGGGGAGTCCGCGATGAACCACACGCCCTGCTCGACGGCGTAGTAGCGGCCGTCGGCGAGAATCACCTGCGAGGCGGTATTGACGGCGTAGTGCAGTTTCGTGTTCGGGATCGGCTCGAAGCGCGCGTCGCCGTCGTAAGTCGCCTCGAACTCCGCCGCGTTCCGATCGACCTCGGCGACCTGCGGGATGACCGCGTCCATGACGGCGTCCTTGGCCTGCTCGGTGCCCGCCACCTGGGCGAGCACGGAGCCATGCGGCGAACTCGCGGGAATCCGTGCAAAGCTGGCCGGAAGCCGGTCGGCTTCGACGAAGGTCCAGCTGCCCGTGAGCGACCTGGCCCGGTACCACCGACCCGACACCACGATGTACCACGACTGCCCGGGCACATCGAAGAACAGGTCGCTGTCGGTATTTGACACCGCCAGCAGTTCGCTGCCCACGAGCGGCTGCAGGGCAGGCTTTCCGTCGGTCGAAATCAGTTCGGCAGGTTCGGTCGCGACGATGATCCGTGCGCGGCGCAGTTGATCGGCGGAGAGTTCCGGCGCCTGGGCCGGGTCGCTGCCGTTGCCCTCGTCGGTAAAGAGCTGCGCGATCCTGGCGGGCGGGTTCGCGACCGGCTTCCATTGCCCCTTCAGGAGGTCGGTGGTCGTGAACCACACGCTGCTGCCGTAGAAGTAGTAGCGCCTGGCCGCGCGATCGTAGGCGATCGGAAAGGGCGTGTTGACCACGCGCTCGATGCCGCTGTCGCCGACCGCCCGCAGCCGTGGCTCCCCGTCGATCGACACCAGGATCGCGGGTTCGTCGGCGTAGATGAACTTCGGCGGCGTATTGCGCAGTCCGTCGGTCGAGGCCTGTGCCTCGAGGTTCGTACGGATCGCGGTGAGAGACAGGTCGAGGTTCCAGCGCGGTATCTCGCGCTCGAGCAAGGCGGCGAGTTCGCGCGCCTCGTCGCTGTCATCGCGCATGCCCGGGAAGCGTACCCGGTCGACGGTGATGTCGACGATGCGGGCCGTGTCGCTGTCGCGGTCGATGTCGAGCGTGGCGGTCGTTTCGATGGCACCGAAGACCGGTGTGGTGCTGCCGCTCTCCTGCACCGATACGGCACTGCGTGACAGCAGGGTGCCGCCGTCGAGCGTGTCGAACTGGGGCTCGTAGACGACGATGGTCGTGCCATCGCTCGTGACCTCGCGAGGCCAGTCTGCCGCCGCAGCGGCGCAGGCCAGCGGCAGTGCCGCGGCGAGGAAGAGGGCGGAAAGCGCAGTCTTGCTCATGGCCCGGATGCTACACGTCCTTCGTTGAACGCTCGCTGAACGGAGGGGGCTTGTGCGGACCCCGCTGGCGGCCTCCGCTGGTAAACTGTCGAGTCCGTGCCCCCGTAGCTCAGTGGATAGAGCGACCGCCTCCTAAGCGGTAGGTCGTCGGTTCAACTCCGGCCGGGGGCGCCATTGTCTACCTGGGGTGGCATGACCAGACTCTCAGCCTTTCCGATCACGAAGAAGTGGCCGCCGCGGGATCCCGGGATCCTGCAACTCTACTCGCTCCCGACTCCGAATGGCGTGAAGGCCTCGATCATGCTCGAGGAGACCGGGCTGCCTTATGAGGCGCACCGGGTCAGCTTCGAGCGGAACGAGCAGTTGTCGCCGGAGTTCATGTCGCTCAATCCGTACGGCAAGATCCCGGCGATACTCGATCCCGACGGGCCGGGCGGGCAGCCGCTGGCGCTGTTCGAATCGGGCGCGATCCTGCTGTACCTCGCCGAGAAGACCGGCAGGTTCATGCCTGCAGAGGCGGCGCGCCGCTACGAGACACTGCAATGGCTGTTCTTTCAGGTCGGAGGCGTGGGGCCGATGTTCGGCCAGGTCGGTTTTTTCCACAAATTCGACGGCCGCGAGTACGAGGACAAGCGACCTCGCGACCGTTATGTGCGCGAGGCGAGGCGTGTCCTCGGTGTGCTGAATGGTCGCTATGGCGAGCGGCGTTGGATCATGGGCGACGAGTACACCATCGCCGACATTGCGATCCTGCCGTGGGTCCGGAACCTGTTCGGCTTCTACGAGGCGGCCGATCTCGTCGGCGCCCCGGACTTCCCGCATGTCACGCGCGCGGTCGAGGAGTTCGTCGCGCGCCCGGCCGTCGAGCGGGGGCTGCAAATCCCCGGCGGGTGACGTCGCGTCGGGCAGTCAGCGCGGGACCCGTGACCTGACCGTGCTGCACCGGCGAACAAGACCCTCGCGATCGGTGTGGTACACCAGCGGCTCGCCGGCGGCCAGGACCTGGACGCGATAGCCGGGGGTCAGGACCTGGATCGCCACCTCGCCGCGCGTGCGGCAGCCGAGCGAGCCGTCCGACCAGGTCACAGGCTCCCACGAGACGATCTCGACCTCCTGCGGATCGACCTCCGCCGCAGCCGCCGCATCGGCCGTGATCAGTTCGACGAGCCGCGCCGGCAGCGCTACCGAATCGCCGTTCGTGTAGTCGCTGTCGGCTGCGCCGGCAGCCATCGCGGCGGTCGCGGAATCACGGGCCCGCAGTTCGGCACTGCGCTGTTGCGCTTCGGCCCGTGCGGCCTCGGCAAGCGGCGCGGGCGGCGGGGAGGGCGCGACCTTGCGTGTCGGCGCCGCAGGCGGTGCGGCGGCAGGTGCCGCCGAGGTCGGCGGCGCGGCGGTTGCCCACGGTGCCTCCGCCGGCGCCGCGGTCGGCGGCGTCGACGGCGGAGCGGGCGTGACCGGAGCCGGCGTGACCGGAGCCGCGGGCTGTGCGGGCGGCGCGACGCGCGCCAGGTTCTCCTGCGGCGACAGGCGCACGAGCAGGATCGCGATGACACCGACCGACGCCGCGGCCGCGAGTGGTGCGTAGCGCATCCAGGCCGGACGGCGCCGCAGCTCGCGCCGCGCGGCGGCGCGAATGGCCGCGTCGACCCGCTCGTCCGGCATTTCGTTGGACCGCGCGCGCCAGTGCCGCTCGATATCCTGTTCGTTCATTGCAGGTCTCCGAGCGCGCCTCGCAGGCGCGCATAGGCGTAGCGCAGCCGGCTCTTGATCGTCTCCTGCGGCGCGCCGTTCAGACTTGCGATCTCGGCAAGCGAAAGTCCAGCTTCGACGTGCAGCAGGAACGCATCCCGCTGCGATTCAGGCAGGGCCCCGAGCGCCGCGATGATCCGCTCTCCACGCTGCGCATTGGCGGCCACGCGCTGCGGATCGTCGCCGTCTGGCCCGGGATGGGTATCGAGGTCGAGCGCCTCGAGACGCTGCGGCGCGCGGGATCGCCACTCGTCGATCAGGCGATTGCGCGCGACGGTGTAGAGCCACGTCGCGAATCGCGCAGTCGGCTGGTAACTCGTGCGTGCCGCGATCAGTTTCATCCAGACATCCTGGTGCAACTCCTCGGCGCGGGCCCGGTCATTGCACTGGCGCAGCAGGTAGCGGAACACGCCGCCGCGGTGGCGCGCATAGAGCGCATCGAACGCCGCCGCGCTGCCCGCCTGCCAGGCCAGCATCAGTGCTTCGTCCGCGTCTTCGGCCTGCGTCTCGGTCAGCAGCATGCGTGCGTGAGTATGGAAGCGGCCCGCGCCCGCGGCTAGGGGTCCGGAACGAATCCATGCGCGGCCGGAAACGGATCCGCATGCGTGCGCGGCGGGCGCACGCGTGGAATGACTCCCATTGCGAGCAGCCGTTCGCGGCTTTCGTAGCGCAGGGTCACGATGCTGTCGGGTGTGCGGCTTGCACGCTCGAAGCGGGTCCAGTGGGCGGGCGAGTGCTCCTTGCGCCCATGGCCGGTGCCGATTGAGGCGGTGGGCGCGGCTGCGCGTGACTCGGCGCTGCGTTGCGCACCCGCATTCGCATCGGCGACCTTCTGCTTCGCTTGCGCGACCTGCGCCGTGCGCTCGCGAAACAGCGCGACGCCGATCACGCCGACATCGTCGGGACGCCCCGTGCGCGCCGCATAGGACTGTGCCGGATCGACGAACACGAACGCGGCCGTGCGATCGAGGCTCTTGCGCCAGCCCGCCACGCTGACCGAATCGCCGGGTTCGATCACGTAACCGGACTGGGCCGGCGAAGCCGTCTCGCCAGTGACGGCATTGACGCCATCGACGCTCACGACCGCAAGGATGCGCACGTCGCTGCGATTGCGGATGCGCACGGCGTATTCATGGCCGGTCTCGCCCGCGATCCAGCGTGCGCCGAACCTGCGGTACTGGGGCAGGACTTCCTGCTGCGTGCGGTCGTAGATCTCGACCTGTGCAGCGGGAGCGCGCGCATACGCCGCGGGCAGCAGCGCCGCGATTGCAAGGCAGGCCATCGGGATGCTCTTCGCCATGATCCGCTCTCCTCGAAAGACAGTTCTGTTGCGGTAAACGGGGCGACGCGCACATCGGGGTTAGAATCATCAAATGGCTTACCGAACCGGGTGGGCGGCCCTCGCCGCCGCGACCGCAATGCTGGCTTGTGCCGATTCGCGCCATGGCCCGGAGGCCACGATCGATCCCGAGCGCCTGACCGGCATGGTGCAGATGCTTGCGTCGGATGAATTCGAGGGCAGGGCGCCCGGCACCGCGGGCGAGGCAAAGACGATCGCCTACCTGATCGAGCAGTTCCGTGCGCTGGGCCTCGAGCCCGGCGGACGGGACGGCGCGTGGACACAGGAGGTGCCGCTGCTGCGCACGCAGCTCGGTGCGCCCCGCACTTTGCAGCTCACCACTGCTGCGCGCAGCTTCGCGCTCGCGCAGGGCGGCGAGATCTACCTCAATACGGTGCGCGAGGCGGACGCAATCGAACTGGCCGGCGCGCCGCTCGTGTTCGTCGGCTACGGGGTCACGGCGCCGGAGCGCGAGTGGGACGACTTCAAGCATGTCGACCTGCGCGGCAAGGTCGCGGTGATGCTGGTCAACGACCCCGACTTCGCGGCGAGCGCCGATGAGCCGGTGGCCGGCGTGTTCGGCGGTCGGCGCATGACCTACTTCGGTCGTTGGACCTACAAGTACGAGGAAGCGGCGCGGCGCGGGGCAGTGGGTGCGCTGATCGTCCACGACACCGACGGCGCCGGCTACGGCTGGCCGACCGTCATCGCCTCGGCGGGCGAGAGCTATGCACTCGCGGGCCGCGATCCGGCCAGGGAACTTGCCGTGCGTGGCTGGCTCGAGGGCAGCTTCGCCGTCGAGCTGTTTCGCGCTGCCGGCCTCGACCTGGCGCAACTGCGCGCGCAGGCGAGGCGGCGCGATTTCCGGCCGGTCGCGCTCGACGCCGCGCTGACGGCCGCCATGCCCGTCGAGCTCACTCACGCCACGAGCCACAACGTGCTCGCGAAGCTCCCGGGCACGAAGTATCCGGACGAGACGATCATGTTCGCGGCCCATTGGGATGCCTACGGGATCGGCGCAGCGGATGCCGAAGGGCGCACGGTCCGGGCGGGCGCGAATGACGATGCGCTGGGCAGCGCCGGCGTGCTGGAGCTGGCGCGCGTGTTCGCGGCCAGTCCGCGGCCGCAGCGCACACTGGTGTTCGCCCTCTGGACCGCGGAAGAGCGCGGCCTGCTCGGCTCAGCGGCCTATGCGAGCGATCCGGTGTATCCGCTGGCGAAGACCGTGGCGAACCTCACGCTCGATATCCTGCAGACCGCGGGCCCTGCGCGCGACGTGCTGCTGATCGGCGAGGGCCAGAGCGATCTCGAAGCGGACCTCGCACGCGCGGCGCGCACGCAGGATCGGGTCGTGACGCCCGAGGCGCTGCCGGAGCGGGGGCTCTTCTACCGGGCCGACCAC
>DAOQXO010000113.1:0-6758 GCA_035342635.1 Steroidobacteraceae bacterium
TGCTGCCGCTGCCGGACGGTGCGGCCGTGCACGACCTCGAACTGCGCGTCGGCCAGCGCCGCATCGTCGGCGAGATCCGCGAGAAGGAGGCCGCGCGCGCAGCCTATGTCGAAGCCGCCGCCAGCGGCCGGCGCGCCGCCCTGATCGAGAACGATCGCGCCCACCTGTTCCGCACCGCCGTCGCCAACATCGCGCCGGGCGAGACCATCGCCGTCGACGTGCGCTGGTGGCAGAGCGTCGACTACCGCGACGAGCGCTTCCGCCTCGAGCTGCCGCTGACCTACACGCCGCGCTATCGCGGCCCGTCGGACAAGGCGGCCGACGATGCCGGCGATGCGCACACCGCATCAGCGCCGCGCGTTGCGATCACGGTCGAACTCGAAGCCGGCGTCGCCCTCGCCCGCGTCGAGAGCGCGAGCCATCGCATCGCCGTCGCCGAGCGCAGTGGCCGCCACACGATCACCCTCGCCGACGGTGTGGTGCCGGCCGAACGCGATTTCGTCCTCGAATGGACGCCACGCCTCGGTGCGACGCCGGCCTCGGCCGTGCTCACCGAAGTCGCCGGCAACGAGACCTACGCCCTGCTCATGCTGTTGCCGCGCGCCGAACTGGCAAATCCGTTGCCGCGCGAGCTGATCCTGGTCATCGACACCTCGGGCTCGATGGAGGGCGCGTCGATCCACCAGGCGCGTGCCGCGCTCGACCTCGCGTTGTCGCAACTGACGCCAGCCGACCGCTTCAACGTGATCCAGTTCAACTCGCGCACCGAGGCGCTGTTCGATCAGGCAGTGGCGGCGACAGCGGATGACGTCAAACTCGCGCGCGAGTGGGTCGCCTCGCTCGTCGCCAGCGGCGGCACCGAGATGGCGCCGGCGCTGGCGCGCGCCTTCGCCGGCAATGCGCCGGCCGGTTATCTGCGCCAGGTCGTGTTCGCCACCGACGGCGCGATCGAAAACGCGGCGGCGCTGTACACGCTGATCGACGCGCAGCTCGGCGAATCGCGCCTGTTTCCGGTCGGCATCGGCAGCGCGCCGAACGCGCAGTTCATCCACCGCGCGGCTACGCTCGGGCGCGGCACGGCGACCCTGATCCGCGGCCTCGACGAAGTCGGCCCGGCCATGCGTACGCTGTTCGACAAGCTGGAAAAACCGGCCCTGCGCGACCTCGCGCTCGACTGGCCAGCCGGTACCGAAACCTGGCCGGCACGCCTGCCAGACCTGTATGCCGGCGAGCCGTTGATGGTCGTGGCCCGACTCGGCGCGGTCGGCACCAATATGCAGGCGCGCGGCCTGATGGCCGGCGCGCCATGGCAGGCGTCGCTGCCGCTGGTCCGTGCCGAACGCTCGCGCGGCATCGTGCGTCTGTGGGCGCAGCGCAAGATCGACACGCTCGAGCAATCGGTCGAATTGGGCGCGGATGCCGATGCGATGCGCAAGGCCATCACTGCGATCGCGATCGAACACCGTCTGGTCACGCGCCACACCAGTCTCGTCGCGATCGAGCAGACGCCGGTGCGCACACTCGACGAGGACCTCGTCTCGCACCGCATCGCCAACGGCCGGCCGGCCGACGGGCTCGGCTTCGCCACCACCGCCACGCCAGCGCCACGCCGTCTGCTGCTCGGCTTGCTGTGCCTGCTGCTGGCCTTCGCCTTCACCGCCCACGCGCGCCGTCAGCCGTGGTCATGACCGACCGCCAGGAGAACACCATGATGACCCTGTTGCCCCGCACGTTCCGCATCCGCCGCGCCGCCATGCGCACCGGTGAGGCCGACACCCTGCATGTCCTCGAATGGCTCGGCGGCGAAGCCTTCGTCGTCCCGCCGCCGTGCGAGACCGTCGACGCATCGCCGCAAACGCCCGCGCACGAGGATCCCAGCCCCGATTGGCGGGTGTTGTAGGAGCTCCTGCGGAAGACATGAATCGGAGCATCGAACGATGACCACCCGCCGCAACCGCTGCACCCACCTGCTCGCCATCGCCAGCGCCGTGCTCGGCATCGCCCTGTGCGTCGATGCCGGCTACGTGCATGCGAAAGCCTGGCTCGCCCAGGTGCTGCTCGAACGCGCCTGGGCCCGCACGCTCGTCGACGGCGGCACCCACGCGCCGTGGCCCTGGGCCGACGCGGCGCCAGTCGCGCGCCTGATCGTGCCGCGCCTGGCCGTGACACGCATCGTGCTCGGCGGCGACGACGGACGCGCGCTGGCCTTCGCGCCGGGCTGGAGCGGATCGACCGCGCTACCCGGCGAGATCGGTCTCGGCGTGGTCAGTGCACACCGCGACACGCACTTCCGTTTCCTTGCCGACCTCGTCAGCGGCGATGCTCTCGCGGTCGAAACGCGCAACGGCACGCGCCACTACCGCGTGCGCTCGATGCGCGTCGTCGATGCGCGCACCACGCGCATCGACACCTCGACCGACATCGACGGACTGCTGCTGGTGACCTGCTGGCCGTTCGACGCGATCGATGCGCGCGGACCGTTGCGCTATGTCGTCGAGGCAGCGGCAACGAGCACCGGTGCGTGATGTAACCGGCGGGGTTCGTGCACGGGCCGGGCGCGGCCACGATCCGGGCGTGCGCGCTGCGGTATTCAGTCGGTGCGTGGTCCGCCGCCGCGCACCGCATGCTCGCCGCCTGGCCCGCGCCCACCCCGCGCCCCACGCGGCGGCATCGCCTGCGCGCGCCATTCGAGGTACTTGCGCCAGCCGTCGTCACCGAGGCGCTTGCGCAGCTTGTCGTCTGCTTCCTCGTCGATGCGCGCGTGCTCAGCGCGCTGGCGGATGGCAAGCTGGTCATGGGCATCACGGCGTTCGGCTTCGATGCGGCGGACGTCCTTCGCGGTGGCGGCATCGAAGCCGGGGGCGAGGGCGAGCGGTGCGACGCCGGGCCGCTGGCCAGGTTGGGCCTGTGCCGAGGTGGCGATAACGGCAAGGGCAGCGAACAGGAGGCGGAACATCATTCGGTTCATGGCAGTCGGACCGCTGAAGCGGAAGGGAGTCGGAACGGCCTTGCATGCTCGGCCACGAATGCGCAGCCGCTGCGCAGCAATCAAGGAAAAAGCGTGGAAACCGCACGCCGGCACCGATAGCGGCGGTATCGTTGCGGGCACCGCGTGATGGCCACGCGACTAAGCGCGCACGATGTTCCGACTCTGGCAACGCCTGTTCCTCGCCATCGCCCTGCTCAGCACACTCGCGCTGGCCGGCTTCGTGGTCTGGCAGCAGCAGAGTTTCCGTCGTGGCTTCATCGGCTATCTCAACGAGGTCGCGCTCGAACGCCTGCAGCCGGCCACGCTGCGCCTCGCCGCAGCACATGCCGAGAACGGCGGCTGGGATTTCCTGCGCGGCGATCCGCGGCGTTTCGCCGATCTGATCGATCCGGACGGGCGCCGCCTGCGGGGCAGCGGACCGCCACCGGGATTCGATCCTCGCCTGCACGGCGAGGCCGGGCCGGACGAGCGCTCTCGATTCGAACGGCGCGAGCCGCCCCCGTTCCACGCCGGTCCGCCACCCGGCGTACCGCGCTTCGGCCCACCCGGCCTGGCCGGGCGCGTGCAACTGCTCGACGCCAGCGGCGCCCACGTCGCCGGCAACGCCGAGGTCGGTGCCGGAGCACCGAGCCTGCCGGTCATCACCGCCGGCGAGACGATCGGCACCCTGCGCCTCGCTTCGCTGCCGCAACCGCGCGGCGATGCCGAACTCGCCTTCGCGCGCGACCAGTTCAACGGCGCACTGATCGCCGCCTGTGCCGTGCTCGCCGGTGCCCTGCTGCTCGCCTTCGCCCTCGCGCGCTGGCTGCTCGGGCCGGTGCGCGCACTTGCCAGCGGCACGCGTGCGCTGGCCGCCGGCGACTACGCCTCGCGCATCGACCATGCGCGGCGTGACGAACTCGGCGCACTCGCCGACGACTTCAACCACCTCGCCGCGACGCTCGAGCAGCACCGCGACGCACGCCGGCGCTGGGGTGCCGACATCGCCCACGAATTGCGCACGCCGCTCAGCATCCTGCGCGGAGAAATCCAGGCCCTGCAGGACGGTGTGCGAACGGCGACAGCGGACGCACTCGCCTCGCTGAACGCGGAATGCGAGCGGCTCAGCCGCCTCGTCGAGGATCTTTACCAGCTTGCCCTCGCCGACGTTGGTGCGCTCGAATACCGTTTCGAGGCGCTCGATCTCGCCGAGGTCGTGCGTGATGCGCTCGGCATGCACCGCCACGCGCTTGCCGATGCCGGCCTTGCCCTCGAAGCCGTGCTCGATGAGGTTCCGCCGGTGCGCGGTGACGCGCGCCGCCTCGGCCAGCTGCTCGACAACCTGCTCGCCAATGCGCGCCGTTACACCGATGCCCCCGGATCCATCCGGGTGGCGGTCGAACGCGGCAACGGACAGGCCTGCCTGGCCGTCGAGGACACGCCACCCGGCGTACCGACCGAGGCGCTGGAGCACCTGTTCGACCGCCTGTATCGCGTCGACGATTCGCGCAACCGGGCGGCTGGCGGCGCCGGCCTCGGCCTGGCCATCTGCGCGGCGATCGTGGCGGCCCATGGCGGCACGATCGCGGCGACACCCTCGCCGCTCGGCGGCCTGTGCATTCGCGTTTGCCTTCCGTTTGCAGGGAGTTCCACATGAACACCCAGGCACATGTCCTGATCGTCGAGGACGAACCGAAACTCGCCGCGCTGCTGCGCGACTACCTGGTCGCCGCCGGCTGCCGGGTCAGCGTGCTCGGGCGCGGGGACGGTGCGGTCGAATGGGTACGCCGCCACGCCCCCGACGCGATCCTGCTCGACATCTCGCTGCCCGGTGCCGATGGCCTGTCGATCTGCCGCGGCGTGCGCGCCTTCTCGTCGTTGCCGATCCTGATGGTCACCGCGCGCGTCGAGGAGATCGACCGCCTGCTCGGCCTCGAACTCGGCGCCGATGACTACATCTGCAAACCGTTCAGTCCGCGCGAGGTGGTCGCGCGCGTCAAGGCCGTGCTGCGCCGCGCGGCCCATGCGGCGGCACCATCCGCGACGCAGGCGATCGTGCTCGATGAGGAGCGCTTCGAGGTGCGCGTGCATGGCCGCCCGCTGGTGCTGACGCCGAGCGAGTTCCGCCTGCTGCGCAAGCTGTCGAGCCAGCCCGGCCGCGTGTTCTCGCGCAGCCAGCTCATCGGCGCGCTGTATGAAGACCATCGCGTGGTCAGCGAGCGCACGGTCGACAGCCACGTCAAGAACCTGCGCCGCAAGCTCGACGAGGTCGGGGTCGACCCGATCGCCGCGGTGTACGGGGTCGGGTACCGCTTCGAGCCACCTGGGCAAGGGGACGCATCCGAGCCATCCACCCCATGACGCAGCCGATCCACCCTCCTTTCGGCACCTGCGAGGACGAATCCGGGGCCGCCAGGAACGCGAACGGCACGGAAATTGCTGCACTCTCCGGGGGCCCGCCCTGACGCGCGCCACCAACCCAGGGAGATCAAAGCCATGCTCGACAATGTCATTCCCGTGAAGACCGAGGCGGGCCGCCAGGAAATCGAAAACCGCTCACATCACCTCGGCCCCCGCCACCGCACCGTCTTGATCGCCATCAATGGCCAGCGTCAGCTCGGCGAGGTGCGCCGCCAGTTTGCATCCTTCGGCGACGTCGCCGGCCTGATCGGCGAGCTGGCCGAAGCTGGCCTGATCGAGTTCAGCGGCAGCGGCCCGACCAAGGAGGCGGCCAACGAGTCCGGCCCGGCGTCGGTCGATCCGGTGGTACTGCCGGCCGACGCGATCACGCCGGCCGCCACCGCGCGCAAGTTCATGAACAACACGGTGGTCGACCATCTCGGTCTGCGCTCCTTCCTGTTCACGCTCAAGCTCGAGCGCTGCGACAGCCAGGCCGACTTCCTTGAAATCCTGCCGGAGTACCGCCGCCAGTTGCGCAAGGTGCTCGACAACGCCGTGGTCAACACCCTGCACGAGGAAGCCGAGGCGCTGATCGCGCGTATCTGACCCAACTGGCCCACCGCTGTCAGATTGCGACGCGCACGGTTCGATCCGCCGTGCGTCGTGGCGACCGATGCGACGCAGCATCGGGCCGGGAATCGCCTCGGTCCGTTCCTCGCTGGACGTCCGCGCATGCAACGGGCACGATCGCCGGTTCGCATCCGCCTTCCGGACGTCGCCAGGCATGGACGAGTCGGTTTTCCGCCAGCTGTTGACCCGCAGCGTCACCTCGGTGCTCGATCGGCCGACCCTCGACAAGGGAGCCGACTACGTGCGCCAGGGGCATGTGCGCACGCTGCGCTACAGCAGTGACGACAGCGCCGGGGTCCTGATCGGCCAGGTCGACGGCACGGCCACCGAACCCTACACGGCCGGCGTGCGCATCGCCCTGCAGGGCGCGCGGCCGCTGCTCGACACGCAATGCACCTGCCCACTCGAAGGCGAGTGCAAGCATGTCGCCGCGATCACCCTGAAAATGCTCGGTGCGCCGCTGCCCGACATCGAAACCGAAGCACGCACGCAGAAGGGCGTGGATCTCGGCGCCTGGAAGCGCTGGTTCGAATCGCTGGAAGCCGCGCGCGCGCCGCTGTCACGCAAGCCCGTCGCCGATCCGGCCCAGGTGTTCGGCATCCTCCTGCGCCTCGGCGAGGGCGCGCTGCCACACCTGCTGGTGCAGCCGGTGTGGCTCAAGCCCAACCGCAAGGGTGGGCTCGGCTCACCGCAACCGATCGGCCACGGCTACTACTACGGCGGCGATCCCTGGGAGCGGCTTACGCCGGAACAGTTCGAG
>DAOQXO010000114.1:0-6690 GCA_035342635.1 Steroidobacteraceae bacterium
GCCCCCGCTACCAATCTTCCCGGCGCCGCTGCGGCCTCCCGTCAGAGCGCCGCGACACTCAGCTCCACATCCGCATTCGCCCACGCGAGCTCGAGGCGCCCGGCTACTTCGTCGGCTTCCTTGGCGCGGCCCTGCGCCCGCAGTGACTGCTCGAGCCCGAACAGCGACCAGCCGTTCTCGGGGTTGCGGCGCAGTTCCTCGCGGAACGTGGCCTCCGCGGCGGCCGCGTCGCCGGCCTGCAGCAGCACGGCGCCGAGCTTCTGGCGCACCGGGGCGTGCCAGCCCGGGGGTTCGTCGTACGGGATTTCATCCTCGTACACGACGGCTTCGCGCAGCGCACTCGCCGCCGCCGCGTAGTCCTTCTCCGCGCGGGCGATTTCCGCCGCCAGCAGGCGCTCGCCGATGCGCACGCCATTGATGACCGAATAGCGATCCCAGACCTTCATCTGTTCGATGCCGGCATCGCTCGCGGCGGCGCGCAGGGGTTCGTGGTGGGTCCGGGCATCGTCGAGCCGGCCCTGGTTCGCCGCGGCGGTGCCCTGCGCGTAGTGCCACATGGCCACCATGTACGGCAGGTCGTCTGCGGGGCGGGGCATGGCGGCGACGTCATCCCAGTGGCCGAAACGCACGGCGGCGAACAGCGGCGTGAGGCTGAACACCTGCATCGCCTCGAAGCCCGGTGTGCGCATCAGCTGCGGATCGCTGGTGCGCTCGCCCGTCGCCTTCGCGGCATCGACCGCGATGGCGCTCGCGCCCTCCATCGTGGCGGCGAACCACATGAAATGATGATTGTGAGGCACGTAGCCGAGCGGATAGACACCGGGGCGCGGCCTGCAGGTGGCGAGATAGGCGTCGTCGGCGGCGATGGCGACCTGGTTGGCGAGCACCGCGTCGTGGTAGCGGCCCACCCGAGCATAGATGTGTGCGGGCATGTGCACGAGATGGCCCGAGCCCGGGATCAGCGTACGCAGGTGATCCGCCGCGGCCACGCCGCGCGCGGGATCGTTCGAGGCTTCGACGGCGTGGACGTAGAGGTGCAGCGCGCCCGCGTGGTCCGGATTGCGCGCGATCACCGCCTCGAGCCGCGAGACGATTTCCGCGCTGTTGCCGCGCGGATTGCCCTCGGCGTCCCAGTAGTCCCAGGGCTGCAGGTCCATCAGGGCCTCGACGTGCATCGTCGCGGCGTCGAGATCGTCCGGGTATTGCGCGACGAGTTGCGCCATCGCTGCGGCATACGCTTCGTCGAGCGGCCGGCGATCGTCGCCGGGCTCGGCGGCATAGCGCGTCGACAGCGCCTCGATATACGCTCGCTCGCGCTCGCTCGCGCCGGTGGCCTGCTGCGCGCGCCGGATCCGCTCCATGGCGAGCGGCACGTTCGCCGGGTCCATGCCCGCGTTGACGTGCGGCCCGAGTACGAGCGCGGCGCCCCACCAGCACATCGCGCATTCGGGGTCGAGTTCGGCCGCCTTCAGGAACGAGCGCTCCGCCGCGTCGTGATTGAAACCATAGGTGAGCATCAGGCCCTGGTCGAACCAGCGCTGCACTTCGGGGTGGTCACTGGTGACCGGCATGCTGTAGTTGCCGAGACCTTCGAGCAGGGTTGCGCCGACGGGGCCGCTGTCAGGCAGTGGAGGTGCGGTTGCGCCCTGCTGGGAGCGGATGAGCCAGAAGCCACCCGCAGCGGCGAGCAGCACCGCGATCACGATCAATACCGAACGTTTCATGGCGCAAAATTCCTTTTTGCATTGACCGCACGCAGCGGTCGCTGGCCACACCCTGGCCGAACGGGGGCGGATTTCAATTCATTCGACGCCGAATGTAAACCCTGACGGCCAGCCGGCATCACGCACTGCAGCGGAATGCTACGATGCCGCATCAGAGTGGGCGGGGCGACGCATGGCATTCTGGAATCGGCGCACGTCGATCGATGTACTCGACCACATCGACGCAAGGCATCGGCTCAAGCGCACGCTGCGCTGGCCGCATCTCGTGGCGCTCGGCGTCGGAGCCATCGTCGGTACCGGCATCTACACGCTGATCGGGGTGGGGGCGGGGCGCGCCGGACCGGCGGTGATCCTCTCGTTCCTGATCGCCGGCATCGTGTGCGCGTGCGCGGCACTGGCCTACGCGGAGCTTGCGACGATGATGCCCGCGGCGGGCAGCGCCTACACCTATACCTACGCCGTGGGCGGCGAGCTGATGGCGTGGGTCGTCGGCTGGAGCCTGATCCTCGAATATTCGGTGGTCTGCAGCGCCGTGGCGGTCGGCTGGTCGGGATACGCCGCGGGTTTCCTGCAGTCGATCGGCGTCGACCTGCCGTACTGGCTGCTGGCCGGTCCCCATGCCGGTGGCGTCTTCAATCTGCCCGCGGCCGTGATCCTGTTCGCAGTGGCGGCGCTGCTGATGGTGGGTACGCGCGAGAGCGCCACCGTGAACGCCGTGCTCGTGGTGCTCAAGCTCACGGCACTGCTGGTATTCATCGTGCTCGCAGCGAAGGCGTTCAATGGCGAGCATTTCACACCCTTCATGCCCTACGGATTCCAGGCCCATCTCGATGGCACCGAGGTGCGCGGCGTGATGGCGGCGGCGGCGATCATTTTTTTCGCCTTCTACGGGTTCGATGCGGTGTCGACCGCAGCGGAGGAAACGATCGACCCGAAGCGCGACCTCGTGCGCGGCATCATCGGCTCGATGGTCGTCTGCACGCTGCTCTACATGGTCGTCGCGGCGGCCGCGCTCGGCGCCTCGTACTACACCGACTTCGCGGCGAGCCCGGAACCGCTGGCCTACATCCTGCGCTCGCTGGACCATCCGGTCGCGGCGAACCTGATCGCCGCAGCGGCGGTGATCGCGCTGCCGACCGTGATCCTCGCCTTCATGTATGGCCAGAGCCGCATCTTCTTCGTGATGGCGCGCGATGGCCTGTTGCCGCAGCGGCTTGGCACGGTCAGTGCGCGCAGCGGCACGCCGGTCGCCATGATCCTCGTGACGGCGATCGTCACCGCGCTGATCGGCGGCATCTTCCCGCTGGCCGAGATCGCGGAACTCGCCAATGCCGGAACGCTGTGTGCGTTCGTCGCGGTCTCGCTGTGCGTGCTGGCGCTGCGCGTGCGCGAACCCGACCGCCCGCGCGTGTTCTCAACGCCGTGGCCGTGGCTGGTTGCGCCCCTCGCGTTCGTGGGTTGCGTGTACCTGTTCATCAGCCTGCCGGCCGCCACGCGCAACCGCTTCTTTATCTGGAACGCAATCGGCATCGTCGTCTACCTGCTGTACGGCCGGCTGAAGAGCCGGCTCGCCACCGCGCGCTGACCGGCACTGGCGCGGACGGGTTTACCGGGGGCCCCGGGGCGGATACAATTCGCGCCCTCGGTGGGGCCGGTCGGCGCAGATAGCGGCCTGCTCCTCGAAGGCTCCACTGGAGCTTTGGGTGCCAAGTTATTGATTTGGAAAGCCCCTCCGAGGGGCTTTTTTTGTTCATGGATCCCTGGCCGGGGTCCCGGGCGCGGCGTACGGCCGTGGCCTGTATGAGGTTTGGGTGGGCCTTCGGGCCCATTTTTTTTCGCCGCGGGCGGCAACGGAGGTTCGGTGACGGCGACAGCGCTACGCGATCGGCTTATCGGGCTGCTCGAGCCGCTGGTCGAACAGCTCGGGTTCGAACTCGTCGACGTCGAGGCGAATGCGGGTCGGGGTTCGGGGCTGCTGCGCCTCTACATCGACAGCCCGGCGGGCGTGACCGTCGACGATTGCGAGCGCGTGAGTCGCGAAGTTTCGGCGCTGCTCGACGTGGAAGACCCGATGCCGGGTGCGTTCACGCTCGAGGTCTCCTCGCCCGGCTTCGACCGCGTGCTGCGCAAGCCGGCGCATTACGCGCGCTTTCGCGGCGAGCGTGTGCGGGTGGAACTCGCCGAGGCGCGCGACGGCCGCCGGCGCTACACCGGCCTGCTGGTGGCGGTCGGCGAGGACGGCATAGAGCTCGAGGTCGATGGTGAGATCGTGGCGATGAATTTTGCGGCAATTGACCGCGCGCGCCTCGCGCCGCTGTAACAGCGGCGCGGCGTGTTGGAGGAGTCGGGATGAACAAGGAAATATTGATGGTCGTTGATGCCGTCTCGAACGAGAAGGGCGTCGACAAGGAAGTGATCTTCGAGGCGCTGGAGGCGGCGCTGGCGGCCGCTACGCGCAAGAAGCACGGCGAGGAGTGGGACGTGCGCGTCGCGATCGACCGCAAGAGCGGCGATTACGACACCTTCCGCCGCTGGAAAGTGTTCGCCGACGACTCCACCGAGCTGGAAGTGCCGGACCGCGAACTGCGGCTCGAAGACGCGCGCGACATGGATCCGAAGGCCGAAGTCGGCGGTTACGTCGAGGAGCCGATGGAGTCGGTGGCGTTCGGCCGCATCGCGGCCCAGCAGGCCAAGCAGGTCATCGTGCAGAAGGTGCGCGAGGCCGAGCGTGCCCAGGTCATCGACCAGTACAAGGACCGCGTGAACTCGCTGCTCTCGGGAGTCGTCAAGCGCGTCGACCGTAACGGCATCTACATCGACCTTGGCGGCAATGCCGAGGGCTTCGTGCCCCGCAGCGAAATGATCCCGCGCGAGCAGGTCAAGCCCCAGGATCGCATCAAGGCCTATCTGAAGGACGTGCGCCCCGAGCCGCGCGGTCCGCAGCTGTTCCTGTCGCGCACCGCGCCGGAATTCCTGATCGAGCTGTTCAAGCTCGAGGTGCCGGAAGTAGGCCAGGGCCTGATCGAGATCCTCGGCGCCGCGCGCGACGGTGGCGTGCGCGCCAAGATCGCCGTGCGCAGCAACGATCCGCGCATCGATCCGGTCGGCGCCTGCGTCGGCATGCGCGGCTCGCGCGTGCAGGCTGTGTCGAACGAAATCGCCGGCGAGCGTGTCGACATCATCCCGTACAACGAGAATCCCGCCCAGTTCGTCATCAACGCGATGTCGCCGGCCGAAGTGCTGTCGATCGTGATGGACGAGGACGCGCACAGCATGGATATCGCAGTCGCGGAGGACAAGCTGTCGCAGGCTATCGGCCGCGGCGGGCAGAACATCCGTCTCGCGAGCCAACTGACCGGCTGGGACCTCAACGTCATGACGCAGTCGGATGCCGAGGCGAAGAGCGAGACCGAATCGCGCGCGCTGGTCGAGAACTTCATGAAGCAGCTCGACGTCGACGAGGACGTGGCGCTGATCCTGGTGCAGGAAGGTTTCTCGTCGGTCGAGGAGATCGCCTACGTTCCGCAGGCCGAGATCGCCTCGATCGAGGAGTTCGACGAGGACATGATCCGCGAGCTGCGCAATCGCGCGCGCGACGTGCTGCTGACCCAGGCGATCGCCTCGGAGGAATCGTTGGACCAGCAGATGCCTGCCGAAGACCTGCTGCTGCTCGAGGGCATGCAGCCGGACCTCGCACTCGCGCTCGCCCGCCGTGGCGTTCGCACGCGCGAGGATCTCGCCGACCAGGCGGTCGACGACATCCTCGATATCGAAGGGCTGTCGCCGGAAGAAGCCGGCAAGCTCATCATGAAGGCGCGCGAACCCTGGTTCGAGGCGAGCCACTAAGGATGAAGGTAACCACCCATGGCTGAAGTGACCGTCACCCAGTTTGCCGAAGTGCTCAAGGTGCCCGTCGACCGGCTGCTCGTGCAGCTCGACCAGGCAGGCATCCAGGTGTCCGGTCCGGACGACCGGATCAGCGACGAGGCCAAGCTCGAGTTGCTGACGCACCTGCGCCGCAGCCACGGGCAGGGCGAAGAAGTCGCGACCTCGCCGCGCAAGATCACGCTGAAGCGCAAGTCGCAGAGCGAGATCAAGCTGCCGAGCGCACAGGGGCGCGCGCGCACCGTCAATGTCGAAGTGCGCCGCAAGGCGACCTACATCAAGCGCGATGTGCTGCAGGAGCAGGCGCGCCAGCAGCAGGAGGAGCTCGACAGCCAGAAGCGCGAGGCCGACGAATCGCTGCGCATCGAGCAGGAGCGCGCCGAGGCGGCGCGACTCGAGCACGAGCGCATCGAGGCGGAGAACCGCCGGCGCATCGAAGAAGAGCAGAACAGAAAGCGCGCGCAGGACGACGCACGCCGCCTTGCCGAGGAGAATGCGCGCGCCGAAGCCGAGCGCGAGCGCGAACGCAAGGCCCAGGCCGAGCACAAGGCGCCCGAGGCGCCACCGCCGCCGAAGGCCGAGCGCGTTCGCGCCGCGACGCCGGCGCAGGGCGCCCAGCAGCCGACCCGCTACGGCCGCGACCAGTTGCACGTCGCCGGCGACGTCAGTTCGCGCATGAAGAAGCGCAAGCGCGCGCTGCCGTCGCGTTCGCGCCAGTCGGTCGCCGCCGGACAGGAGGCGCGCCACGGCTTCGAGATGCCGACCGCGCCGGTGCGTCGCGAGGTGGCGGTCGGCGAGACGATCACGGTCGCCGAGCTCGCGCAGAAGATGGCGGTCAAGGCCACCGAAGTCATCAAGGTGATGATGAACATGGGGGTCATGGCGACGATCAACCAGCCGATCGACCAGGACACGGCGATCCTGGTGGTCGAGGAGATGGGCCACACCGCGAAGGCGCAGAAGAGCGACGAGCTCGATGCCGACCTGCAGGGCGCCGAGGCGGGTTCCGGGGAACTGCTGCCGCGCCCGCCGGTGGTCACCGTCATGGGCCACGTCGACCACGGCAAGACCTCGCTGCTCG
>DAOQXO010000115.1:0-6667 GCA_035342635.1 Steroidobacteraceae bacterium
GAGCACGCCGATGTAGAGCTCGCGCCCCTCGATGTACTGCTCGGCGATCGCGTCGCTCTGCGCCTGCTCGTGAATGAACTGCACGCGCTCGCGCAGATGCGCCGGGTCGTGCACGACCGAGGCCTGCGAGATGCCGAGCGAGGCATCTTCGGTCGTCGATTTCACGATCAGCGGAAACTGCGGTCGCCGCGGCTCGCGGTAGCGCGCCTTCCACGGAAACAGGTGGAAATGCGGTGTCTGGATGCGGTGATAGGCGAGCACCTGCTTGGTCAGCACCTTGTCGCGCGAGATCATCAGGCCGCGCGGATTGCAGCCGGTGTAGGGCTGGCGCATCAGCTCGAGATACGCGACGACGTAGTGGTCGTAGGTGACGATGCCCGAGAATTCCTCGAGCAGGTTGAAGACGATGTCGGGGCGGGTGTCACGCAGCGCGCGGCGCAGTTCGCCGATCTGGTCGCCGATGCCGAGCACGCTCACGTCGTGACCGAGGTTGGTGAGCGTCGACAGCACGTTGTACTCGGTGCGGCAGGCGTCGATCGCGCTTTCCGACAGTCCGGCGAGATCGGCCGGCGGCACCAGGCTCTCCTGCACGAGCAGCAGTATCCTGAGTTTCTTCACAGCGCGTAGTTCTCGCGGTTGCGCTCGAGGAAGTCGAGCACCACCCGTTCGGTGAGCCGCGCCGCATCGCGCTTGCTGCGCCGGCGGTCGCGCGCGAGGCGCAAATCGAGCTGCTGCGCCCGCTGGGTCACGGTGTCGAGCGCATGCGCAACCACATACGGATGCAGGCGCGCGCGGCGCACCAGCAGCCGCTCGAGCTGCGGGCGCACCTCCCGCAGGAAGCGCGCGGCGGGCGCGGCGCGCGCGCGGCGATGCGGTCGCGCGAACACGCGCACGAGTTGCCGGTCGTAGCGCCAGTCGGAAAGCTCGTAGCGCCCGAGCTTGCGGCGATAATGTGCGCGCAGAGTCTGCCGGTTTTTCGCGATCGGCTCGACCAGCCGGCGATTGCGCCGGCGCGGCGGCCGCTGCGCGATCTCCTTCATCAGGCGATCGACATACTCGAGCTTCCTGAGCGCGGGCCAGCCCGCGTAGTCGCGGCGCCAGCGCGCGCGCGGCTGCAGCCAGACGGCAAATGTTTCGGCGAAATCCTCGGTCGGGTGGCTCTGCGCATACCAGTGACCGAGATGCAGGACATAGCGGCGGCTCCCGGGGCGCGACGTGTAATCGGATGGGTAGCGCTCCGACGCCGGGCCGAACACGGTGCGCCAGTCACGCCGGTGGCGCAGGCCGTAGGCGGTATCGAGGGCGTGCGCGGCTTCGTGCCGCAGTATGCGCCGTAGCCACTTCGCGTCGCCGCCTTCGACCTGCTGCATGACGTGGCGTTCGAGACGCTTCAGGCGCGGATCGGCGAGATAGAACGGCACCGCGAACCCGGGCACGCCATCGGGCGAAAACCACTCGGTGCCGTACCAGGCATGCGGCCGGAAGCGGATGCCGCGTGCACGCAGTTCCGCGTACAGCCGGCTCAGTTGCCGTGCGACCTGGCCGCGGCGGATGTCGAGCGGCAGATCGCAGAAGCGCAGGTCGAGCAGCTGCTCGTCGTCGAGGCGGCGCCAGAGCCTGTACATCAGCGGACCATCGCTCGTGCGAATGGGCGGGATTCGGGCGAGCCGATTCCGGTCGGCAACGACATTCGACTCAACACCTCCCCGGCGTGAAAAGCGATAGTTGGAGCATACCGGATATCCGTGACACCACTGCGTGCACGCTCGCCTGGCGCGGGCTCCTGGCCGCGCTACGAGGAGGCGATCGCGAGTCGCTGACCGCGGCGCACCCACAGCCCCACCGGCACGCCGGCGAGCGCGAGGGCGAGCGCCCAGAGGAACGGCTCGTGGCCGACGCCGATGAAGGCGATGACCACGTAGGTGGTGCCGAGCAGGCCGGCCACGGCGAGATCGCCCGACGCGGGCCGCTCGCCGCGCCGCCACAGGGCCACCAGCGCGAGCGAAGCGCACAGGTACATCGGCAGACTCGCTGCCGTGACGATGGTGCTCAGGAACACGAAGCCTTCGACCAGCGAGCGGCTGTAGTTCATCAGGATCATCGTGCTCGCGAGCACGCCGGTCAGCACGAGCCCGCGCGAGGGCGCGTTGCGGCGATTGAGTGGCGCAAAGCGCGCCGGGAAGTCGCCATTCTGTGCCATCGTCGCGGTGAGCGTGCCGACGAGCAGCGTCCAGCCGTTCAGCGCGCCGAGGCCGCTCACGATCACGAACAGTGCGACCCAGCGGCCGTTACCCACGCCGATGAAGCGGTCCAGCAGGTCGACGAAGGGTGCGCCCGATTGCGACAGTTCGTCCTGCGGGATCAGCAAGAGCGCCATCGTCGAGACGATGATGTAGACCATTGCCGTAACCAGCGTGCCGATCAGCGTGGCGCGCGGGATGTTGCGGCCCGGATCCTTGACGCGCGCGGCCGGCACGCTCGCCGACTCGAGGCCGAGCATCGCGAACAGCGCGATCGTCGAGGCCGCCACCGTCTGTGGCAGGGTGAGCGGTGTGACCGGCACGGCCCGCGTGTACGCCCCCGGTTCTGCGAACAGCATCCATGCGCCGAATCCCATGACGGCGATCATCGGCAACAGCTTGATGACGGTCGTGACGACCTGCACTCGCCCGCCGGTGCGCGCGCCCATCAGGTTCACGCCCACCAGCATCCACAGCAGCGCGAGCGCGAGCAGCGCCGAGGGAATGCCGGCGAGCGGCGCCGCGATCGCCTTGAGGTAGCCGACGACGCTGATCGCGAGCGTGGCGTTGGTGGCCCAGGTCGCCACCCAGTAGCTCCAGATGGACAGAAAGGCGGGCCAGTGGCCCAGCGTCGAGCGTATGTAGCCATAGGGTCCGTCGGAGGCGGGATAGATCCGCGCCAGGCGCGCGAACACGCGCGCGAGGAACATGCAGCCGACCAGCGTGATCGCCCAGCCGGTCAACGCATTCAGACCATACGGCGCGAGCGCCGCGGGAATCATGAAGATGCCCATGCCGATCGTGTTGCCGACGACCAGCGCCGTGCACATCCAGAAGCCGAGTTCGCGTGGTTGCGACAATGCTCCGGGGTTCGGCATCGTGACGGGGCGGGTGCGTGCCCGCTAGCGCGGGCGAAGCAGCCGCAGGGTGTCGCCGGTCGGGCGCCGGATCTGTGCCTCGCGCATCAGCTCCGGAAGGGTGCGCGGCATGGCGAGGATCGCCTTGCGCAGTCCGACGACCTGGTGCTTCAGGTAGGGCAGCAGCGCGCGCAGTGATTCGGCTTCATCGTGCGCGCCGAGCGTGACGTCGCAGAAGGTGGAGAAGTATTCGTCGAATAGTTGCTCGTAGCGGGCGAGCGGCTCCTGGAAGGCACCATCGAGCATGACCACCGTGCCGACGTGCTTCGAGCACAGGTGGCTGCACGCTGCGCGCACGAAATTGCCGTGCTCGGAGAGCATCGCATCGGTGTAGGAGCGGTCACCGTGGAAGATCGCGAGCATGCGTCGGCGCGGTTCGCCGCGCAGTCTGCGGCGGGTGAGATATCCGAACGGCGCCTTGCGCTCGATCAGCGAAAAGCAGCCCGATTTCAGCGCCGCGGTCTGGCCGGTAGTGCGCGCCGCCGAGGCGACCTTGCGCATGAGGCCGGCGTGCTCGCTCTCCCAGAGGTTCCAGGCACGTGGATCGTCGAGCACGCGCCGCGCGATGTGCTGCTCGGCCGGCGTGCCATGGCGCGCCAACTGCTGGATCCGCGAGCCTGATTCGTCCATCAGTCGGTCGAATGTGACGGCTTGGTCCATGACACCGTTCTTGTCCGTGCCCCTGGACCGTCGAATATGCGCCCTCGCCGCGCCCGGTGCCAGCGGTACGTGCAGCGGCCGGGGTGGGGCGGCTGATGTCCGATTCTGTGCACGATGCACGGCAGCATTCGGGGCAAGTGGCCGATAGTCTGGCAACTGCCCACGCTGCCGACGATTTATGTCCAACGGAGTCCTGCTCGCCCACAGCCTCGCTGCCGGCCTGCTTGCGATCACCTCGGTCGCGCTCGCCCTGCGCCTGAGGAGCCTGGCGCGCCGCGTGAACTCGGTCGACCACCGCCACCGGACCTTCGTCGCCGAGGCCGAGCAGAACGGCGCGATGCGTCGCAAGATCGAGGCGCAGTTGCTCGACAACCAGCAGCGCCTCGATCACCTTGCGCACCATGACCAGCTGACCGGGCTGCCGAACCGGCTGTACCTCGCCGCGCACCTGCCCGAGGCCCTCGCTGCGGCGAAGCGCACCGGCGCGCCGCTGGCGGTGCTGTTCCTCGACCTCGATCGCTTCAAGCACATCAACGACACGCGCGGCCACGAGGTGGGTGACAAGCTGCTGCAGGCCGTTGCGGCGCGCATTCGCGAGGCGGTGCGTACCGACGACGTCGTGGTGCGCATGGGCGGCGACGAGTTCATCGTCGTGCTCGGCACCGTGAAGAACAGTGAGCAGGTCAACGAAACGGCGGCGCGCATCAACAGCGCACTCGCGACGCCGGTGGTGATCGACGGGCGGCCGCTCGTGACCACGGCGAGCATCGGCGTGAGCCTCTACCCGCGCGACGGCCAGGACGTCGACGCGCTGCTGCGTCACTCGGATACCGCGATGTACCAGGCGAAGGATCGCGGCCGCAACAACTTCCAGGTATTCAGCCCGGTGATGGACCGCAAGCTGAAGGAGCGCGTCGCCATCGAGTCGAGCCTGCGCGCGGCGATGAACGCGGGACAGCTCGATCTGCACTACCAGCCGTTGATCGATGTGAACACGCGCCGGGTCGTGGCGCTCGAGGCGTTGCTGCGCTGGCAGCATCCGCGCGAAGGCTGCATCCAGCCGACCCGTTTCATACCGGTCGCCGAGGAATGCGGCCTGATCGTGCCGATCGGCCAGTTCGTGCTCGAGCGCGCGATCGCCGACCTCGCGGCCTGGCGTGCGGCGGGCCTGACACCGGTGCCGGTGGCGCTCAATGTTTCGGCAGGACAACTGCGGCGCGGCAATCTGCGCAGCGCCATCGTGAGCGCGCTCGACGCGCACAATCTGTCACCGACCCTGCTGCAGATCGAACTGACCGAGGGGGCGATGTTCGAACAGCTCGAAGGCCGCCAGGGGGAATCGAACGAGGACGTGATCAACGACCTGCGCGCCCTCGGCATTCGCGTGGCCATCGACGACTTCGGCACCGGTTACTCGAGCCTCGCGTACCTGAAGCGCTGGCGCGTCGATTACCTCAAGGTCGATCGCAGTTTCGTGCGCGACCTGGTCACCGACCCGAGCGACCTCGCGATCGTCGGCGCGATCCTCGCGATGGCGCGCCACATGCACATCGACGTGATCGCCGAGGGGGTCGAGGGCTTCCCGCAGCTCGAGATGCTGCGCAAGCTCGGTTGCCGCTATGCCCAGGGCTACCTGTTTGCCGAGCCGGCGCCCGCCGCCGCCTGCGAGCGCTTCCTGCGCGCGCGCCCGGTCAGCTTTGCGGACATCGACCTCGGCGAAGACGTGCTGGTGCGTGCGGCGAACCAGGTGGCCTGATACGCTCTGCGACTTCCGCACGGCCGGAGTGCAGCCATGTTCCAGTCGTTCCTGTCGATTCGCAGTGCGATCGTGCTTTCATTGCTCGTGGGCCTGGCCGCCTGCCAGGCGCAAGGCCCAAGGGTCACGAGCGAGGCCGCAGCGGGCGTGGACCTGGCGGGCTTTTCGACCTTCGATTTCCACGATCCGCTGAGCACCGACAGCGCCGGTTACCACACGCTCACGACGCAGCACCTGAAGGAATCGACGGAGCGCGAACTGCTGGCACACGGCATCCGCCGCGTGACCGGCACTCCCGACCTGCTGGTCAACTTTGCGGTGACGACCCGCGAGACGATCTCCCAGGGCACGTCGCCCCGGATCGGCGTTTCGTATGGCGGATGGTCGGGCGGCGGCATGGGCATGGGCGTCGGTGTCAGCACCGGCGGGGGTGTGGAGACCGCCACCGAGGGTACCCTGACCATCGATCTCGTCAGCCGCGAAACGAATCGCATCGTGTGGACCGGCAGTATCGCCGGGCGGCTGCCGCGCGATGCGGCGAGCCGCTCCAGGTCGCTCATCGACACGGCCGTGAAGGCGATCCTGGACCGCTACCCGGCACCTCACCAGGCGATGCCGTAGTCCTCGCCGTGGTGGCTCGAGCCGCCCCACAGGGTGCCGTGCTCGCGATCGAACCACACGGCATTGATCGGTCCCGACGTGCGCTCGCTGAACTGCAGCGAGTAACCCATGCGCTTCAACTCGTCGCGCACCCAGCCCGGCGTCTGGGTGCTGACCAGCAGCCTGCCCGGCTGTGATTCGTGGCCGCCGAACGAGGCGCGCATCTGGAAGCTGTTGATGTTCGCGGCCTCGGTCGCTTCCTGTACCGTCATGCCGAACTCGACCATGTTGAGGAAGAACTGCAGCAGGTTCTGGTCCTGCGAATCGCCGCCCTGCACCGCAAATGCCAGATAAGGCTTGCCGTCCTTCAGCGCGAGGCTCGGTGTCAGCGTGGCGCGCGGGCGCTTGCCCGGCTCGACGACATTGAAGGGATTCTCCGCAGGGTCGGTGACGAAACTCTGCATGCGCTGCGACAGCCCGATACCGGTATTGCC
>DAOQXO010000116.1:0-6635 GCA_035342635.1 Steroidobacteraceae bacterium
GAGCTGGTCGAGCTCGGCCTTCAGGCGGGCGTGACCGGCGGGGGTAATGAAGCGGGATCCGGGCGTCTGGGGGGGGCGATATCGGCTCATGGGGCCGGGATTCTCGCGTTTCTTGCGCCAGTTCTCACCTCCGTGCCGTGCAGCGCGGGGGGAGTGTGGCGGGGCTCACAGTCTGCGGCGGGGGCCGGGCATAGCCTATGAACCATGTCCGCACGGTATTACACGCACTTCGTGACCCCGGGCGACGAGGCCCGGGCGGCCCATGAGTGGAGTGGTGTGGTGGAACTGGGGCGCGAGCTCGACCAGCGTGCCGGTGCCGGCGAACTGGCGCGGCTGCTGGCGCAGAGCTTCGAGCTCGAGTTCGAGGACATCCGTATCTTGCACTGGGCGAGGCTTCACTAGACCTGAATCCCCTGGCGGACTTCCTTCCCTTCATTGAAAGTCCGCATACTGCGACCCCGGCTTCAAACCCGGGGTCTTTTTTTTTCTGGTGCGGGCTGGTCATGCGCTTTCTCAAACCCCTCGCCTGGACGGCTCTTGTCATTGCGTTGCTGATCGGCGCATATGCGTGGGCCGGTTACTGGCTGGCGCCGCGCCTCGTGCAGTCGAAGCTCCCGCCGGCGATCAGCGCGGCCACCGGCCTGCGCCTGACCCTGGGCGAAGTGGCCATCAGGCCGTTCTCGCTGTCGGCCGACCTGCGGGACGTGTCGCTCACCGAGCCCGACGGCACGGCATTGCTCGCGGCGCAGCGTCTCTACATCGACGCGCGGCTCGCCGCGCTCTGGCGCCGCGGCGTGATCCTCGAGTCGCTCCTGCTCGAGCAGCCCGCCCTGAACCTCATCCTGCGCGAGGACGGCAGCGTCAATCTGGTCACGGCCTTTGAATCGAAGGCCCCGCCGCCGCCGCCCGGTGAGGAGGGCAGGCCGCTCCCTGTCAGCATCGACGACATCCGGATCCAGGGCGGCGTGATCGATGCCGCCGACCTGCGGCGCGCCACGCCGCTGCAACGGCGCCTCGAGCCGATCAATGTGCGCGTGCAGAATTTCACCACGAGCGCCGGCGACGAGGGCGACTTCAGCATCACCGGTCGCGACGAGGACGGCGGCGAGATCACGCTCAGGGGCCAGCTCGCCGTGCGACCGTTCGCGCTCCACGGCGACCTCGAAGTGAAGGGCCTCAGTGCGCGCACGGCCTGGGAGGTCGCCGGGCGCTACGGGCGCGTTGCGCCGCCCCAGGGGGTCATCGATTTCAGGACCCTCTACCAGATCGCCGCGGCAGACGATGGCATGCGCATCGCGCTCGATGCGCTCGATTTCGAGGCGCGCGAACTCGCGGTGCGCCCGGCGGGCGGCGAGGAGGACTGGGTGAAGGTCGCCGCGCTGTCCGCCACCGGCGCGAGCGTGGACGTGCGCGAATCGCTCGTGAAGCTGCCCGACCTGCGCGTGCAGGGCCTCGATGTGAGCGCCTGGACCGAGGCGGATGGCGGCGTCAACCTGGCTGCACTCGCGCCGGCCGAGGCGGCGCCGGCCGAACCCGCGGCAGCTGTCGTGCCGGCCGAGTCCGCCGCGCCCGTAGCATCGCCCGAGCCTGCCGAGCCCGCGAAGGGCTGGCGCATCGAGGCGCCGATGCTGCGCGTCACCGCTGCGCGTATCGCGTTCGAGGACCGCAATGCGCCGCAGCCCGTGCGCTACGTGCTCGCGCCGCTCGAACTCGACATCGACGGCTATGCGAGCGGCGCGCCGGCAGTCACTGCCGCGCTGCGCTCGGGATTCAATGAAACCGGCAAGCTCGCGATCGAGGGGCAGTGGCGGCTCGACGCTTCAGGCGGTGCCTTCACGGTCGCCGCCGAGACGCTGCCCGTCGTGTTCCTGCAGCCGTACCTCGAGCGGACCACCGACCTCGTGCTGAGAAGCGGCGACGTCTCGGTCGAGGGCAAGGTCGCGATCGATCGGGCCGCGGAGGGCAAACCCAGGATCGGCTTCGAGGGCAACGCGACCCTGGCGCGCTTCCACAGTGTCGATCGCGAGCTGCGGGAGGACTTCGTCAGGTTCAGGCGGCTCGCCGCGAGCCGGATCAGCTACAGTTCCGCGCCGACCACGCTGCGTGTGCGCGACCTGCTGGCGCGCGGCGCCTACTTCAAGCTGGTCATCTCGCCGGAATCGACCACCAACGTCGCCGAAGTGCTTTCGCCGCCGCGGCTGCGCAAGGATACCGCCGCCGAGACGGCGGCCACGGCGGACGCCGGCGCGGCAAAGACTGCGCGGGCCCCGGCGAGGAAGCTGCGCATCGACAAAGTGCGTGTCGTCGACAGCGCGGCATTCTTCGCCGACCTGTCGATCCGGCCGAGCTTCTCGACCGGCATCGAGGAATTCAATGGCACGATCACGGGGCTGTCGTCCGATCCGGCCGCGCGCGCCGACGTCGTGCTCGACGGCAAGGTCGACCGCTACGCGCCGGTCGAAGTGCGCGGCGAGGTGAACCTGCTCTCGAGCACGACCTTCACCGATCTCACGGCGGACTTCCACAACATCGAACTGCCGACCTTCACACCCTATTCCGGCAAGTTCATGGGTTACCAGATCGAGAAGGGCAAGCTCGACGCGCATTTCCGCTATCTGATCGACCATCGCAAGCTCGATGCGCAGCACAAGTTCAAGCTCGACCAGTTCACGCTGGGCGATCGCGTCGACAGCGACGACGCGATGAAGATCCCGATGAAGCTCGCCGTGGCCTTGCTGAAGGACAGGCATGGCGTGATCGACATCGACCTGCCGGTCTCGGGCTCGCTCGACGATCCGACATTCCGCGTCGGGCCGCTCGTCTGGAAGGCGCTGCGCAACCTGCTCGTGAAGATCATCACGGCGCCCTTTGCGTTGATCGGCTCGCTGTTCGGTGCCGGCGAAGAGGTGCGTTTCGTCGATTTCGCCTATGGCAGTGCGACGCTCGATGCGGCCGCGGGGGAGCAACTCGCCAATGTGGGCAAGGCGCTGACCGACCGACCGCAGCTGAAGCTCGGGGTGCCGCTCGCGTTCGATGCCGCCCGCGATCGCGCGGCACTCGTCGAGCAGCGCATGATCGAACTGCTGGGCGGCCCGGAGGCGCATGCACTGCGCGAAACCGATACCGGCGCCTACCAGGAAGCCCTCGATCGCGCCTGGCGCGAACTGAGCGGCGAGCGGCGCGCGCCGCGACCCGAGCGCGAGAAAGACGAGGCGAAGGAAGCCCATGCGCTGCGGGCGATCGAGGCCGGCGAGACCGCGTTGCGCGAACGCATCGTCATTGCGGATGCCGCGCTGGCGGATCTCGCGAAGCAGCGTGCCGACGCCGTGCGCGAAGCGCTCGTGACCGGGGGTGGACTCGATCCCGAACGAATCTTCCTGGTGGCGGGCGAACCCGCGGCCGATGCGACGAGCGGTGTCCGCCTCGCGCTCCAGGTGGAATGAGCCGTTTATACTGGGAAAATGCGTATCCCATTCCTGTTCGCCGCGGCCGCGATCCTGGCCGCCTGTGCGGCGCCGACTCCGGCGCCGGTTCCTGAGACCACTGAAATCGCCGTTCCCGCGCCGCCGCTTGCGAGCGGGCTCGTGCTCGACGGCTACGACCGCAGTGTGCGGCCGCAGGACGACCTGCACGAGTTCGCGGGCGGCAAGTGGCTCGCGGAAACCGCGATTCCCGCCGATCGCTCGAGCTGGGGCACTTTCGCGATTCTCGACGAGCGCGCCGAGCGACAGGTGCGCGAGATCGCCGAGCAGGCCGCGGCAACTCCCGTGCACGTGCCGGGCTCCGACCTGCAGAAGATCGGCGACCTCTATGCGAGCTTCATGGACGAGCAGGCCATCGAGGCCGCGGGCCTCGCGCCGCTCGAGGCGGATTTCGCGCGCATCCGCGCGCTGGCGACGCATGCCGACGTGGTGCGCTACATCGGCGAGTCGCAGCGGCGGCTGCAGCGCGTGCCGCTCGGCTATTACGTCGGGCAGGATGCCGGCGACGCCACGCGCTACATCGGCACCGTGCAGCAGGCCGGGCTGTCGATGCCCGATCGCGACTACTACCTGGTGCAGGACAAGCGGCAGGCGGAGAATCGCAAGCGTCATCTCGCGTATGTCGAGCAGATGCTCACGATGGCGGGCGCGAAGGACACCGCCGCGCGCGCGCAACGCATCCAGCAGCTCGAGACCCGCATCGCCGCGATCCAGTGGAGCAAGGTGCAGAACCGCGATCCGCGCGCGACCTACAACCGGACTTCGCCGATCGAACTCGCGAAGCTCACGCCGACATTCGACTGGACCGTGTTCTTCACTGCGGCCGGCGCGCCGATCGAGGCGGTCGACATCAACCAGCCGACCTACATCGAGGCGCTGGCCAAGCTGATCACGGCGACGCCGCTGCCGCAGTGGCGCGAGTACTTCTTTTTCCAGCTGCTCGACGTGTCGGCGCCTTATCTCGCCGCGCCGTTCGCCGACGCCCACTTCGATTTCCACAGCAGGGCGTTGCAGGGCGTGCAGGAGCAGCCCGAGCGCTGGAAGCGGGCCGTCAGCCTGGTCAATGCGAACGTCGGCCACCTCGTCGGCAAGGAGTATGTACGGCTGCATTTCCAGCCCGAGTCGAAGGCGCGGATGCTGCAGCTCGTCGACAACCTGCGGGCGGCGTTCGACGAGTCGATCGACACGCTGGAGTGGATGGAACCCGAGACCCGCGCCGCGGCGAAGAGCAAGCTCGCCAGGCTGTCGGTGAAGATCGGCTACCCGGACGTGTGGCAGGACTACTCACCGCTCTCGATCGTGCGCGGCGACCTGTTCGGCAACATGCAGCGCTCGGCCGAGTACCGGTTCGGCCGCGGCATAGCCAAGCTGGGCAAGCCGATCGATCGCACCGAATGGTTCATGACGCCGCAGACCGTCAACGCCTACTTCAGCCCGATGCTGAACGAAATCGTGTTCCCCGCGGCGATCCTGCAGCCGCCGTTCTTCGATGCGACGGCCGACGACGCCGCCAATTACGGCGGCATCGGCGGCGTCATCGGCCACGAGATCAGCCACGGCTTCGACGATTCCGGCCGCCAGTACGACGGCAACGGCAACCTGCGTGACTGGTGGACGCCTGCGGACGCCGCGCGCTTCAAGTCGCTTGCCGACCGGCTCGTGGCGCAGTACGACGGACACACGGTGCTCGATGGCCAGCAACTGAACGGCCGGCTCACGCTCGGCGAGAACATCGGCGACCTGTCGGGTCTCGCGGTCGCCTATCGCGCCTACCTGCGCGCGCTCGACGGCAAGCCCGCGCCGGTCATCGACGGTTTCAGCGGCGAGCAGCGCTTCTTCCTCGGCTGGGCCCAGGGCTGGCGCACCAAGTACCGCGACGAGAATCTGCGCATGCGCCTGCTGACCGATCTGCACAGCCCGGCGCGGTGGCGCGTCAACGGCGTGGTCGTGAACATCGACGAGTTCCACGACGCGTTCGGGGTCGACGTCGGCGACGGGATGTATCTCGCGCCGGAAGAACGTGTGAAAATCTGGTAGTCGGCAGCCATTGCCCACGGAGGCAGGTCATGCGTTTGCTCAAACTCGCATTCGTCACAGCCATGGGCCTTGCGCTCTCCGGCTGCGGCTACAACTCGCTGCAGTCACAGGACGAGGCGGTGAAGTCCGCATGGTCCGAGGTCGTCAACCAGTACCAGCGCCGCGCCGACCTCGTGCCGAACCTGGTCGCGACCGTAAAGGGCTTCGCGCAGCAGGAGCAGACCGTGCTGCTCGGCGTCACCGAGGCGCGCGCCAGGGTGGGCACGATCCAGCTGACGCCCGAGCTGCTCGAGGACCCGGAAGCGCTCGCGAAGTTCCAGGCCGCGCAGGGTGAACTCACCAATGCGCTGAAGAGCCTGCTCGCGGTCGCCGAGAACTACCCGGACCTCAAGTCGAACCAGAACTTTCTCGAGCTGCAGGCCCAGCTCGAGGGCACCGAGAACCGCATCGCCGTTGCCCGCAACCGCTACATCGCTGCGGTCCAGCAGTTCAACACCACGGTGCGCTCGTTCCCGTCCAACCTGACGGCAATGCTGTTCAAGTTCAAGGTGAAGCCGAACTTCACGGTGGAGAACGAAGCCGAGATTTCGCAGCCGCCGACGGTCGACTTCGGCGTCGCGCCGGCGACGCAGCCGTGACGCCAGCGGTGGGGGCGAAGGCGCGGCCGTGATCGCCCTGTCGCGCCCGCTGCTCGCGGGCGTCACGCTGGCGCTGGCGGCGCTGGCCGCCGGCGCGCCGGCTCCGGCGCAGGATCTGCTGCCCGTCCCGCCGCTGACCGCGCGCGTCACCGACACCACCGGCACGCTCGACTCCGCGCAGCGCGCGGCGCTCGAAGCGAAGCTCGAGGCGCTCGAGCGGGAGAAGGGCGCGCAGGTCGCGGTGCTGCTCGTGCCGACGACCGGACCCGAGGACATCGCGCAGTACTCGATCCGCGTCGCCGACGCCTGGAAGCTCGGGCGCGCGCAACCGGACGACGGCGTGCTGCTGCTCGTCGCGAAGGACGATCGCCGGCTGCGCATCGAGGTGGGCTACGGCCTCGAGGGCGCGCTGCCCGATGCGATCGCGAGCCGCATCATTCGCGAAACCATCACGCCGCATTTCCGCCAGAACGATTAC
>DAOQXO010000117.1:0-6570 GCA_035342635.1 Steroidobacteraceae bacterium
TGATGATCAGGTGATCGGGCAGGTAGCCGATGACGTGCACGCGCCCCGCATCGAGCCCGATCTCCTCGTGGGTCTCGCGCAGCGCGGCGTCGAGCGGGCCGCGGTCGCCCGGTTCGATGCGTCCGCCGGGAAAGCTGACCTGGCCGGCGTGGTTCTTCAGCTGCTCGGCGCGCTGCGTCAGCAGCACGGTGAGTCCGTGCGGGTGATCGACGATCGGCATCAGGACGGCGGCCGGCACGGGTCGTGCCGGAAAGTGCGCGCGCAGGCGCGCGGCCTGCTCCGGAGGCGCGCCGGCGATACGCCAGTCCGTGACGCTGCTGGACGGCAAGCTGCCGCGCAGGCTGGCGAGGACACGCTCGCGCAGTGCCGGGCCCGCCGCGCCGGATCGATCCGGGCTCATGCCCTGCCGCTCAGCCCCCGCCGCTCGTGCCGCCCTTGATGCCGCCCTTGGCGAGTTCGGCGGGGTCCAGCAGTTGCTGCAGCTTCTCGCGCGGCAGGTCGGTCATCGCGGCGGCCACGGCGAGTATCGGCTTGCCCTCGGCGTACGCCTTCTTGGCGATCGCCGCACCTTTCTCGTAGCCGATCACGGGATTGAGCGCCGTGACCAGGATCGGATTGCGATCGAGGGCCGCGGCGAGTTGCGGCTGGTTCACGGTGAACCCGGCGATTGCCGAATCCGCCAGCAGCCGCGCCACATTCGCCAGCAGCCGCGCACTCTCGAGCAGCTTGTGCGCGATTACCGGCAACATGACGTTCAACTGGAAATTGCCCGACTGGCCGGCGACCGTGATGGTGGTGTCGTTGCCGATGACCTGCGCCGCAACCATCGCGGTCGCCTCGGGCACCACCGGGTTCACCTTGCCGGGCATGATGCTGCTGCCGGGCTGCAGCGCCGGCAGCGCGATCTCGGCGAGTCCCGCGAGCGGCCCGCTGTTCATCCAGCGCAGGTCGTTCGCGATCTTCATCAGGCTCACCGCCACGACCTTCATCTGCCCGGAGAGCTCGACGGCCGCGTCCTGCGACGACAACGATTCGAAATAGTTGGGGCTCGGCACGAAAGGCAGCCCGGTGAGTTTTGCGAGCACTTTGCAGAATCGCGCGCCGAATTCCGGATGCGCATTGATCCCGGTGCCGACCGCCGTGCCGCCCTGCGCGAGCGCGTGCAGCCGCGGGGCGCCGGTCGCGATGCGCGCGCGACCGTTCTCGATCTGCGTGCGCCAGCCCGACAGTTCCTGCCCGAGCGTGACCGGCATCGCATCCATCAAATGGGTCCGGCCGGTCTTGACGATCGCGCCGACCTCGCGCTCCTTGCCCGCGATCACCTGCGCCAGGTGCGCGAGCGCCGGCAGGAGGTTCTCCGCGACGGCCAGCGCCGCGCTGACGTGGATCGCGGTGGGAATCACGTCGTTGCTGCTCTGGCTCATGTTGACGTGATCGTTTGGATGCACGGTGAGGCCCGAGGCACGCGCGGCGAGGTGGGCGATCACCTCGTTGGCATTCATGTTGGTGCTCGTGCCCGATCCGGTCTGGAAGACATCGATCGGGAAATGCGCATCGTGCCTGCCGGCGGCCACTTCCGCCGCGGCAGCCTCGATTGCGCGTGCGATCGGCGCGGGCAGCAGGTCGAGTTCGGCATTGGCGGTGGCGGCCGCGGATTTCACCAGGCCGAGCGCACGCAGGAACTCGCGTGGCATCGTGAGGCCGCTGATCGGGAAGTTCTGCACCGCGCGCTGTGTCTGCGCGCCCCACAGGGCCTCGAGGGGGACCTGCAACTCGCCCATGCTGTCACGCTCGATACGAAAAGACGAAGAGCTCATCGGGTACTCCGCAAGTGCGCCGACATCGGCGCGCATCGGCCGGGCGGCCGCATGCGTTATCATGTGCATCTTATCATTCCCGGTGACCCGCTCGCATGGATCAGAACTGGATCGACGCCCTGTCGCCGGTAGACGGCCGCTATCGCAAGGCCGCCGATCCGCTCCGCCCGATCCTGAGCGAGCAGGGATTGATCCGCGAGCGCATTCGCGTCGAGGCGGAATGGTTTCGCTTCATCCTTGCCGAGGTCCCGGAGTTCCGGGCGCTCGGTGTCGGCAGCGCGGTGCTCGCACGCGCCGGCGCGCTGGCTGCCGATCCCGATGCCGGCGCGGCAGCGGAGGTCAAGCAGATCGAGTCGCGCATCAACCACGACGTCAAGGCGGTCGAGTACTACGTGCGCGATGCCCTCGCCGTCTCCGGCGCCACGCCACAGGCGCTCGAACTCGTGCATTTCGGCTGCACGTCCGAGGACATCAACAATGTCTGCCATGCGCGCCTGCTGCAGGCCGCGCGCGTGGTGCTGCTCGCCACGCTCGACGCGCGGCTCGCAACCTTGCGCACGCTGGCACGCGAGTACGCGTCGCTGCCGATGATGGCCCGCACGCACGGCCAGACCGCGAGTCCCACGACCCTCGGCAAGGAATTCGCCAATGTCGTCGCGCGGCTCGAGCGCGCGCGCCGGCGCTTCGCCGCCGTCGAGGCGCTCGGCAAGTGGAACGGCGCGGTGGGCAACTACAACGCGCACGTCGCGGCGTTTCCCGGGCTCGACTGGCCGGCGGTCAGCGCGCGTTTCGTGGCGAGCCTGGGTCTCGGCCACAACGCCTACACCACGCAGATCGAGCCGCATGACTGGATCGGCGAGTACTGCGACGCGCTGGCGGCGCTCAACGTGATCGTGCTCGACTTTTGCCGCGACAGCTGGGGTTACATCTCGCTCGGCTACCTGCGCCAGCGCGCGGTGGCCGGTGAGGTCGGCTCGTCGACCATGCCGCACAAGGTCAACCCGATCGACTTCGAGAACGCCGAAGGCAACCTCGGCGTCGCGAACGCATTGCTGCGCCATTTCGCGGAGAAACTGCCGGTGTCGCGCTGGCAGCGCGACCTTACCGACTCGACGGTACTGCGCAACCTCGGCGTGGCGCTCGCGCACACGCTGATCGCCTGGCATGCGCTCGGGCGGGGTCTCGGCAAGATCGAGGCGAATCCGGCGAGGATTGCCGCCGACCTCGACGCGGCGTGGGAAGTGCTCGCCGAGGCGATCCAGACCGTGCTGCGCGCCCACGGCGTCCCGAACGGTTATGAACTGCTGAAGGAGTTCACGCGCGGACGCCCGATCGACGCGACGATGCTGCACGATCTCGTGGGACAATTGCCGCTGCCGGCCGCGGCGCGCGCGCAGTTGCTGGCCCTCACCCCGGCCGGCTATACGGGACTCGCCGCGTCACTCGCGGCGCAGATGGACGCACCGAACTGAGAACTGCGGCACGCTTTCGGGGCACGGCCTGTGCAAAGCGGGGCCAAAACGTGACCGCATCGACACGCGGCCGGCACGGACTGCCGGAGAATCCCGCCGGTGCGCACTTTGCGCCGGGACTGCGGAAGACCATCGTGAGCAGCACTGGGGAGTTCGAGTTGAGCCTGCTGTCGCAGACGCCCGCGAAGGGTCTCGAGCTGCCGCCACTCGAAAGGCCGCCGCAGGTCAATGTGGTGACGACCCAGGAGGAAGTGCTCGCGGCAACGATCCTCGTCGCCGGCAGTGCCCAGCGCCTGATGTCGATCTACACCCCGAACCTCGAGCCCGACCTCTACGATCAGACACCCTTCCTCGACATCGTCAAGCGCTTCGTGCTCGCGCGCAGCTTTGCCAAGGTGCGCGTCCTGCTCGGCGACGGCAGCCGCATGATCCGCGACGTGCACCGCTTCGTGGCCATGAGCCGGCGTCTCACGAGCTACATCGACATCCGTGTGCTCGGCGAGGATGCGCCGAAGCCGCACCCCGGTTACATCATCGCTGATGATCGCGCCATCCTCTATCGCACCAACGCCGCCCAGTGGGACGGCATTGCCGATCTCGACAATCCTGCGGTAGCGCGCATGCACCTCGCCGACTTCGACTCGCAGTGGGTCACCCACGCACCCGACTTCGGCTACCGCGTCGCGCGTCGCTGAGATGGGTTCGCGTCCCGCCGTCACCGTTGCCGCCGTCGTCGAGCGCGACGGCCGCTTCCTGCTCGTCGAGGAAAGCATCCGCGGGCAGCGGGTGCTGAACCAGCCTGCCGGCCATGTCGAGGATCGCGAGACGCTGCTCGAAGCGGTGATCCGCGAGACCCGCGAGGAATCGGCCTGGCGCTTCGTCCCGGCGGATGTCCTCGGCATCTACCTGTGGCGCAATGCCCGCACCGGCAAATCGACCTTGCGCATCGCCTTCAGTGGCGAAGTCTCAGACCATGACCCGCGCGCGCCCCTCGATCGCGGCATAGTCGGCACGCACTGGCTGACACGCGAGGAGCTCGAAGCCGAGCACACCCGCCTGCGCAGCCCGCTGGTGCTTCGCTGCATCGACGACTATCTTGCCGGCCAGCGCCTGCCGCTCGCATCGCTCGCGCACCTCGACCTGCAGGCCGCCGTGCACATGCGCGCGGTCAAGGTCGGCTGAGCCCAAGCCACTTTTCCCGGCGACGTACAATGCGCGCATGAGTGCGCGCGACACGATCATCGTGGGCCTGTCCGGCGGAGTCGATTCCGCCGTCGCTGCGCTGCGCCTGCTCGAGGACGGCCACGACGTGCAGGGCCTGTTCATGACCAACTGGGACGACGACGACGGCTACTGCACGGCCGCGCAGGATTTCCAGGATGCGCGCGCGGTGGCCGAAGTGCTCGGCATCGCCCTGCATCGGGTCGACTTCAGGCGCGAGTACCGCGAACGCGTGTTCGCGCACTTCCTCGCCGAATACTCCGCGGGACGCACGCCGAACCCGGACGTCGCCTGCAACCGCGAGATCAAGTTCGGCATCTGCCTCGCGCACGCCCGTCGCCTCGGCGCCAGCCGCTACGCCACGGGGCATTACGCGCGCCTCGTCGCGGGTCCGGAGGGGATCGAGCTGCACAAAGGCACCGATCCGGCACGCGACCAGTCCTACTTCCTGCATTCGATCGAACCCGAAGCGCTCGGCTCGATCGCCTTCCCGATCGGCGACCTGTACAAGGACGAGGTGCGCGAGCGGGCGCGCCGAGCGGGCCTGCCGGTCTACGACAAGCCGGACAGCACCGGCATCTGCTTCATCGGCGAGCGGCCGTTTCGCGAATTCCTCTCGCAGTACATCGTGTCGGAACCCGGTCCCATCGAGACGGCGGATGGTGAGCGCATCGGCACGCATCGGGGGCTCGCGTTCTACACGCTCGGGCAGCGCGGCGGCCTCGAAATCGGCGGCCAGTCGGGCCACGACGAGGGCGCGTGGTATGTCGCGCGCAAGGATGTCGCACGCAATGCCCTGATCGTCGTGCAGGGCCACGATCATCCGCTGCTGCAGTCGACAGCGCTGGTCACCGAAGCCTTTCACTGGCTCGCGCGTGTTCCGGGCGGGGCATTCCGGGCCATGGCGAAAGTGCGTTACCGTCAGGCCGACCAACCCGTGGACGTCATGCCGCTCGCGGGCGGCCGGGTCCGGCTCAACTTCGACCAGCCGCAGCGTGCGGTGGCGCCGGGCCAGTATGCGGTGCTCTACCAGGGCACGCGCTGCATCGGCGGAGGGGTGATCGACTCGACCCGGCCCGTGGGTGCCGAGTCGCACGCGGGGCCTGCAGCCGCTATAATTGTCGGCTGATTTGACTCCACTCGCCCCTCGCGGAGAACACGATGACCGACAGCTTCAAGGCGCGCACGCAGCTCGCCGTGGGATCACGCACCTACGAAATCATGAGCCTCAAGGCGCTGCCGCAGCAGAAGGTCGCGCGCCTGCCCTACTCGCTCAAGATCCTGCTCGAGAACCTGCTGCGCTTCGAAGATGGCGTCAACGTGACCCGCAAGGACATCGAGGCCGTGCTCGATTGGGACCCGCAGTCCGCGCCCTCGCACGAAATCGCGTTCACGCCGGCGCGCGTGATCATGCAGGACTTCACCGGCGTGCCTTGCGTGGTCGACCTCGCCGCGATGCGCGAGGCTATCACGAGGCTCGGCGGTGACCCCGAGATGGTCAATCCGCTGGCACCCGCCGAACTCGTCATCGACCACTCGGTGCAGGTGGATGCCTATGGCACGCCGCGTTCGCTCGAGGAGAACAACCGCATCGAGTTCGAGCGCAACGGCGAGCGTTACGCGTTCCTTCGCTGGGGCCAGGCTGCGTTCAGGAACTTCAAGGTCGTGCCGCCGAACACCGGCATCGTGCACCAGGTCAACCTCGAGTTCCTAGGGCGTGTGGTCTTCGACGCCGAGCGTGACGGCGTGCGCCAGGCCTACCCCGACACCGTCGTCGGCACCGATTCGCACACCACGATGATCAACGGCCTCGGCGTACTCGGCTGGGGTGTGGGCGGCATCGAGGCGGAGGCGGCCATGCTCGGCCAGCCAATCCCGATGCTGATCCCGCAGGTGATCGGTTTCCGCCTGGTCGGCAGCCTGCGGCCGGGTGCGACCGCCACCGACCTCGTGCTCACGGTCACCGAGATGCTGCGCAAGCGTGGCGTGGTCGACAGGTTCGTCGAGTTCTTTGGCGACGGGCTTGCCAACCTGCCGCTCGCCGATCGCGCGACGCTCGG
>DAOQXO010000118.1:0-6408 GCA_035342635.1 Steroidobacteraceae bacterium
TTCCTCTTCGACGTGCAAAACCACCGATCACGTCTGCGTCGTATCGGCGACGAGGACGTGCCGGTCTACGACATCCCCTACGAGGGTCACCATATCTGGGGCGCCACGGCCGGCATGCTGATGACGCTCTACCAGCTCGTCACCGGCGGGTCGCGGTGAGCGGCGGGAATGCAGCGGTGACCCGGCTGCTCGCCATCATGGCGCAGTTGCGTGCGCCACAGGGCGGCTGCCCCTGGGATCGCGAGCAGAGCTTCGAGACGATTGCCCCCTACACGATCGAGGAAGCCTACGAGGTTGCCGACGCAATCGCGGGTGGCGATCCGGCGCGCCTGCGCAGCGAGCTCGGCGACCTGCTGTTCCAGGTCGTCTTTCACGCCCGCCTCGCCGAGGAGCGGGGCTGGTTTTCGTTCGAGGACGTCGCGGTGGCGATCGCCGACAAGTTGACCAGCCGACATCCTCACGTGTTCGCGGACGCGCGGTTCGCGGACGCGAGCGAGCAGTCCGCGGCCTGGGAGGCCGCGAAGGCGGCAGAGCGGCATGCGGCCGGCGAACGCGGCACACTCGCCGACGTGCCGCTCGCCTTGCCGGCGCTCTCGCGCGCTGCCAAGCTCAGCAGGCGCGCGGCAAGTGTCGGCTTCGACTGGCCCGACGCGACGGGAGTACGCAACAAGGTGACCGAGGAACTCGGCGAGCTCGATGCCGCGGTCGGCACGGAGGTCCCCGCCCGCCAGGCGGAGGAGCTTGGCGACCTGCTGTTTGCCATCGTGAACTGGGCCAGGCACCTCAAGATAGATCCGGAGAGCGCCCTGCGGTCGGCCAATGCGAAGTTCGAGACCCGTTTTGCGCGGATGGAGGCGCTCGCGGAGGCAGCCGGGGAGCCGCTGGCCGGGCTCGATGCCGCCGCCTGGGACCGCCTGTGGGTCGCCGCGAAGCGGGACGTGAAGGCGCCGTGAAGCGCGCTTCAGGACCGGTTCAGTTGCGCACCCCTAAGCTTGCGGGCGACCGTGGCGCTTCGCAGGGACGAACAGACTGGCCGGTGATGAGACATTTTCTGCTTTCGCTCGTATTCGCGCTCGGCGCCGCACTGGTCTCCACCGGAGCGCTGGCCGACCCTGACCGCCACCAGGGCAAGCAGCGCGGTGACCGGGCCCGCCAGCAGCAGCCGGCCGCCCCCGGCATGTCGCTCGATGCCGCAGTCAGGCAGGCCGAGCGCAAGTACCAGGCGCGCGTGATCCGCGCCGAAACCCGTAGCTCCCAGGACGGGCGCGTCGTGCATGTCCTGCGCCTGCTGTCGGAGGACGGTCGCGTCTGGACCGTGAAGATCGACGCAGCGAGCGGCGCGGAGAGTTAGGCACCCGATGCGCATCCTGGTCGTCGAAGACGAAGAAATCCTGCGCGAATCGCTCAAGCGCGAACTCGTTGCGGCCGGCTTCACCGTCGACGTCGCATCCGACGGCGAGGAGGGCCTGTACGCGGGGCGCGAGTACCCGGTCGATCTCGCCATCATCGATCTCGGCCTGCCCAAGCTGCCGGGCCTCGAGCTGATCCGCACGCTGCGCGCCGAGCGCCGCGGCTTTCCGATCCTCGTGCTGACCGCGCGCGATCGCTGGCAGGACAAGGTGGCGGGCCTCGATGCCGGCGCCGACGACTACGTCACCAAGCCCTTCCAGTTCGAGGAAGTCGTCGCGCGCGTGCAGGCGCTGCTGCGCCGGGCGGGCGGCTGGGCCAGCCCTGTCCTCAGCTGCGGTCCGATCGTGCTCGATCTGCGCTCGCAGACCGTGGCGGTCAACCGTCAGGCGGTGGATCTCACCACCTTCGAGTATCGCCTGCTCGAGCACCTGATGATGCGCGCCGGCGACGTGATCTCCAAGGCCGAACTGACCGAACGGTTGTACGAACAGGATTTCGAACGCGACAGCAATACGATCGAAGTATTCATGGGGCGCCTGCGCCGCAAGCTCGATCCGGACGACACGCTGCAACCCATAGAGACATTGCGCGGCCGCGGCTACCGCTTCGCGCTGCCGCGCGACCCGAACTGAAGGCCATGCCCTCGCTGCGGCGGCGCCTGATCGTCTCGTTGTCGGTATCACTGGTACTGTTCTTCGGCGTCACGATCGTCGCGCTCGACGCGGTGTTCCGCTCGCTCGCCGACCGCTCGCTCGATGAGCTGCTCGACGCGCAGACCGTGGCACTCATTGCCGCCACCGAGATGACTCCCGAGGGCGTCACCGTCACGCGGCTCGCCGATCCGCGCCTCACCACACCGGGTTCCGGACTCTATGCGGCGATCGACGACGGCCGCAGGGGCTGGAGATCGCCGTCCAGCATCGGCGCGCAAGTGGACTTCGGGTCGCCGCTCGCGTCGGGCGAGCGGCGCACCGTGCGCGCGCCCGGGCCGGAAGGCGGACCGGTCGCCGTACGTAGTCGCGGCATTGCCTGGCGCGACGACGATGGCGACACCTACGCGCTCACCTTCAGCGTCGCGACCACGCTCGAACCCTACGCGCAGCAGCTGCAACGCGTGCGCACGCAGATGTTCGGCTGGTTCGCGGCACTCGCGATACTGCTGCTCGCAACCCTTGCGGTACTGCTGCGCCGGTCGCTGGCCCCGGTGCAGCAGCTCGAACAGGAAATCCGCGGCATCGAGACCGGTGCGCGCGAGGCGCTCTCCACCCGCTGGCCGCGCGAACTCGATGGCGTGGCGACCAACCTCAATGCGCTGCTGGCCGCGGAGCGCGGGCGCATCGTCCGCTATCGCAACACGCTCGGCAACCTTGCCCACAATCTCAAGACACCGCTCGCGGTGATGCGCGCAAGCCTGCATGGCGCGACCTCCGTGGAGGAACTGCGCGCGCCGTTCGAGCGCGAGATCGATCGCATGAGCGGCATCGTCGAGCACCAGTTGCGCCGGGCCGCGCCCGGCGGCGGGGCCACCGTAGGCCAGGCCGCCATCGAGGTGCGCCCGGTGGTGGCGGACTTGCGCGCGGCGCTGCTGCGCGCGCATTCCCACAAGGACTTCTCGATCGAGAATGCGGTCCCGGAGGCCGTCCGGTTCGTCGGCGACCGGTATGACCTCGGCGAGCTGCTCGGCAACGTGATGGACAATGCCTGCAAGTGGTGCCAATCGCGCGTGCGCGTCTCCGCAACGGTCGAGCCGCAGTCCCCGACGCGCACGCGCCTGCGCATCGTGGTCGAGGACGACGGCCCCGGCATTCCCGACTCCGAACTCGGCCGCGTCCTCGAGCGCGGGCAGCGCGCCGACGAGGCGACTCCGGGCCACGGTCTGGGCCTCGCCATGGTGCGCGATGCAGTCGGACAATACGGTGGCGAACTGCGGCTTGCGCGTTCGGCAGCGCTCGGCGGGGCGCGCATCGAGCTCGAACTGCCGGGCCGTTGACCGCCGTTACCGCGCCGCCGCGCGTGCACCCATGGCATCATTCGAGCATGGGAAGAATCTTCGAAGTCCGCAAACACACGATGTTCGCGCGCTGGAACCGCATGGCCAAGCAGTTCGCGCGCATCGCCAAAGACATCACCATGGCCACCAAGGCCGGCGGTCCCGACCCCGGCGCGAACCCCACCCTGCGGCGCGTGATCCAGAATGCGCGCGCGGTCAACATGCCGAAGGACAAGATCGATGCGGCCATCAAGCGGGCGGCCGGCAAGGACGCAGCGAACTACGAGCAGGTGATCTACGAGGGCTACGCCCCGCACGGCGTGGCCGTGCTGGTCGAAACCGCCACCGACAACCCGACCCGAACCGTGGCGCACGTGCGCAGCATCTTCGCCAAGGGCGGCGGCAATCTCGCGACCAGCGGCAGCGTGGCGTACATGTTCCGGCGCATGGGCGTCTTTCGCCTGAAGCCCGACGGCATCGACCAGGACGATCTCGAGCTGTACCTGATCGACCACGGCCTCGATGAAATGGGCGAGGGCACCGGGGAGGCGGGCGAGACGCAGATCGTGATCCGCTGCGCCTTCGCCGATTTCGGCCGGGTCCAGGAAGCGCTCGAGGCACGTGGGCTCGTGCCGCTGTCCGCCGAGCAGGAGTACGTGTGCTCGGTGCCCGTCGAACTGCCGGAGGCGCAGGCCAGCGAAGTGCTCGAACTCGTCAACAGCCTCGAGCAGGACGACGACGTACAGCGGGTGTTTCACACCCTCGCGTAGGGCGTGTCCGGGCGCCCGCCGCGTCAGCCAACGTCGAAGCGGATGCCCTGCGCGAGCGGCAGCGCCCGCGACGCGTTGATCGTGTTGGTCTGGCGGCGCATGTACGCCTTCCACGAGTCGGATCCGGACTCGCGCCCGCCACCGGTGTCTTTCTCGCCGCCGAACGCACCGCCGATTTCCGCGCCGGAGGTGCCGATATTGACGTTCGCGATGCCGCAATCGCTGCCGAGAGCTGACAGGAAGCGTTCGGCATGCTGCAGGCTGTCGGTGAAGATCGCCGACGAGAGGCCGTGGGCGGCGCTGTTCTGCAGCGCGATTGCCTCGTCGAGCGACTCGCAGGGAATCAGGTACAGGATCGGCGCGAAGGTCTCGTGCTGCACGATCGGCCAGTCGTTGCGCGCACGCACGATCGCCGGCGCCACATAGTTGCCGGGACGCTCGAGCACTTCGCCGCCGCACAGCAGTTCACCACCGGCCGCCTTCGCGGCCGCAACCGCCTTGCGGAATTGCTCGACTGCGCCTGCATCGATCAGCGGACCCATCAGGATGTCCGGCTCCAGCGGGTCCCCGATGCGCACCTGCCTGTAGGCTGAAAGCAGGCGCCGCTCGAGCTCCTCCATGCGTGAGCGATGCACGATCACACGCCGCGTGCTGGTGCAGCGCTGGCCCGCCGTGCCGATCGCGCCGAACACGATCGACGGGACCGCGAGCGAGAGGTCGGCGAATTCATCGACGATGACCGCGTTGTTGCCACCGAGCTCGAGCAGCGACTTGCCGAGACGCGCGGCCACGCGTTCGCCGACCTTGCGACCCACTGTGGTCGAGCCGGTGAAGGAGATCAGCGCCACCCTGCGATCGTCCACGAAGCGTGTCGCAAGTTCGGTGCCGGCATCGATGAACAGCTGGAAGATGGCCGGCAGCCCCTCGGCCGCCACGACCTCGTCACAGATCTTCTGTACAGCGAGCGCGGTGAGCGGGGTCTTCGGCGAGGGCTTCCACACGGTGGCATTGCCGCAGATCGCGGCGAGGCACGCATTCCACGCCCACACCGCCACCGGGAAATTGAATGCCGAGATCACGCCCACGACCCCGAGCGGATGCCACTGCTCGTACATGCGATGCTCGGCGCGCTCGGAGTGCATGGTGTAGCCGTAGAGCATGCGCGACTGGCCGACTGCGAAATCGGCGATGTCGATCATCTCCTGCACTTCGCCCAGGCCCTCGGCGCGGATCTTGCCGTTCTCGAGCGTCACGAGCGCGCCCAGGTCGTCTTTGTGCCTGCGCAGCGCCTCGCCGAGCAGGCGCACGGCCTCGCCGCGCTTCGGTGCAGGCACGGCGCGCCAGGCCGCGGCGGCATCGACCGCACGCGCCATGACACGCTCGTACTCGGCATCGGACGCCCCACGCGCGCGCGCGAGCAGTGCGCCCGTAGCCGGATTCGTGACCTCGATCTGCGCGCCGCCGCCGGATTCGAGTGTCGCGCCGGTGAGCCCGAGTCGCGTAAGCAGGGCCTTGATATCCTTGTCGTTCATTGGCGGGCAGCTCCCGGCTTGCGCCGGCGGCATTCCGGCGGCTTTCCTTACTGGAGGCCGCGCATTCTGCCCGTCCATCTGCCAGACCGCCACAGTTGCGCCTTCAGGTGTAATATTGGACGGATGCGTACAACCGATCTCACGACCTGGCATCCGGCGAGCTGGCAAGCGAAACCCGCGCAGCAACAGCCGCGCTATCCGGACGCAGCGGCGCTCGATCGCGCGGTCGCGGAATTGTCGCGCCTGCCGCCGATCGTCGTCTCCTGGGAGGTCGATGCGCTGCGGGAACGCCTGGCTGCCGCGCAGCGCGGCGAGGCCTTCCTGCTCCAGGGCGGCGACTGCGCCGAAACCTTCGAGGGCTGCGAGTCCGACAAGATCGCCAAGCAGCTGAAGATCCTGCTGCAGATGAGCCTCGTGCTCCTGCACGGCCTGAAAATGCCGGTGATCCGCGTCGGGCGCATGGCGGGGCAGTATGCCAAGCCGCGCTCGGCCGACACCGAGACGCGCGACGGTGTCACGCTGCCGAGCTACCGCGGCGATCTCGTCAATCACCCCGAGTTCACCGCCGAGGCGCGCACGCCCGATCCGACCTTGCTGCTGCGCGGCTACGAGCGCGCGGCGCTCACCCTCAACTTCACGCGCGCGCTGGTCGCGGGCGGCTTCGCCGACCTGCACCACCCCGAGTACTGGGATCTCGGTTTCGTGC
>DAOQXO010000119.1:0-6292 GCA_035342635.1 Steroidobacteraceae bacterium
GATTGACGAGCTTGATGCGCCCGACGATGGCAGTCGTTTCCGGTCCCTGCCCGATCGGCACGATCGAGACCGAACCATCCGCCGCCACCGAGATGGAACTGTGCTGCGGCACCGTGAGGGGCCCGCCATCGCCGAGCACCACGTCGCCAGCGCCGTTGCGCAGCAGGCCCGTGGTGTCGACACGCAGGTCGCCGGCGCGCGTATAGGCCTCGCTGCCATCGGCCGCCTGCACCGCGATCCAGCCCTCGCCCTGCACGGCCACGTCGAGGTCGCGGCCCGTGCCGAGCAGCGCGCCGCTCGCGCCGTTCCAGCCGACCGCCGCATGCGTGGCATAGGCACGCGAGGCGTGCCCGCTGCCCTCCACGATGCGCGTCTGGAACGCGGCGAGGTCCGCGCGAAAGCCAGTCGTGCCCGCATTGGCCAGGTTGTGGCTGTTGACGGCCTGCGCGCGCAGGGTTTCCTTCGCGCCGGACATCGCCACGTACAGGTACTTGTCCATCTGCCGCTACACCTGCGCTCAGCGGATATTGATCACGGTCTGCGTGACCTGGTCCGCGGTGGAGATCATCTGTGCGTTTGCCTGGAAATTGCGCTGCGCGATGATCATGTTCACGAGCTGTTCGGTGAGCTCGACGTTCGACGCCTCGAGGGCGCCAGACTGAATCACGCCGAAACCCGAGCTGCCCGCAGTGCCACGCTGCGCGGCACCGGACCCGAAGGTCTCGCCCCACTGCGTGTCGCCGAGCTTCTGCAGACCCTGGACGTTCGCGAAGTTCGTCACGGCCACCTGGCCGAGCGGGATCGAGCGTCCATTGGTGTAGCGTGCGCTGACCACTCCGGTCGCATCGACGTCGATACCGCTGAGCGCACCGGTGGTGTATCCGTCCTGGGTGTACTGCACGCCGAAATTACTGCCGTACTGGGTCGCACCACGCACGTCGAGCGTGATCGCGAGCGGCTGCGCGCCGGTCGCCGGCACGTGCGGGGGGAAGGCGATCGAGCCACCTGCCGGAGTCACGAGCGCACCGTTGCTGTCGAAGGTGAGCGGCTGCGGCGTGCCGACCGGCGCGCCATCGGTGTAGGCCTGCACGGTCCATTCGTTGGCCGCGGCACCCTTGACGAAATAGAAGCTGTTGGTGTGCGCCGCGCCCAGCGAGTCGTAGACCGTCATCGACGTCTGGCGGTTGTAGCTGGTCGCATCCGCCGGATCGAACGCACTCACCGGCGCGGTGGCATCGGCCGGCAGGTTGAGCGCCATGCGGATCTCCGAGGTCGCCTGCGGCGCGCTCTCGTTGGTCACGAGCTGGAGGTCCGACAGGCCGCCGGTGTTGAAGCCGCCGTTTGCCAGCGGCGGATAGACCTGCAGCCGCGAGCCCGTCGGACTCACGACGTAACCCTGGTTGTCCACCTTGAACGCACCGGAGCGCGTGTAGGCGAGCGCACCACCGTCGCTCAGCGTGAAGAAACCGTCGCCCGAGAGCGCCAGATCGAGGTTGCTGTCGGTGAAGTCGATATTGCCCTGCGTGAACTGCTGGGTCACCGACGAGACCTTCACACCATTGCCGGTGGCCGTGCTCGCCACGCCGAAAGGCGTGACGGCGAACAGGTCCGCGAACTCCGTGCGCGAGCTCTTGAAGCCGGTGGTCGAGCCGTTCGCGATGTTGTTCGCGGTCACGGCGAGATCGGCCGAGGCGGCATTCAGGCCGCTGAGGGCGATGGTAAATGGCATGTTGCGTGTACTCCTTCGCGATTCGGATTCGGGTTCAGAACACCTGGCGGACTTCGGCCAGTGTCACCGGGCCGCTGGTCGCCGTGTTCAGCTGCAATGCGTAGGTCGCCGCGTCGATGCTGACGCTCGCGACCAGGTCCGCGACCATGACCGGCGCAGCCTCCGTCCGGCTGCCGTTCGAGGCCATCGCATCGAAGCGATAGATGCCGGGCGCGGCGATCGTGCCGTCACGCTGCACGCCATCCCAGCTGAACAGTGTCGTGCCTTCGGTCGGCGCGACCTGCATCGATTGCACGAGTTCGCCGCCAGCACTCCGCACATTCACGGTGATGGCAGTCGCGCCGGCCGGCGTCGCGATGCCGCCGACGATCGAGCTGCCCGCCGCGAGCGTCGCGGTATCGCCCTCGAGCAGCACGTAACGGCCGACCAGCGCCGCGCCGTCGAGCACCGCGGAACTCTTCATGCTGCTCGTGAGCGAGTGCAGCGACGCATTCATTTCCTGCACGCCGGACACCTGGCTGAACTGCGCGAGCTGGCTCACGAACTGCGTCGAGTCGAGCGGTTTCAGCGGATCCTGGTTCTTCAGCTGGGTCGTCAGCAGCATCAGAAAGTCCTGCTGGTCGAGCGCATCGCCGCCGGCGGCGGCGATGCCCGAGGCGGTGGTGCTGAAGCCGAGGCCCGCATATGGATTGGCGGCATCGTTGCTTACGATGCTCATGACTGCCCGAGCCTCAGCGTCGCGAGCATCATGCCCTTGGCCGTATCCATCACTTCGACGTTGTTCTGGTAGGAGCGGGACGCCGAGATCATGTCGACCATTTCCTCGACGACGTTGACGTTCGGGGCGAAGACGTAGCCGTCGGCATTCGCAAGCGGATTGCCGGGCTCGTAACGCGCGACCGGCGCGGCTTCGCTTTCGACGATGCCGGTGACTCGCACCGCGGACCCGCCCTGCGCGGCCGGGCTCGCGCCGGCGAGTTGCTGGCGGACGGCTTCGAACAGCGGATGGCGGGCCTTGTACACGGCCGCCGCATCGCCGCTGACGCTGTCGGCGTTGGCGAGGTTGCTCGCCACGGTGTTCAGGCGCACGGACTGGGCGGCCATGCCCGATCCGGCGATATCGAAAGTCTTGAACGAGGACATCGTGCGTCTCCTGTTTCAGTGCGCCGCGATCACTGGCCCGTGATCGCGGTCATCAGGCCGCGAAAGCGCGCATTGAGAAAAGCGAGCGTGGCCTGGTAGCGGACCGCGTTCTCGGCGAACGCCGCCTGCTCAAGCTGCGGGTCGACCGTGTTGCCGTCGAGGGACGGGGCGAGGGGCGTGCGATAACGAAGTGCCCCGGCCACATCGCCGTCCGCGGCGCCGGTCGGGAGATGTGCGGGTCGCGTCTGCGCCATCGGGAGCGATCCGCCGTCGCCGGCCGCGGCCAGCGCCGCGCGAAAATCGACATCACGGGCCTTGAAGCCCGGCGTGTCGGCGTTGGCGAGATTGTTCGCAATCACTTCGGTGCGCTTCGCACCCAGCCGCAGCGCCTGCTGATGCACACCGAGGTAAGCGTCAAGATTGAATCGCATGTCGTTCCCACCGTCAGAAACCTGACTGCTCAGGAGCACAGCAAACCCTGTGCCACGTGGCAGCCATTGGCACTTCACGGGCGATGTGCGATCGCCATCGCCCGCCCGATGTGACACGCGTCACGCTGCGGCGGCAAAGCCTTGCCGCGCCGGCGGCAACGGCTGGCTCCGCTGCGCGCAGGCCCGCGCTGGCATGCAATCTGCAGTCCCCTGCAGCATGAGGACCCGGATCACTCGCGGCTTGCTGCGCCATGCGCGCTACGCGGTACTGCTCGCCGCCGTACCGCTCGTCGCCCAGGCGCAGGCCATCGAGGACCCCGCGGACATCGGCGCGGCGGCCTCCGCCTTCCTGCGCGCACAAGTCCCTGCGAGTCCGGGCGTCACGACCGTGATCCACGCCGCGCACCTCGACCCGCGCCTCAGGCTCCCCAAATGCGGCGTACCGCTGCAGGCCACGTGGGCGCCGGGCTCGCAACCGGCCGCGCGCACCAACGTTTTCGTCGCCTGTCCGCAGGGCAAGCCTTGGCGCGTGAACGTGCCGCTGACATTGCGCAGCCGGCTCGACGTGCTCGTGCTCACCGCGGCGGCGGCGCGCGGACGCACGCTCGCGGCCACGGATGTCGCCACCCGCAACGTCGAAGTCGACGGCCTGTCGCACTCCTATATAAGAGGCCCGGCGGAGATCGCCGGAAAGCACCTCGCCCGACCCGCCCCCGCCGGCGCGCCCCTGCAGGCCGCGTGGTTCACCGCCGACAAACTGGTGAAGCGCGGCCAACAGGTCACGCTGGTGGCGCTCGCCGACGGCATCCGGATTCGCGCACCGGGGCGTGCCCTGAGCGACGGTGCCGCCCGTGAGCGGGTGCGGGTACAGAACCTGTCGTCGGCGAAAATCGTCGAGGGCGTGGTCGAGAACGCCACCGAAGTACGCGTGACGCCATGATTGACCCTGTCGCCCCGGGGCCTCGCGGGCCTAAAGTTTCCGTCCGGCGGGCCGTTATAAGGCAAGACACGCATGGGAGAGCCCAAGATGGCTAGCAAAATCAATGGAGTGGACCCCCTTGTTCCCAAGCCATCTGAGGTTGGTGCCGCGAGGGGTGCGCGCGCTGCAGGCCACGGCGATGCCGGTGCGCGCGCGCAGGCAGGCACCGCCGGCATCCAGATCACCGAGGGTGCGCGCCAGCTCGCGGCACTCGAAGCCACGATCCGCAGGCTCCCCCAGGTGGACGAGGCCCGGGTCGCCAGGATCCGCAAGGCGATCGAGGACGGCAGCTACACCGTCGACGCCGAGGCTACCGCGACCAAGCTGATGGTCTTCGAGCATGATCTCGAGAGCCTCGCGCGCTCCGTCGCAAGGGACTGACGAGCGCATGGATCCGGCATTGACCCGCGACAGCCTGGAACGACTCGTCGGCGAACAGCTGGCGACGCTCACGCGACTCGAGGAACTGCTGGAACGCGAGCACGCGCTGCTGGTCGATCGTGATGTCGAACAGCTCGCGGCTGCAGGACGCGACCGGCAGGCCTGCGTCGGTGCGCTGCTGCGGATCGACAGTGAGCGTGCCGCACTATGCCGCATGTTCGGCCATGCCGCCGATCCCGCCGGCATGCAGAAGCTCCTGGCCTCCTGCGACGCGAGCGGTCGCCTCGCGACCCGCTGGCAGTCATGTACCGAAATGACGCGGCGTTGCCGCAAGCTCAACGATCGCAACGGTGCACTTGCTACCGCGCAGCTGCGCAGCGTCTCCGGCCGGCTCGACGCGCTCACGGGCGGCGCTCCGCGCAGCGCCGCGACCTACGCCCCGGGCGGTACTGCCCGCCCGTCCACCGGCAGGCTGCTCGCCGCCAACGCCTGACGCGCAGGTGTATGCTCCCCGGAACTGCCCGGTATCGTGACAGTCGAAGGCCCGCATGAACATGAACGCAAAGCTCGGCGCCTGAGCGACTGCAAAGGGGGCGTTCATGCACACAGTCATGCGACTTGCGGCCTGCGGTGTTCTGCTCACGCTGGCGGCTTGCGACAGGGGACCGACCGGATCCGTGCCGGAAGCTGCGGCCCCCGCGGCGGATGACGCCGCATTGCCTGCGGTCGTCGCCGCCGCACTGGCGGAGATCGCCGCGGAATGCAGTGACGTCGGTGGCACGCCGCACACCCGGGATGCGGTTCGGCGCATCGACCTGAATGGCGACGGCCGCGACGACTACGTGCTGCATACGGGCTGGGTGATGTGCGAGAACGCCGTGAGCGTCTATGGCGATCGCGCCAAGCGTCTCGCCATTTTCGCGGGCGATGGCCGGGGCGGCGCGGCCGAATCCTTTTCGGACTGGACCTACGACGCGCAGTTCGAAGGTGATCCGGCCACGCTGTGGCTCGTCGTGGCCGGCGACAACTGCGGGCAACCGCCCGCACCGGACTTCGCGAGCGAGTCCTTCTGCCAGCGCGCGATCACCTGGAACAGCGGCTCCGGCCGGTTCGACTACGCGCCCGTCGATACGGTGCGCATGATCGAGTAGGCGCCGGCATCACGCCCGGTTGTCACCCGGATCGCGGCGGGCCGCAGTCGCGAGCGGCGCACGATTGCGGCTGCCGCGCCATCCGTCCACCGCATAGACCGCGAGGCCGAGCCAGATGCACGCGAAGCCGATCATCTTGTCCTGCGTGAACGCCTCTCCCAGCAGCAGCCCGCACGCGAGTTGCAGTGTCGGGGAAACATACAGCAGCAGACCGACCAGCGAATAGGACAGCCGGCGCGCGCCATAGGCGAAGCCGATCAGTGGCACCGCGGTCAGAGCGCCCCCGACGATCAACAGCAGCTCGGGCGGCCCGCCGCCATGACCGAAGACCCCCTCGCCTCGCAGATCGCTCCAGCCGAGCCAGACGAGCGCGGGCAACAGCAGGATCAGATTCTCGATGGCGAGCCCCGGAATCGCGCCGACTGCGACGACCTTGCGAATGAGCCCATAGAGGCAGAAAGTCGCCGCCAGCGCGAGT
>DAOQXO010000120.1:0-6133 GCA_035342635.1 Steroidobacteraceae bacterium
CGATGTCGGAGATCAACACCACGCCCTTGGTGGACGTAATGCTGGTGCTCCTCATCATCTTCCTGATCACCGTGCCCGTGATCACGAAGACGGTGCCGGTCGAGCTGCCGAAAGCGACCAACATCGCCACGCAGACGCGCCCGGAGAACATCACCGTGGCGGTCGACGAGCGGGGCAACATGTACTGGAACAACGGCCAGGTGCCCGATACACAGACGCTGCTCGAGTTCGTCAAGGCGGCGGCCGTGCAGGTGCCCCAACCCGAGATCCACATTCGCGGGGATCGTAATGCGCGTTTCGAAGCGGTGGGACGCGTGATCTACACGATCCAGCGCGGTGGTGTGGTCAAGGTGGGATTCATCACCGAGCCCGATCGCGGCGTGCGTTGAGGAGATATCGACTATGTCTATGAATGTGGGCAGCGCGAGCGGCGAAGACGAACCGATGGTGGAGATGAACACCACGCCGCTCATCGACGTGATGCTGGTGCTGCTGATCATGTTCATCATCACGATTCCGGTGATGACGCACGCGGTGAAACTGGACATGCCCCAGCCGCAGCCCGACCAGCCGTTGCCGGAGGTGCGCCCCGAGGTGATCGATATCGAGATCGACTTCGACGGCACGATCGTCTGGAACGGCACGGTGGTGCCGAGCATCGCTACGCTCGAGGGCTACTTCCGGCAGGAGTCGCAGAAGGACCCGCAGCCGGAACTGCACCTGCGGCCCGATGCGCGCTCGCGCTATGACACGGTGGCGCAGGTGCTCGCCTCGGCACAGCGCAATCGCATGTTGAAGATCGGTTTCGTCAATACGGCGGAATTCCGGGAATTGTGACCACCGGCGGGCGTGCCCCGCCGGCGTTCATTCTGCGTTCATCCGCCACATGAGATCGTGACACCGTGGCACTGCTACCGTGTCGCGACATTGGATCAGAGGACCATGAGCATGAGGAAGACACTCCAACTCGCACCGTTGCTGGCGATGGCCTTGCTGGCCGTCGGATCAGTGGGCATTTCCGGCCCGGCTGTTGCGGCCGACCAGAAGGCGCCCGCGGTCAGCAAGGCGCTGGCCAAGCCGCTCAAGGCGGCGCAGGATGCGCTCGGCAAGAAGGACTGGCGCGGCGCGCTCGCCGAACTCGACAAGGCTGATGCCACGTCGGGCAAGAGCGCCTACGACCAATTCCTGATCGCCGAGATGCGCGGCTTCGCGTATGTGCGGCTCAACAACTTTGCGGAAGCCGGCCGCAATCTGGAGGCGGGCCTGAACTCGGGCTTCCTCGCGCAGGAGGACGTGGCGTCCCGCGTTCGCGCGCTGGCGCAGATCAGCTACCAGAACAAGAACTACGGCAAGGCCGTCGAGTACGGCAATCGCGCCATCAAGGGCGGCTTTGCCGATGCCGATCTGTATACCCTGGTCGGGCAGGCGTACTACGTGCAGAACGATTTCAAGGGCACGCACAAGTTCATGGACAGCTACGTCGGTGACCAGATCCGCCGTGGTCAGACCCCGAAGAAGCAGTCGCTCGAACTGATCCTTTCCTCGTGTGTGAAGCAGAAGGATGACGAGTGCACGACCGCTGCGCTCGAGCGCCTCGTCAAGTACTACCCGTCGCCGGAATACTGGCAGAACATCATGTACTCGCTGTTCCGCGCGCCGGACCGGGACGACAAGGTGCTGTTCAATACGTTCCGCCTCGCGGCCGATGTCGACGCGCTCAGCCGCAGCGAGGACTACACCGAGATGGCGCAGCTTGCGATCGAGCAGGGCTCGCCGGGTGAGGCCGTCTCGATTCTCGAGAAGGGCTTCGCGAAGGACGTATTTGCCGACCAGCGCGCGAAGGACAAGAACCAGCGCCTGCTCGACCTGGCGAAGAAGTCTGCAGCCACCGACCAGGCGGCGCTCGCAAAGCTCGCAACCGAGACCGGCAGCGCCAAGACCGGTGGTGCGGACGTGGGCCTCGGCAAGGGCTATCTGAGCTACGGCGAGTATGACAAGGCGGCGGCGGCCATCCAGCGTGGCCTCACGAAGGGCGGCCTGAGTGACGCATCTGAAGCCACCCTGCTGCTCGGCATCTCGCAGTTGAAGGGCGGTAACAAGAGCGACGCCGTCAAGACCTTCGACACGATCAAGACCGACGCCAGGTATGGCCGGCTCGCGAGCCTCTGGGCGATTCATGCACAGAGCTGAGGGCTGAGGACTTCAAAGGAACCGGGACGGCCGGTGGGGCAACCCACCGGCCGTTTTGTTTTGTTTGCGGCCGCGCTGTGACACTATTTCACCTACACGCATTTCGGCGGTAGGCCTGAGAGGCAACAAGCGCATGCCGAGCAAGGTGCCCGACGGCGAGGCGCGCGGCTGGATCGTTCCGATCGGCGGCGCCGAGAACAAGGAGAACGACAAGCGGATCCTCGCCCGCTTCGTCGCGGTTTCAGGGGGCAGCGATGCCGACATCGTCGTGATCCCGACGGCGAGCCGCCTCCACGAGACCGGGAGCCGCTACGAGCAGCTGTTCCGGCAGCTCGGGGCGGCGCGGGTAGCGGTCATGGACTTCGATACCCGGCGCGACTGCCACGAGCAGGGACGACTCGACCGGCTGGGCGAGGCGAGCGGCATCTTCTTCACGGGCGGCAACCAGCTGCGACTGACGACGCTGCTCGGCGGCACACCGGTTGCGAAGCTGATTCGCGGGCGCAATGCGCGCGGGGTCACCGTCGGGGGCACGAGCGCCGGCGCGAGCATCCTTTCTGAACACATGATCGCATTCGGCGACGATGGTTCGTCCGCGATCTCGGGCAGCGTGCGCCTCGCGCCGGGTCTCGGCCTGACCAACCGCTTCGTGATCGACCAGCATTTCCGCCAGCGCGACCGCCTCGGCCGCCTGCTGACGGCGCTCGCCTACAATCCGTTCTCAGTCGGCATCGGGCTCGACGAGGACACCGCAGCATTCATCGGTCCGGACGATACGCTCGAAGTCGAGGGCAGTGGCGGGGTCACGGTGGTCGATGCCGCCGACGTCAGTTTCTCCTCGATGGATCTGGTCAGTGAAGGCCAGCCGATCTGCATGCTGGGACTGAAGCTGCACCTGCTGGTGAGCGGAGCGACCTTCAACCTGCACACACGCATCGCCTCTGCTGTGGCCCTGCGGGCACTGAAGGAATAGCCGATGCGCGTACTCGAGCGGTCGGTGTATGCAGGACCCTCGCATTACGCCCGTTTTCCCGTCATCCGCCTCGAGCTCGACCTCGGGGAACTCGAGCAATGGCCCACCGTGCGCCTGGGACCGGCCTTCGTCGACAGCCTCGTCGAGGCGCTGCCCGGACTCGCCGGACACGGCTGCTCCTACCGTGAACCGGGAGGCTTCCTGCGCAGGATGCGCGAGGGCGACGGGACCTGGCTCGGTCACGTGCTCGAGCATGTGGCGATCGAGCTGCAGAACGTCGCCGGCGAGGATGTCACGTTCGGCAAGACGCGCAGCGTCGACGGTCGTCCGGGCGTATACACGGTCGTCTACGAATTTGCCCAGCGCGACGAGGGCGTCGCGGCGGGTGAACTCGGCCTGCGCCTGCTGGCTTCGCTGCTGCCGCCGCAGCTGCGTACCGCGGCCAGCGTCCCCGAGGGCTGGGACTGGCCGGCCGCGCGCGATGATTTCATCCGCTTTGCGCAGCGGCGGGCCCTCGGGCCTTCGACGGCCTCGCTGGTGCGCGCCGCCGAGGCGCGCGGCATTCCGTGGCTGCGGCTCAACGACCAGTCGCTCGTGCAGCTCGGCCATGGCAAGTACCAGCAACGCATCCAGGCGACGGTGACCGGCCGCACGCCGCACATCGCCGTCGAACTCGCGAGTGACAAGGAGGAGACGAACCGCATCCTCGCCTCACTCGGCCTGCCGGTGCCGCGCCAGGAGCTCGTGCAGACGGCGGAGCAGGCAGTGCGGGCGGCGCAGCGCATCGGTTTTCCGGTCGTCACGAAGCCGTACAACGGTAATCACGGCCGTGGCATTTCGATCCGCTTGATGAGCGGTGCCGAAGTTGCGGCAGGCTTTGCCGCGGCCCGCGAGCACTCGCGCTCGGTCATCGTCGAGACCTTCCTGGAAGGTGACGATCACCGGCTGCTCGTGGTGAACGGGGAACTCGTGGCGGCAACGCGTCGCACGCCCGGACAGGTGGTCGGCGACGGCGCGCACAGCGTTGCGGAACTCATCGACCTCGTGAATCTGGATCCGCGCCGTGGCGTGGGCCACGAGAAGGTGCTGACCCGGCTCGAGCTCGATGCGCAGGCCGTCCGCATGCTCGAGCGGGCGGGACTCACCGCCGAGTCGGTGCCTGCGCCGGGGCAGGTCGTGCCGCTGCGCTCCACCGCGAATCTTTCGACGGGAGGCACGGCCACCGACGTCACCGACGTGATCCACCCGGACAACCGTGATATGGCCGTGCGCGCCGTGCGGGCGATCGGGCTCGACGTGGGCGGTGTCGATTTCCTCTCGCGGAATATCGCGGAGAGCTACCGCAGAATCGGCGGCGGCATCTGTGAAGTGAACGCCGCGCCGGGCTTTCGTATGCACGTGTCGCCGAGCGAGGGCATTTCGCGCGATGTCGCGGGACCGGTGATCGACATGCTGTTCCCGCGGGGCGCGCCATCGCGAGTGCCGATCGCCGCGATCACCGGCACGAACGGCAAGACGACGACGGCGCGCATGCTGGCGCACATCGCGAAGATGGCGGGCTTCACGCCCGGTCTCACGACGACCGACGGCGTGTATATCGATGGCCAGCGCACCGTGCAGGGCGACATGACCGGGCCGGTTTCGGCGCGCATGGTGCTCGCCGACCCGCAGATCGATCTCGCCGTGCTCGAAACCGCGCGCGGCGGGCTATTGCGTGCCGGCATGGGCGTGCAGGAGGTCAATGTCGGCGCCGTGCTCAACGTGCAGTCGGACCATCTCGGCCTCAAGGGCATCGATACGCTGGAGCAGCTCGCCGAGATCAAGCGCGTGGTCGTCGAGGTGGCGACCGACTGCGCGGTGCTGAATGCCGACGATCCGTTGACGCTGCGCATGTCGGGCTATACGGACGCGCAGAGCATCTGCTACGTGACGATGACCCCGCAGCACAATCTCGTGCGCGAGCACGTGCGTGCGGGCGGTCGGGCGTGTGCGCTCGAGGCGGGCGTGAACGGGCAGATGATCACGCTGTACGACCGCGGTGGTCATATCCCGCTGCTGTGGACCCACCTGATTCCGGCGACCCTCGAGGGGCGGGCGACCCACAACGTGCAGAACGCGATGTTCGCCGCGGCGATGGCGTTCTCGCTCGGCATCAAGCTCGATGCGATACGCCAGGGGCTGCGCACTTTCGATACCACGTTCTTCCAGGCGCCCGGGCGCATGAACGTGTTCAACGAGCACCCGTTCAAGGTGCTGTTCGACTACGGCCACAATGCGCACGCGGTATCGATGCTGGCCGACCTCGCCCAGCGGCTCGACGTGACCGGGCGCCGCATCGTGGTGCTGGCCGGGCCGGGCGATCGCCGCGACGAGGACCTGAAGGCCATCGCGCGCGCGGTGGCGGGCCGCTTCGACCATTACATCTGCCGCCGCGACGACACGCTGCGTGGTCGGGACGGCGACGAAGTGCCGCGGATCCTCGCTACCACGCTGCGCGAGGCCGGTGTGCCTGCGGCGCAGATTTCGCAGATCCCCGATGAACAGGAAGCCATCGATGCAGCGCTGCGCATGGGCGCAAAGGGCGACTTGCTACTGGTTTTCGCGGACCAGTTGACGCGCTCGTGGAAGCAGATCACCAAGTTCCGTCCCGGCGAAGTCGCGGAACCCGTGGCCGCGCCGGCACCTGAGCGCGCCGTGCCCGTGCCGGAGCCTGCGGCCGCGGCAGTAGCAGTGGATATTGCACTCGAGGGCCTGATCCGGGATGAGCGCGGCATCCGGTTCGCCCCGGAGGGAGAGGACTGATCGATCGGGTTGCACTGCCGTTCGACAACTCGCGGCGACTCACCGGCAGCAATCTTTTCTTCGATGCTCCCGGCGCCGTGCTCGATGTCGTGGGGATCGGGATCGACCCCATGTTGCTCGGCGCATGGCGCGAGCGCGTAGCGCGGGCCCGGGCTCACCTGGGCTGGG
>DAOQXO010000121.1:0-6074 GCA_035342635.1 Steroidobacteraceae bacterium
AGCGCTGCTTGAAATCCTCCGGCGTCAGCTGGTGCCGGGCGAGCAGCTTGTAGAAATCGGTGCGATTGCGTTTCGCGAGGCGGGCCGCCTGCGAGACGTTGCCCCCCGTGATCTGCAGGATCTGCGACAGGTAGCTGCGCGTGAATTCGTCGCGCGCCTCGTCGAACGACACCATGCGTCCCGGTGAGCCGCCGAGCGACTGCTGCACGAGTTCGACCGGGATGATGGGAGTCTGTGACAGCGCCACGTTCTGGCGCACGACATTGGCGAGCTGGCGCACGTTGCCGGGCCACTCGGCGGTCGCGAGCAGCTCGACGGCTTCGGGCGCGTAGATCTTGCGGTTGCCGGTCTCGGCGGACAGGCGCGCGAGAAAGTGCGCGACGAGCAGCGGGATGTCCTCGCGGCGGCGCGCGAGCGGTGGCATCTCGATGTGCACCACATTCAGGCGGTAGAAGAGGTCTTCGCGAAAGCTTCCGGCGGCGACCAGCGCCTGCAGGTCGCGTGCGGTGGTCGCGATGACCCGCACGTTGGGGGAGTCGCTGCCACCGTTCTGCGTCGGGCTGTCCGGCAGGAAGCGCAGCAGCTTCACCTGCAGCGCCGCGGGCAGTTCGGCGATCTCGTCGAGCAGCAGCGTGCCGCCTTCGGCGGCGCGCAGCGCGCCGCCCTCGCCGAAGAGCTCCCCGTCGAGCGCGGCTTCGTCGGTGCCGCTGCAACCCACGGCCACGAAGGGCTTGTTCCGTCTCGGGCTCGCCTTGTGGATCGCACCCGCGAGCAATTCCTTGCCGGTGCCACTCTCGCCGGAGATCAGCACCCGGGCATCGGTGCCGGCCACCATGTGGGCCTGGGCGAGCTTCTCCTCCATCAGCGCGCTGCGGGTCACGATCTCGGTGCGCCAGTCCTCGTCCGAACTCGCGAACCCCGAAATGCGCAGCGCCTTCTGCACGTGATCGAGCAGCTCCTGCTTGTCGACGGGCTTGGTGAGGAAGCCGAACGCGCCCATCTGTGTCGCCTGCACGGCATCGGGAATCGTGCCGTGGGCGGTGAGCAGGAACACCTTGAGGCCGGGCCAGCGGCTCTGCAGTTCCTTCAGCAGGCCGATGCCGTCCATCTGGTCCATGCGCAGGTCGGTGATCACGAGATCCGGGCGGAAGCGGCTGGCCGCCGCGACCGCGGCGACGCCATTCTCGACGGCCTCGACGTCGTAGTTTTCGGCGCGTAGGCGGATAGTCAGCAGGCGCAGCAGGCCCGGATCGTCGTCGACGACGAGAATGCGGGCCTTGCGCTTCCCGGATGTGGCGTCGTGGCGTGCGGGCTGGTTCATGGCGTGCGTCCTTCGGTCTGGGGCTTGCGTTCGGTGATGCTGCGTTCGATGTCGGCGATGGCATCGAGCTTCTTGTTCGCGTCCTCGAGCTCGCGGCGCAGGCGCGCGTTCTCGTCGATCTCGGCCTGCAGTCGCCGGCTCGTCGTGGTGTTGCGCTCGCGACGCGCGCGGTCCACTTCAGCCTGCAGTCGACGGTTCTCGGCAGCGAGCAGCGACTGGCGCTCGAGCTGCGAGAGTTCGAGCCGGGCGAGCGAGCGCTCGGCCGGGACCAGCGATTCGGGAGTTGCGGTCAGCTCGCGCAGGAGCCGTTCGGCCTCGGCGGTGTCGGTCGAGGCGTGTCCGGGCGTCGCGAGCACGAGGGCGTAGCGCAGCTGATGGCTCGGAGTGGGCGCTTCCTCGAAGTCGCGGCGGGCGGCGGCGACGATTTCGGCCTGCTCGGCGGGCCGGCTTGCGAGCAGCCGCTGCAGGACTTCGAGGTGCGCGCCCACCATCATGGCCTGTGTCTGGGCGCGATCGACCACCGGCTCGGGCGGGGCGCTGGTACCCATGCCACCCATGACGCCGCAGCCCGCGAGGACGAGCGCGCCCATGCTGCAAGCCAATGCTGCGCTACGCCGCATGGGCCTGCTCCGCGTGTTCCGCGGCGATCGCGCGCTTCGGCAGGCGCACACAGAAATGCGCGCCCGGGTATTCGCCGTCGACGATCTCGATCGTGCCGCCATGCGCGTTGACGAACTCGAGCACGACGGAAAGCCCGATGCCTGTGCCCTTCACATGTCCGCCAGGAGCGACCCGGCCCGTGTAGAAGGCGTCGAATATGCGCGCGCGCTCATCGGGCGTGATGCCGACGCCGCTGTCCGCGACATCGAGCTGCCAGTTGTCGTCGTGGTCCCTCGCGTGCAGGTGGATCGCGCCACCCTTGGGCGAGTACTTGATCGCATTGGAGAGCAGGTTCTCGAGGATCAGGCGCAGCTTGCCGCGATCGGCGAGCAGGACCAGGTCGTCGATCTTCACGTCGAGCCGCACGCGCTGTGACAGCAGGGTCAGCTGCTGGTTCTCGAGCACCTGCTTGACGAGCGGGCGCAAGCGGAATTCGCTGACGTCGAGCGTCGCGCTCTGGCTCTGCCAGGCGCTGAAGGACAACAGGTTCTCGATCAGCCGCTGCAGCTTGATGCCGTTGTCCCGCAATATCGCCGTAACCTCGCGTTGTCCGCTGTCGAGTTCACCGACCGCGCCGTCCATCAGGAGTTCCGTGCCCTCGCGGATATTGGCGAGCGGCGTCTTGAGCTCATGGGACATGTGGCGCAGGAACCGGTTGCGCTCCTGCGCGAGATCGAGCAGACGCTGGCGCAGCCATTCGAGCTGGTGCCCGAGGCGCTCGAGGTCGCGCGGACCGGAAACGGCGATCGGGTTGGTGAACGCGCCGCGGCCGAGCTCGCTGATCGCGCGGTCGATCTGCCGCAGCGGTCGGCCGATCGACAGCGTGAGCGCCAGGATCGCGATCAGCGACAGTGGCACGAGCAGCGAGCTCTGCACCAGCAGTCGACGCTGGGCGCGAACCGTCTGCTCGCGCAACTGCGTCAGTTCGGCGTCGATCTGCGCGTTGCCGTTCTCGGCGATGCGGGCGGCGGCGACCTGCATGCCCTCGAGCAGGGCGAGCAGCGCCGCGAAATCGGTCTCGGCCGGCGAGGGCGCTGCGAGCACGGTGCGCAGCTGCGCCTGCGAGGCGCCGAGGTCGCCCAGCGCGGCGAGCGCCTCGGGGCTGTGCAGGTGGCGCTCGAGTTCGCCGCGGATGGCGGTCAATCGCGCCTCGCCGCGGGCGATCGATTCGATCACGGTCGGGTCGCGCAGCACCTGGTAGATGCGCGTGCTGCGCTCGACCGCCGCGATCTCGGCGAACAGTTCCTGGCTCGCGCGGGTGGCGCGCACGCCCTCGACCACGAGCTTTTCGCTGGTGGCGGCGATCTGGCGCATCTGCAGGGCCGCGTTCAGCACGGCCACGAGGAGCGGCACCGCGATGAGGGCGAGGCCGAGCAGCATGAGTCCGGACAGGGATTGGGGGCGCGCCCAACGCATCCGGACATTCTAGAGCATGGGCTCAGGCCCAGGGTGTCCGCGCGAGGCGACGCTCCCATTCGAGGGTCGTGCGCACGATGGTGTCGAGGTCGTCGAGTGCCGGGCGCCAGCCGAGCAGATCGTGGATGCGATCCGCGCGGGCGATCAGCTGCGGCGGGTCACCGGCGCGGCGGGGTTCCTCGCGTATGACCAGCGCGGTGCCGGCAACCCGCGCGACGCTCGCCAGCACTTCCCGCACGCTGAAGCCGTGGCCGTAACCGCAGTTCAGAGTCGCCGAGGCGCCCCCGGCGCGCAGGTAGTCGAGCGCATCGAGGTGGGCCTGCGCGAGGTCCTGGACATGGATGTAGTCGCGGATGCCGGTGCCATCGGGAGTGGGGTAGTCGGTGCCGTAGATCGACACGTGCGGACGCTTGCCGACCGCGGCCTCGCAGGCCACCTTGACGAGCAGCGTGGCCTTGCGGGTCGACTGGCCGATGCGTCCGCGTGGATCGGAGCCCGCCACGTTGAAATAGCGCAGCGCCACATGCCGCAGCGGCGTCGCCGCGGACAGGTCGCGCAGCATCCATTCGGACATCAGCTTGGAGGTGCCGTAGGGGTTGATCGGCACGGTGGGGGTGGACTCGTCCGCATAGACGCCGGCGGGCATGCCATACACCGCCGCGGTCGAGGAGAACACGAACTGCCCGATACCGGCGTGCGAGCAGGTCTCGAGCAGCGCACGCGTCGCGCAGGTGTTGTTGCGGTAGTACTTGAGCGGGTCGTCGACCGATTCCGGCACGATGGTATGGGCAGCGAAGTGCATCACCGTGTCGACTTCGTGCTCACGCAGCACCCGCTCGACGAGTGCGGCATCGCCGACATCGCCGACGACGAGCGGCGCATCGAGGACCGCTTCGCGAAATCCCGTCGACAGGTCGTCGAGCACCACGACGCGCTCGCCGCGCTCGCGCAGCAGCAGCGTGGTGTGGCTACCGATGTATCCGGCGCCGCCTGTGACTAGAATCCCTCGATGTCCCATGATGTGCTCACTCCGTTCGCCGGCCTGACACCCGACCTCGTGCTCGATGCGGTGAGCGCGCTGGGCGTCGAAGTCGATGGCCGGCTGTTCGCGCTCAACAGCTACGAGAACCGCGTGTACCGCGTGGGCACCTCGCAGGGTGCTCCGCTGGTGGCGAAATTCTACCGGGCACGGCGCTGGAGCGACGAGCAGATTGTCGAGGAACATGAATTCGCGCACGAACTGGCTGCGCGCGACCTCGCCGTGGCGGTGCCGCTCGAGTTTGCGGGGCGCACACTGCTGTTCCATGAAGGTTTCAGGTTCGCGCTCTTCCCGTGGCTCGGCGGTCGCGGTGCCGAACTCGACAGCGACAGCGACTTCGCGCTGCTTGGGCGCACGCTCGCGCGGTTGCACGCGGTCGGCGCGGTCCGCCGCTTCCATTCGCGGCCGGCGCTGACCCTCGAGCGGCTCGGCTATGCGGCGCAGGAGCAGGTCCTCTCGAGCGGTTTCGTGCCCGACGAGCTCGTGAACCGCTATGCCGAAGTGTCCGACGAACTGCTGGGTGCGATCGAGCGCGAGTGGGACTCGGTCGGCGAGACGAACATCATCCGCCTGCATGGCGATTGCCATCTCGGCAACCTGCTGTGGGGCGAGCGCGGGCCGGTATTCGTCGACCTCGATGACTGCATGTCGGGCCCGGCCGTGCAGGACCTGTGGATGCTGCTGCCGGGCGGGTCCGACATGCGCCGGGCCTGGGAGGCCATGGCCGCGGGTTATGCCGAATTCGCGGACTTCGATTATCGCGAACTGCGTCTCGTCGAACCGCTCCGTGCCCTGCGCATGATCCACCACACGGGATGGCTCGCGCAGCGCTGGGATGACCCGGCCTTTCCGCGGGCCTTCCCATGGTTCGGCGAGCGGCGCTACTGGGAGCAGCACATCCTCGACCTGCTCGAGCAGCGGGCGGCAATCGACGAGCCGCCGCTGCTGGCCTTGTGATAACGTTCGCGCAGTCTTTGGGGGCGTTGGATGACCTATAGATGGCTGGTTTCGCTGCTGGCGGTCGCCTGCGTCGCCGGGTGCGACTCTGCGCCCGAGAACAGCACCGAATCGGCACCGGCTGCCCGGGCGAGCGCCCCGGCGCCGGCACTGCCGCCGCATATGGTTTCGGCGGTCGCCGGCGGCAAAGGCAATAGCAGCGTCGACCTCAAGTTCGCACTGGTCTCACGGCCCGAGCCCGGCCGGCCGCTCGCCATCGACCTGGCCGTGATACCGCGTGAGGCGGACGTGACCGTGCGGGTCATCGTGCAGAACACCGACGGCATTGCCATCACGGCGGGCCAGGAAGTGACGATCCCGAAGGGGGCGGAACCGGGCGAGCCGGTGATCCATCGCCTGACAGTGCTGCCAGCCCGGGACGGGATCTTCTCGCTGTCGGCCGTCGCACTGGTCGATTCGGACAAGACTTCGGTGACGCGCACCTTCGCGATCCCGATCATCGTGGGCGAGGGGATCACCCCCGCCGAACTCACATCGGGCGGCGAGCCGTCCGGCGATTCCGACGCCTCGTAACGCCGGGTATCCATTGCATTAATGTGAAATCGCGAGGCAGGTCACGGGCCCCGCGAGCCTGAGTCCCTATGCTCATCGGGATGAAAGGCAGCTGATATTATGTCAAGT
>DAOQXO010000122.1:0-6068 GCA_035342635.1 Steroidobacteraceae bacterium
ACGACGTGCGGCAGCTCCTTGATGTCGAGGCCGCGCGAGGCGACATCGGTTGCCACCAGCGCGGTAATGCGATTCGCCTTGAAATCGTCGAGGGCGCGCACCCGTGCCGACTGACTCTTGTTGCCGTGGATCGCGGCGGAACGGATGCCGGCTCCCTCGAGCTGCTCGGCGAGACGGTTCGCTCCATGCTTGGTGCGCGTGAATACGAGCACCTGGTGCCAGTCGCCGTCCTTGACCAGGTGCGCGAGCAGGTGGCGCTTGTGATCCTTCGGCAGCTTGAAGGCCACGTGCTCGATGCGCTCGGCGACGGTGTTGCGCGGCGCGACGTCGATGGCGACCGGGTCGTGCAGCAGGCGCGCGGCGAGCGCGCGGATGTCGTCGGAATAGGTGGCCGAGAACATCGCGTTCTGGCGCTTTGCCGGCAACAGCTTGACGACCCGCTTGATGGCATGGATGAACCCCATGTCGAGCATGCGGTCGGCTTCATCTAGCACCAGGTGCACGACATGGCCGAGGTCGAGCGCGCCCTGGTCCTCGAGATCGAGCAGGCGGCCGGGCGTCGCGACCAGCAGGTCGCAGCCGGCGCGCAGGCCGTCGATCTGCGGCTTCTCGCCCACGCCGCCGAAGATCACCTGCACGCGCAGTCCGGTGTGGCGGCCATATTCGCGCGCGCACTGCGCGACCTGCGCGGCGAGCTCGCGGGTGGGGGTCAGCACGAGCGCGCGCGGGGCGCGGCCATGGGGCGCGTCGAGTTTCTGCAGCAGCGGCAGGACGAATCCCGCGGTCTTGCCCGTGCCGGTCTGGGCACTGGCGAGTACGTCGCGGCCGGAAAGCATCGCGGGGATGGCGCGGGTCTGGATGGCGGTGGGGGTGTCGTAGCCCTTGTCGGCGACGGCACGCAGGAGTCCCGGGGTTAACCCGAGTTCAGCAAAAGACATGGATGATCCTTGGAGATAGTGGAGTAGGGCCGGGCCTCGGCGCGGGCCCCACGAGCGCGCGGATGGCGCGGCTCTAGCGTTTTCAACAAGGTGCAGCTTACACGAAAGCCCCGCCGGGGTCACTTCGCGTTGCGTATGGGTGGCACTCTTCGCGGCCCGTTGTGCACAATCGCCCGGTGCTGCTCGTCCACCACCTCGAATATTCTCGCTCGCAGCCGGTGCACTGGTTGCTCCAGGAGCTGGGCCTGCCGCGTCAAGCGCGATGTCATGCGCGCGATCCCGCGACCCTGGCGCTCGAGCGCTGGACGAATCCCGCCGATGTCCTGAACCGCATCCATGGCATGCTCGCGTATTGCCGCGCGCTCAAACGAGGAGGTCACCATGTCTACGTCTGATCGACGCATGTCACGCCGCGAAGCTATCGCAGCAGGTGTCGCGACCGCCATCGCAGCCACGCACTCCGGCGCCGTACTGGCGGCGGCGGGCGCGGGCAAGACGGCAGTGGCTGGCACGGCGGCGGCCATCAACACGCGCGCAATCCCCGCCACCGGCGAGCGGCTGCCGGTCGTGGGCCTCGGCACGAACAACTACAGCCCGGTGACGGCCGAGGAGCGCGCCGCGCGTCGGGCGGTGATCGAGCAGCTGCCGAAGCTCGGCGGCAGCGTGATCGACACGGCGCCGGCGTACCGGCAATCGGAAACGGTGCTCGGTGAGCTGATGGCGGAGATCGGCAATCGCGACCAGATCTTCCTGGCCAGCAAGGTCACCGCTCCCGACGGCGATCGCGTCAGGGGCGTCATGATGCTGGAGGAGTCCTTCCGCCGCCTGCGCACTGCACGCATCGACCTGATGCAGGTCCACAACCTCAGCGGTGTCGATGTGATGATGCCGGTACTGGCCGACTGGAAAGAGGCAGGCCGGATCCGCTACGTCGGCATCACCACCTCGAGCGCGCCGCAGTATCCCGAGATGCTGGCCGCGATGCGCACACACGCGCTCGATTTCGTTCAGGTCGACTACGGCATCGCCAATCGCGGGGCGGCCGACGAAATCCTGCCCCTGGCGAAAGAGCGGGGCCAGGCGGTGCTCATCAACATGCCATTCGGCGGGCGCCGCGACGGCAATATCTTCAGGCATGTGGCCGGCAAGGCGCTGCCGGACTGGGCGCGCGAGATCGAAGCTGCAAGTTGGGCGCAATTCTTCCTGAAGTACGTCGTGTCGCACCCGGCGGTGACCTGTGCGATCACGGGCATGACCAAGGTTGCGCATCTCGAGGACAACCTCGGCGCGCTGCGCGGCCCATTGCCCGATGCGAGCTACCGCAAGCGCATGGAAGCGCTGTGGGACAACGAGATCATGGCGGGCGAAACCGCGTGAGCGGCGGCAGCGCCGGCCAGCGGCCGGCGCTGCGCCAGCTAGCGCGCGGCGACGTGCAGCACCGTGACGCAGCGGGCGTCGCGGTCGATGTCGCACAGTACGTTGCAGTCCGGGAGCGGATAGCGCCAATATGCGCCATATTCGTCGCTGATCAGCAGCTCGCCGGTTTCGTGCGGACTCGTTTGTCGCGTGACCCGTTCGGTCATCGCTGCCAGCACGTCGCGTGCTTCGTGCCGCCCGAGCCGCCGCAAGTCATCCACGGCGTTCTCGTGGTAGCGCATCTGCCACGCGCTCATGCGGGACCCAGGTCGAGCTCGTGTTCGACTTCGTTGACGGTGAGGGTGCGGGCATGCCCGGCGCGGATTTCCTCGCGGGCCTGCCAGGCAGTGCGCGCCTCGTCGAGCGAGCGGCGCGCGGACGCGTCGCGCGGTTGCAGTGATTCGAGGTCGCTCATGAATTCATCCAGCGCGACGCTGGCCTTGAGATTGGGACGGCCGGCGGATCGTCTCTGACCATCGAGTTGACGCATGTGATTGCTCTCCATGGTGGCCTCGGGCCAGTGTAGTGCAAAATACGCCGAATGCCATGAGCAACCACGCGCTGTTCATCACCCAGGTTCATGCGGCGCGGCTACAACAGCCCGATGCGCCGCTCAATGCGCGTTTGTTGCGGGAATGCCTGCAGCTTCGCCACGACGATGCCGCGGGCAGGCGGTGGTCCGCGCGGAATTATCCGGGCGGCTACACCTCCTACGACACCGCCAGCCGGATGCACGAGCGTTCGCCCACTTTCGCCGCGCTCGCGCGGCGCATCGACAGCCACGTGCGCGATTTTGCGCGTGCGCTCGATTACGACATCGATGTGCGTCACCTTGCGATGACCGACTGCTGGGTCAACATCATGGGGCGCGGCGCCGCACACACCGGCCACCTGCATCCCTTGTCCGTCATCAGCGGCACCTACTACGTGCGCACGCCGAAGGGATCCGCGGAACTGAAATTCGAGGATCCGCGCCTCGCGCGCTTCATGGCCGCGCCGACGCGGCGGCGCAGTGCGCGCCTCGGCAACCGCTCATGGGTCGCGTTGCCCGCGCGGGCGGGGCACGTCGTGCTTTTCGAGAGCTGGCTGCGCCACGAAGTGTCCGCGCAGCGCGTCGCGGGCGAGCGCGTCAGCATCAGTTTCAATTACGCGCTGGCCTGATACGCATTGGGCTGGCGCAATGCGGGTCGCCGGTGCATTCGACTATGATGCCGGGATGCGCACTGATTCGCGTTTCGTGCCCTTCGCCTATGGTTTTCGCCCTTTTTTCCTGGTCGCGGGCCTCTATGCCGTCATCGCGATCGCCGGCTGGGTGTGGATCTACGCGACCGGCAGGGTGCCGTCGGCTGCGCTGCCGCCCTTGCTGTGGCATGGCCACGAAATGCTGTTCGGCTTCATCGGTGCGGCGATCGCGGGCTTCCTGCTGACCGCGGTGCCGAGCTGGACCGGCACGCGCGGCTTCGCCGGTCCGCCGCTGGTCGCGCTCACCGTACTCTGGCTCGCGGGTCGGATTGCGTTCGCGGCCACCGGTTCGCTGCCGCCGCTGTGGCTCGCGGTCTGCGAGCTGTCGTTCCTGCCGCTGCTCGCATTCCTGATCGGCCGCACGCTGCTGCGCACGCACAACCGCAATTTCCCGATGCTGATCATCATCGCGGTGCTGTGGGCGATCGACGCCTGGTTCCTCTACTCGATCACGAACGGCGAGTTCGCGCTCGCGAGTCGCGCGCTGCGCGTCGGCATCGGCCTCGTGCTGCTGCTGGTCACGGTGATCGGCGGGCGCATCGTGCCGAATTTCACCGCAAGCGCGCTGCGCCAGCGCGGCATCGAGGCGGCGATCCGCAGCCGTCCGCCCGTAGAGCGCATCACGATCGGCTCGATGGTGCTCATGGTCGTGGTCGACCTCGTAGCGCCGTCGCACTGGGCGGCCTGGGCGGTTGCGGGCGTCGCCGCGCTCGCGCAGGCGGTGCGCATGTCGGGTTGGCGCAGCCTGCGCACCTTGTCCGACCCGATCGTGTGGGTGCTGCATGCGGCCTACGCCTGGCTGCCGATCGGGCTCGCACTGAAAGCCGTCCACATTGCGACCGGCGCGGCCTGGGCGGCGCATTGGCAGCACGCGCTGACCATCGGTGTCGCGGCGACGATGATCCTCGCGGTCACCACCCGCGCCTCGCTCGGCCACACGGGTCGCCCGCTCGTCGTCGCGCGCAGCATCGCCGTGGCCTACATGCTGCTGCTGCTCGCCGCGCTGGTGCGCGTGTTCGGCCCGGCAGTCATGCCCGATTACCTGCTGACGATCGAGGCGGCGGCGCTCTTGTGGATTGCCGCCTTCGGCATCTATGTGTTCGTCTACGCGCCCATTCTCACGAAACCACGCGTGGACCAGCGCCCCGGCTGAAGAGCAGGGGGGCCTGTGCGCAGATCTCCGCCACCGCGGGGTGGCTGATGTCGCGGTGCAGGGTCACGCCATAGAACTCGGCTTCCACGGACCGGGCGGGCCCGAGCAGCGCGAGGCCCGCCTCGCGCTGATACAGCCGCACCATCACGTCCGGCACCGGGATCAGACCCGTGCCCGCGCGTGCGAACTCGCGCAGCAGCGCATAGTCCTCGAATTCGCCGGCGACGATCGGGCGCAGCTTGTGGCGCTCGAACCACTGGTCGAGTGCGCGGCGGATCGCCGTATCGTCGGTCGGCAGCAGCACGGGTGCGCCGTCGAGTGAGGCCGGGAAGTGCGCGCGCAACTTGCCGGCGAGTGCCCGCGCGCCCATCCACGACACGCCGCAGCTGCCGAGTCGGTGGCTGTGCGCGCGGATGCCGAGGCGCGGCGGCACCGGCGCATCGGAGAGCGCCAGGTCGAGGTCGTTCACCGCGAGCGCAGCGGTCAGCCGCTCGAGGGTGCCTTCCTGGCAGATGAGCCGCAATGCGCGGCCCTGGCCGAGGGCCGGCGCGAGGAGGCGCTCGGCGATCTCCTTCGGCAGCACGTCGTCGATGCCCACCGCGAGCCGCAGCGGCTGCGCCGTGCCACCCGGCGTGAGCGCATCGGTGAGCTCGCGGCCGAGCCGGAAGATGTCCTCGGCATAACGGAAGGCGGTGCGGCCCGCGTCGGTCGGCACGAGGCGCCGCCCGGCCTTGACCAGCAGCTCGACGCCGAGCCGTTCCTCCAGCGTGCGCAGCTGCGCGCTGATCGTCGGCATCGACAGGTTCAGCTCGGCGCTCGCCTGCGCGAGGCTGCCGCAGCGCACCACGGTCCAGAAATAGTACAGATGCTGATAGTTGAGGCGCTTCGGCTTGCCTGTCATGGTGTTAAAAAATCGAAATATCTTAATTGTTAATTCTAATTGATCTAACTGACACTGTCAGGTAAACAGGCAGGCATTCCTTTGGAGCAGATTGTGAGACAGAACCCGATCCTTGTTAGCGAGGCGGATGCCGATCGGCTGCGCGCGTTACTTGGCGCACAGGACGATTCGGCCCACGACCAGGAGCACCTGCACCAGCTCAAGGCCGAGCTGGAGCGTGCGGTCGTGCGCCTCGCGGATGAAGTCCCCGCCGACGTGATCACCATGAACGCACGCGTGCGCGTGCGCGACGTCGTCACGGGCCGCGAAGACGCATACACGCTGGTGCTGCCGTCGGAGGCCGATATCGCCGCGCGCCGGATCTCGGTGCTGGCGGAGGATGGCCTGGATGGAGATGATCCGAAGCTCCTTACCCTGG
>DAOQXO010000123.1:0-6038 GCA_035342635.1 Steroidobacteraceae bacterium
CGCCGAAGCGGAGCTGCGCCAATCGGCGGCGGCGCTCGCCACGCTCGACGAAGCGCGGCGGCTCAGCGCCATGCATGACGGCGCGGACAGTCCCGCGCACGCCGAAGTGCTCGGCGAGCTGTCCGTGGCCCAGCGCGTCGCCGGCGACTACGGTGCGGCGATCACGACGCTGGAAACGGCCATCGCGATCCAGCGCCGGCACGACGATCCGGCCGCGCTCGCCCTCGCCCTGCTGCGGCTCGGCCAGGCGCAGCGCATCAGCGGCGATCTCGTGCGCGCCGAGGCGAACTACCGCGAAGCACTCGAACTCGACGCGCGCACACCCGACCCGGGCGGCCGACGGCGCGCCGACCTGCTGTACGCGCTCGGCAACCTCGAGCGGCATCGCGAGCGACCCGAAGCGGCGATCGCCTGGTATGCGCAGGCCGTGCCCGCGTTCGAACGCGCCTATGGCGGCGATTCGCTGAAGCTCGCGCGCGTGCTCAACAACTACGGCAACGCCGAAAGCGTGCGCATCGGCCGGCACGCCGAGGCGATCGCTCTGTTCGAGCGTGCCCTCGCCATCGTCCGCAAGGATCCGGCGGCGAATCCCGGCGACCACTATCCGCGCGCCAACATCGCCATGGTCGACATCTGGAACGGCCGCCACCGAGAAGCGGAGGCGGGTTTCCGCGAGATGCTCGCCCGCCTCGATGGCATGCCCCCGACCAGCGAAGCCTCGCCGTTGTTCGTGCAGCATGGTCTTGCCGCCGCGCTGTGGGGCCAGCGGCGCTTCGACGACGCCTTCGCCGCCGCCGAGGCTTCCGAGCACACGCGCGTGGCCGGTTTGCGCGAGGTTTCCGCCTCTTTCTCGGATGCGCAGATGCTGGTCTTCCAGGAGCAGGAATACGCCACGCTCGATCTCGCGCTCGCCATCGCGGTCGCCAGCGGGCGCCGCGACCTGCTCGAACGCGCATGGTCGCTGGCGATCGCCGCGCGCGGCCAGGTCACCGCGATCCAGTCCGAACGCCTCGGTCGCGTGCGTGCGCGCCTCGATTCCGACCCGGCCATCGCGCCACTGTGGCAGGCCTGGCTGGCGGCAAGCAGTGCGCTCGAGAATGCGCGACTCGCCGGCGTCGCCGCGGCCGGCGCAAGCGAGCGCCGCGAAGCAGCCGAACGCCGGCTCGTGCAGGCTCTGCCGCGCGGCGCCACGATCGCCGGCATGCAACCCGACCTCGCCGCCGTGCGCGCCGCATTGCCGGACGACAGCGCGCTGGTCTGGCTCAACGTCGGCGCCCACGTGCGCGCCGAGGATTTCGCCAGCCGCGAAATGCACGAACGCGACCCTTTCGTGCGCGCCTTCGTGCTCGAGGCCGGCACCGGCACGCCGATCCGCGTCGTGCCGCTCGGGCCGCTGCGGCCGCTGATGGCCGATGTCGAGCGCTGGCAGGCTGCGCTGGCGACACCGCAGGGCGACGAAGCGATCCTCCGCCAACACGGCCGGCGCGTGACCGACGCGCTGTGGCGACCGCTCGCCGCAGCGACCAAGGCGCGACGGATGCTGATGCTCGCCGATGCACCGCTGCAACGCATCGCCTGGAGCGCATTGCCCGACGGCGAAGGTTATCTGCTCGACGGCGAGCGCCTCGTGCACCTGCTCAACCACGAGGAGGAACTGCTCGCACCAGTCACGAGCGCAAGCCTGCCGCCACGCTACAGCGTCGTCGCGCTGGCCGATCCGCTCGACCGTGAAGGCGTCTCGCGCGCGGGCTGCGCGGCACGACGCGAGGTACTGCCCGGCGCACGCCGCGAAGTCGAGCGTGTGCAGGCACTGGTCGAGGTACACACCGCAGCACCGATGCTCGCCCTGCTCGGCGAGGCGGCGACCGAATCGGCCTTCCGCCGCGCCGCGCCACAGGCCGCGATCCTGCACCTGGCCACGCACGGCAGTGATGGCAGCGGGCGGGACTGCGTCGCCGGCACGCGCGGTGTCAGTCTCGCCGGCGATCCCGCCACCGCTGCGGACAGCGCCGCGGTCGCAACCGCGCTCGTGCTCGCTGCCCACGCACGCGTGCCCGATGCGGCCGACGACGGCCTGCTCGGCTACCTCGAGATCGCCGCGCTCGACCTGCGCGGCGTGCGCTGGGCCGTCCTCGCCGCGTGCACGACGGCAGCCGGCGCGATGCGCCACTACGAAGGCCTCGACGGCCTCGCCCGCGCGTTCCGCATCGCCGGCGCGCGCACCGTCTTCGTCAGCCTGTGGCCGGTCGACGACGGCGCCACCGCGACCTGGAGCGAGGCGCTCTACGCCGCGCGCCTGGGCGCCAGGGCCGACGTTCCGCACGCCCTGCGTGACGCACAACGCAAGGTCATCGCCACACGCAAGGCCGCCGGCCGCAGCATGCATCCGTTCTACTGGGCGGGGTTCATCGCGCTCGGCGACTGGCGTTGAGCGAATGAGCCTGATGTTGTTTCTTCACCCGTTTTTGGGTGGCTTTGGTACTCGGTTCCGCTCGCCTCGGCGGCCCCAACGCCGTCATCCCGGCGAAGGCCGGGATCCAGCTCCTTGCGTTGCTTCTTCTTTTGTCTCTTGGTGGTTTTGGTTCCTTGTTCCGCTCGCCTCGGCGGCGAGCGCGTTACTTTCTCTTGCTTGCCTAAGAGAACGTAACCAAAGAGAAGGGCACCCCGGCATCCGCGCCGCTTGGGCTTCGCCCAATCGGTTCCCTGCGGTGCTCGCCGTCCACCGGCCGGCAAACAACTCGGCCATCCATGGCCTCAGACAGTTTGCCTTTCCCCGGCGGCCGACTCCGCTCCTCGGCGCTTCTGCAGGGGACCCGAAGAGCAAGAGCCAAAGCAAAGCGCGCGTTGCCATTCTTTCGTAGGAGCGCACCCTGTGCGCGATTGGCGCATCGTGAAAACGCTGCCGTTGAGGAAATGTGGTTGGTGTCCAGAGCAGAGCGAATGCATGAATGCGACACGGCCGCTTTTGCCGCGGAATGTCGGTCTTGCATCAACCATCGATTGTCGCGCCCTAACCCCTAGCCCCTGATCCCTACCAGGTCAGGTCAGCCGGCACACCATCGTCATCAACAGCACCAGGCTCGCACAGCAAAACAAGGGCTTCGGGTGCGACTTCGCGGACCTGTTCGCCGAGCGCGCGCGGCACGATGTGGTAGCGGCCGAGGTGCTGGACGATGGCGAGTTCACCGGTGTTGATCGCGGCGAGTTGGGCTGGCGTGCAATAGACGCGCTTGATCTTGTCACCGTGCGGGAAATGACGGGCAACATCGGCGTCCTTGTCGTTGAGGCCCTGCCCGTCGAGCAGGGCAGCCAGCTTGCGCTTGCGTTCGGCCTTTTCCTTCGCGCGCTGCTCGGCAGCGCGTTTTTCCTGTTCGCGCTGTTCGCGTTCGGCACGCTCGCGCAAGGCATAGGCCTTGGCCAGATCCATTTCCTCGTGCTTGCGCGGCATCGCATCCGGTCTGCGCACGCCGGGCTTGCGCGCGTCCGCCTTGCCCTTGGCTTCAACCGGCGCGGCCGCGCGCGCCTCCGCCTTGAGCTTCTGCACGAGGCCCGTCTTGAGCAGTTGGTCACGCAGGGAATCGGCCATCGAGGCGTTCCGTTGGTCACGGGCGAATTCAGTAGTGCGGCGGCGGCGGTTCGCTTGCCGTGTCGTGCGCGAGCGAGGTGCGCAAGCCGACGAGTTCAGCACGCATGCGCTCGAGTTCGAGGCGCAACTGCACGTTCGTGCGATCGTGCATGGCCACCGCCGAGTTGAGAGCAGCCACGCTGTCGTCGAGGAACGCGAGACGAACCTCGAGCTCGGTCAGGCGTTCCTCCAGCGTGCTCATCGTGCGCGCAAATCCTCGATCAGATGGCGGCCATGACGCGCACCGACCTGCCCCTCACACTCGCGCCGGGCGAGGGCGAGATCAGCGGCGGCCATCTCGCGCACGAGGTCGGCGAAGCCGGTCTTCGGCGTCCAGCCGAGTGTCTCGCGGGCAAAGGTCGGATCGCCGAGCAGGGTATCGACCTCGGCCGGGCGGTAATACTGAGGATGCACGCGCACGAGCGTGTCGCCGACGCGCACCTTCGCATCGTCGCGATGCACGGCGGCGACGATGCCTTCCTCGTCGGCGCCGCTGCCGCGGAACTCGACGTCGATGCCCATCTCGCGCGCTGCGAGCACGACGAACTCGCGCACCGAGTGCTGGATGCCGGTGGCGATGACGTAATCGTGCGGCGTGTGGTGCTGCAGGATCAGGTACTGCGCCTCGACGTAGTCGCGCGCATGACCCCAATCGCGGCGCGCATCGAGATTGCCGAGATATAGGCAGCGCTGCAGGCCCTGGATCACGCGGGCGAGCCCGCGGGTGATCTTGCGCGTGACGAAGGTTTCACCGCGAATCGGCGATTCGTGATTGAACAGGATGCCGTTGCAGGCAAACATGCCGTAGGACTCGCGGTAGTTCACCGTGATCCAGTAGGCATAGAGCTTGGCCACGCCATAGGGCGAGCGCGGATAGAACGGCGTCGTTTCACGCTGCGGGGTCTCGCGCACGAGGCCATACAGTTCCGAAGTCGACGCCTGGTAGACGCGGCAACGGCCCTTCATGCCGAGCACGCGTACCGCTTCGAGCACGCGCAGGGTGCCGACGCCGTCGGCATTGGCCGTGTATTCCGGCTCCTCGAACGACACCGCGACATGGCTCTGCGCGGCAAGGTTGTAGATCTCGTGCGGCTCGACCTGCTGGATGACGCGGGTGAGGCTGCTCGAATCGGTGAGGTCGCCGTAGTGAAGGGTCAGCGCCGGGCCGCCCTCGTCGCGCTCGTGATAAAGATGATCGATGCGCTCGGTATTGAACGACGAGGCACGCCGCTTGAGACCATGCACCTCATAGCCCTTCTGCAGCAGCAGTTCGGCGAGATAGGCCCCATCCTGGCCGGTGACTCCGGTGACAAGCGCACGCTTCTTTTCCATCGATCGGATTGCCTCGGGACTGCGCCGGACTCAGGGCGTCGACGCGGGACCGGGGATGTTAGCGGTGAGGGGAGTACAGGTACAGCCCTGCAAGACCGCGCGCGACGACACGGAAACCATCGCATGAGCGGCCCGGCAGCGGGATCATCCGATCCGGCATCACGGTTTCTCCACGCTGCGCCCCCGCCCGATCCCGTAGTACGCCAAGCCGGCTGCCTCGACGACGCGCGGATCGAAGATGTTGCGGCCATCGAACACGACCGGCGTTGCCAACGATGCGCGCAGACGCTCGAAGTCGGGACTGCGAAAGGCCTTCCATTCGGTGACGACGACCAATGCGTCGGCACCGGCACAAGCGTCGTACTGCGCATCGCATAGGACCAGGTCGTCGCGCACGCCATACAGACGACGCGTCTCGTCCGCGGCCTCGGGATCGTAGGCGCGCACACGCGCGCCGGCAGCCCACAATTGTTCGAGCAGGACGCGACTCGGTGCCTCGCGCATGTCGTCAGTGTTCGGCTTGAAGGCAAGGCCCCAGACGCCGATCGTGCGACCAGCAAGCTTGCCGCCGAAATGGCGCTCGAGCAGGGCGAACAGCCTGCGCTTCTGCGCCGCGTTGGTGGCTTCGACCGCATCGAGCACGCGCGTCGCGCAGCCGTGCAGCTGCGCCGTGTGGGCAAGCGCCTTGACGTCCTTCGGGAAGCACGAGCCGCCATAGCCCGCTCCCGGATAGATGAAGTGGTAGCCGATGCGTGGGTCGGCGCCGATGCCGAGACGCACCTGTTCGATGTCCGCGCCGACGCGCTCGGCGATGTTGGCCATCTCGTTCATGAAACTGATCTTGGTGGCCAGCATCGCGTTGGCGGCGTACTTGGTCAGCTCGGCCGAGCGCAGGTCCATGACCACGATACGGTCATGGTTGCGGTTGAACGGCGCGTACAGCGCGCGCAGCGATTCGATCGCGCGTGGACTGTCGCTGCCGATGATGATGCGGTCCGGTCGCATGCAGTCCTTGACCGCATCGCCTTCCTTGAGGAACTCGGGGTTGGAGACCACGTCGAACGGCACCTCCACACCGCGC
>DAOQXO010000124.1:0-5899 GCA_035342635.1 Steroidobacteraceae bacterium
CACGTTCACCGGCCGCCCTCCACCGCACGCTCGAGCACCGCCACGGCGACGATGAGGCCCGCCTCGTCGGTCAGGGTCACGTGGCCATCGCCGACCCCAAGCGCGCGACGCACCGCCTCGCCGCGCAGCGAGTAGACAACCTCGGGTCGGCCCCACGCGTTCTGCACGATGCCGACGTCACGGATCCAGACACCGTGCGCAAAGCCGGTGCCCATGGCCTTGACGATCGCCTCCTTCGCGGCGAAGCGCATCGCGAGGAAGCGTTCCTTGCGCTTGGTCAGCCCAAGCTGCGCGCGCTCGGCCGGCATCAGCAGCCGCTCGACGAAGTGCTCGCCGTGGCGCTCGTAGACCTTCTGAACGCGGGCCGCCTCGAGCACGTCGACACCGATGCCGAAGATCACCGGCGCGCCGCCTGCATCAGCGCACGCATGTCGCCCACGGCCCTGGCGAGGCCATCGAAGATCGAGCGCGCGATGATCGCGTGGCCGATATTGAGCTCGACGATCTCGGTGATCGCCGCAACCGGCGCCACGTTGTGGTAGTGCAGCCCGTGCCCCGCATGCACTTCGAGCCCGAGGGCGGCCGCCCGGCGTGCGCCGGCGCGCAGCTTGTCGAGCTCGCGCGCCAGCGCTGAACCCTCGGCATTGGCGTAGGCGCCGGTGTGCAATTCGATGACCGGCGCCCCGGCCTGCGCCGCCGCCTCGAGCTGCCGCTCATCCGCATCGATGAAGAGGGCCACGCGCACGCCCGCTCCGGCAAGATCCTCGCAGGCCCGGGACACCCGCCGCAGCTGGCCGGCGACGTCGAGTCCACCTTCGGTGGTCACTTCCTCGCGTCGTTCGGGCACGAGGCAGCAGTCGGCGGGCCGCACGTCGCGGGCGATCGCCAGCATCGCATCGGTCACCGCGCATTCGAGATTCATGCGTGTCTGCAGCAGTTCGCGCAACGCGCGCACGTCCCGGTCCTGGATGTGGCGCCGATCCTCGCGCAGGTGCAGCGTGATGTTGTCGGCACCGGCCTGCTCGGCCGCGAGCGCCGCGTGCACCGGGTCGGGATAGCGCGCACGCCGCGCCTGGCGTAGTGTGGCCACGTGGTCGATGTTCACGCCGAGTGCGATCGCTGTCGCGCTCATCGGTTCCGCTCCTTGTCCGCCACCGCGCGCGCCACCGCGCGCGTCGCGAGTTCACGTCCTTCGAGACAGTAGTCGAGTGCCGCGCGCAGCACACGCCGCGCATCCTCGAGCTCACCGGGCGTCGACAGGGAATCCGTCGCCAGGCGCAGCAGCGAACTGCCGGCGACGGCCCCGGGCACATCCGCGACGCACTTCACGACCCCCTGCCCTGGCCGGTAGACATAGCGCCCGTCCGGGTCGATCGCGCGCCCGCTGTCCATTTCCGTCGAGAGATTGATGCCGTAGCCCAGCACCTCGAGCAGTCGCCGCTCGAAGCTGCGCAGCGGCAGTTCGGGCGCTGCGCTGCCCGCGAGCGCGGCGAGCGCCGCGGCGTAGGCGTCGAAAAGCTCCACCTGCGGGTCGTCGCGGGTAGTGAGCTTCAGGATCAGCTCATTGAGATAGTACGCCGCCATCACGACCCCTGGCGGCAGCGCGGATGGGCCGGGTCCGGCCGCACCGGCCGGCTCCACCGCCGTGAGTTGCGCCGCGTCGCCATGACCCCGCCAGGACACCAGCAATGGCACGAACGGCTGCAGCAGCGAGGCGCTGCGCGACTTCGGGCCGCGGGTGCCGCGGGCGAACAGCGCCAGGCGCCCGTGCTCGCGGCTGAACAGTTCGACAATGCGGCTCGTATCGCGATACGGCCGGTGGTGCAGGACGTAGGCGCGGGCGAGTTCGGCCTTGCGCAGCGTACGCGTCATTCGAGCCCCAGCGCCTGAAGTGCCTGCGCGTTGTCGGCCCAGTCCTCGCGCACCTTGACCCACAGTTCGAGGTGCAGCCTGCGACCGAGCAGGCGATTGAGTTCGATGCGCGCGGCGCGCCCGATACGCTTCAGCCGCTCGCCGCCCTCGCCGATCACGATCGGCTTCTGTCCTTCGCGATCGACCCAGATCACCGCCGAGACAACGAGCTGCCCGTCCGCCTCGGTCATCCGCTCGATCGCGACCGCGATGCCATAGGGCAGCTCCTGGTTGAGCTCGAGCGTCAGCTTCTCGCGGATCGTCTCGGCGATGCGGAACGCGCTGTCGCGATCGGTGAGCTGTTCCGGCGGAAACAGCGGCGGCGACTGCGGCAGGCGCGCGACGATCACCTCGCGCAGGCGCTCGAGATTGTCCGCATCGCGCGCCGAGCACGGCACGATCTCCTCGAATGCATGGCGCGCCGCGAGTTCCGCCACGTACGGCAGCGCCCTTTCGCGCGGGTGCACCCTGTCCATCTTGTTGACCACGGCGACGCACGGCCTGCCACCCGTCTTCACGCGCTCGAGCGCGAGCTGGTCCTCGTCGGTCCAGCGCAGGGCTTCGACGACCAGCAGCACGACGTCGGCATCGGCGAGCGCCGTAGCCGCCGTGCGGTTCATCGCGCGGTTGAGCGCGCGGCGCGCACCGCGATGCAGTCCGGGCGTGTCGACGAACGCGATCTGCGCGTGCGGCAGGTTGACGAGGCCGAGGATGCGATGCCGCGTGGTCTGCGGCCGCGGGGTCACGATCGAAAGCTTCTCGCCGACCAGCGCATTGAGCAAGGTCGACTTGCCGACATTCGGCCGCCCTACCAGCGCGACGAAGCCCGCACGGAACTGCGCTTCCGGGGTGGTCGTGGTCATGTCAGCCGCCGTCTTCGAGGCGCGCCAGCATGCGCTCGGCCGCCTGTTGCTCGGCGCGGCGCCGGCTCGAGCCGCTGCCCTCGCTCGGCGCGCCGAGCGTCGGCGCCTCGCAACGCACATGGAAGGTCTGCGCGTGCGGTTCGCCCTCGACGCCGGCGAGGCTGTAGCGCGGCAGCGGCAGTCCCTGGCCCTGCAGATGCTCCTGCAGGCGCGTCTTCGCGTCCTTCAGCTCATCCGGATCCGGCAGCTCGCGCACCAGCGCATCGAACAGCGGCGCGACGATGCGACGCGCCGCGTCGAGCCCGGCATCGACGTACAACGCCCCGACCACCGCCTCGAAGGCATCGGCGAGGATCGACTGACGCCGGAACCCGCCCGTCTTCAGTTCGCCGGACCCGAGGCGCAGCACCTCGCCGAGGCCGATCCGGCCGGCGATGCCGGCGAGCGGATCCTCGCTGACCAGGCGCGCGCGCAGCCGCGACAGGTCACCCTCGCTCGCGAGCGGGAACTCGGCATACAGGCGATCGGCGACCAGCAGGTTGAGCACCGCGTCGCCGAGGAATTCCAGGCGTTCGTTGTTGTTGCCCGATGCGCTGCGGTGCGTCAGCGCAATCGCAAACAGTTCCGTGTCCCGCGGCACATAGCCGAGGTTCGCGCGCACCCATGCGAGGGGCCATTCGTCGTGCATCGTCAGTCGATCGTCGACACCTTGTCGAACTCGATCAGAATCGAGGCATTCGCGAACAGCGGCGCATAGCCGTCGTAGCGGGCGCGCATGATCCACGCCGCACCGTCCTTCGTGATCTCGATCTCGCGCACGTTCGGGTTGTTGATGCTGTCGATGTCGAACTGCTTCTCGAGAGCGACGCGGATCGAGCGCGCGGTCAGCGTGTCGTCGCTCGCGAGCTGGGTGGCAGTGCGATCGAGCGCCTGCGCGACCTTCATGTAATTCAGCATCACGGGCGTCAGCCGGATCGCCGAGTAACCCACCAGTGCAATCGGCACCAGGATGAACAGCCAGCCGATGAAGGTGATTCCTGTCTGACGTGCACGCATCGCCACTCCCCCGTTGTCTCATTCGATCCGCGCGCCGATACGATCCCATTTGGGCCCGCCCGCGCGATGCGGGTCCCAATTGAACCAGATTCGCGTCGCCCTGCCGACCAGATTCTCCTCCGGTACGAAGCCGAAGTAACGGCCGTCGGCGCTGTTGTCGCGATTATCGCCGATCATCAGGTACTTGCCCGGCGGCACGTCGATATCCGACACGTCGCCATGGTCGGAATTCAGGGCGAGTGCCTCCGGCGTGCAGACATAATTGCGGCTCATGCGCCGGTCGCAGGTCGGCAGCACCGGCACCGAAAAGTCGCGCGGCGTGTTGCAGTAGAGCACCCGGTGCGCGTGCTCGCCGAGCTTCTCCTCGGCGAGCTGCATGTCGACGTAGCAGCCGTCGCTGTACAGGCCGAGCGGCTCGAACGACACCGGTTCGCCGTTCACGACCACCCGGTCGGCCTCGATGCGCACCCGGTCGCCCGGCAGGCCGACCACGCGCTTGATGTAGTTGATGCGCGGATCGGGCGGATAGCGGAACACGACCACGTCGCCCCGCCGGGGGCTGCCGAGGTCGACGACGCGCGAATTGGTCACCGGCAGACGCAGCCCGTAGGCGAACTTGCTGACGACGATGAAATCGCCGTCCAGCAGTGTCGGCATCATCGAGTCGGACGGAATGCGAAACGGCTCGAACAGGAATGCCCGCAGCACCAGCACGACCAGTGCGACCGGGAAGAAGCTGCGCGCGTAGTCGACGGTCGCGGGCTCGCGGGCCGCGTCGGCGGGCTTGCCGGCCTGCGCGGCACGGCGCTCGCGCGCCGGACGCAGCCACCAGGCATCGAGCGCCCACACGAGACCGGAGACGACGGCGATCACGACCAGCACCAGGCTGAAGTCGAGCGCCTCGGCGCGCAGCAGGCGCACCACTGCCGCGAGGATCAGCACGGGCAGCACCAGGTACGCGGCGCGCGCGAGCGGCGGGTCGGACGCGGGCGCAGGCGCGGCCTTCAGCTCGCGCCGCGGCCGCAGAAACCAGTCGTCGATCACGCACAAGAGTCCGACCGGTACGGCCAGCCAGCTCAGCACGAGTAGCAGTTGCCCGAACATCGCGCTATTTCCTGCCGACCTTGAGCACCGCGAGGAACGCGTCCTGGGGGATCTCGACGTGTCCGAGCTGCTTCATGCGCTTCTTGCCCTCTTTCTGCTTCTCGAGCAGCTTGCGTTTGCGCGAGATGTCGCCGCCATAGCACTTGGCCAGCACGTTCTTGCGCAGCGCCTTGACCGACGCGCGCGCGATCACGTGGCTGCCGATCGCCGCCTGCACCGCCACTTCGTACATCTGCCGCGGGATCAGCTCCTGCATCTTGTCGACGAGTTCGCGCCCGCGCTGGTAGGCGTTGTCGCGGTGCACGATGATCGACAGGGCGTCGACCTTCTCGCCATTGATCAGGATGTCGAGCTTGACGAGCGGGGCCGCCGCGAAATGGCTGAACTCGTAGTCGAAGGACGCATAGCCGCGACTCGTCGACTTCAGCCGGTCGAAGAAATCGAGCACCACGTCGGCCAGCGGCAACTCGTACTGCAGCGACACCTGCGAGGCGAGGTACTGCATCTTCTTCTGCACGCCGCGCTTCTCGCTGCACAGCGCCAGCACGCCACCGACATACTCCGGCGGCACCAGGATGTTGGCGACGATGATGGGCTCGCGCACCTCGGCGACCTTGTTCTGCGGCGGCAGCTTCGCCGGGTTGTCGATGTATTCGACCCCGCCGTCGGCGAGTGCAATCTCGTAAACCACGGTCGGCGCGCTCGTGACGAGGTTGAGTTCGTACTCACGCTCCAGCCGCTCCTGGACGATATCCATGTGCAGCAGCCCGAGGAAGCCGCAGCGGAATCCGAAGCCCAGCGCGCCCGACACTTCGGGTTCGTAGTGCAGCGCCGAATCGTTCAGACGCAGTTTCGCGAGCGCATCGCGGAAGCTCTCGTAGTCCTCGGAGTTCACCGGGAACAGGCCCGCGAACACCCGCGGCTTGATCTGCTTGAAGCCGGGCAGCGGCGCGGCGCACGGCCGC
>DAOQXO010000125.1:0-5894 GCA_035342635.1 Steroidobacteraceae bacterium
TACATCGACGGCTGTCAGGATACATGTTGGTCACCGCACGGCTGGAATCGAGGCAATTCAGTGACTTCAGCGACGACTCTCCCCATGGATCCGGCGCCCCCCAACGGGAAGACCGCGCGCCTGCTGGCACAGTTGATGCAGATCGCGCGCATTTCCGCACTGGAGGAGATGGCGAGCGGCTTCGCACACGAACTCAACCAGCCGATCGGGGCAATCACCACCTACGCCCAGGCCGGCGTGCGCATGCTGAGCCAGCCCGGGCCGATGGTCGCCTCGGCTATCGAAGTCCTGCGCCTCATCAGCGACGAGGCGCTCAGCGCCGGCCAGGGCATTCACCGTATTCGCGGCCAGTTCGACTCCCGGACCTTCCCGCGCGAGACCTGCGACCTGGCCGACGTGCTGATGGAATTGCGGCCGGTGCTGGACCTGCTGGCGATTCGCGCCGGCCTCGAACTGGCGTTCACGCTGGAGCCGGGACTGCCCAGCGTGTCGGTCGATCGCCTGCGCATCCAGCACGTGCTGTTCGCCCTGGTACAGAATGCCCTGGAGGTTCCGCGCCGGGACAGCGCGGTGCCCGAAGTGCGGATCGAGGTCACCGGGGATCGATATGGGGTGCTGACCGCGGTGATCGATGGCGGCGCGGGGGTTTCCGCCGAAGCCCACGAGAACCTGTTTCGCCCCTTCTACACGACGAAGCGCGACGGCACCGGACTCGGTCTCGCGTCGAGCCGGGCCATCATCGAGGCCCACGACGGCACGATAGGATGCGAGAACGTCACCGGCGGTGGAACGCGCTTCTGGTTCCGCCTGCCGGCGGCATCACGGGAGGACATCGCACAATGACTGCGGCGCCGCATCAGGATCCGAAGAGCAAGCCGACCATTTACATCGTCGACGACGACGACGGCATGCGCCGGGCACTGACCCTGTTGATGGCCACAGTCGGTTACAACCCGGTGGCGTTCGCGCGGCCGAGTGAATTCCTGGCGAAGTATGACCCGAGCCTCGCCGGCTGCCTGGTGATCGACGTGCGAATGCCCGAGATGAGCGGCCTCGAAGTGCAGCAGCAGCTCAATCGCAGCGGTTCGATGCTCCCGGTGATCCTCATCACGGGCCACGGCGATATCCCGATGGCCGTACAGGCGATGAAGAACGGTGCCTCGGACTTCCTGCAGAAGCCGTTTCGCGACCAGGACCTGCTGGACAGCATCAACGCCGCGCTCAAACAGGATGCCGAGAACCGGACGAGTGTGGAACGGCTGACCGATCTCCGGCGGCGCGTCGAGTCGCTGACACCGCGCGAACAGGAGGTGATGGACCTGGTCGTCGACGGCCGCGCCAACAAGGTGATCGCGATCGACCTCGGGCTGAGCGAGCGGACCGTCGAGATCCATCGCGCCAACGTGATGGCCAAGATGGGTGCCCGCTCCGTGGCCCACCTCGTCAAGATGTGCCTGATGCTCGGCGAACCCGCCTAGCGTCACGCCTCGAGCGTCGCGCGCAGGTGTTGCGCCAGCTCCTCCGCATCGACGGGCTTGTGGAACACGCGGCAATTGGCCAGGTGTTCGCAGTGTCGCACCACACGCAGCATGTCGCCGCTCAGGACGACGGCGGGGATGTCGCGGCCTACCGTCGCGCGCACCCGTTCGATCAGCTCCGCGCCGGTCACCGGCAGGCCGAGTTGAAAGTCGCTCACGATCAGGTCGGGCGCACGATCCAGGCGCCCGAGCTTCGCGAGGGCCTCGTCCGGCGAGCCGGCGGTGATGACCTCGTGGCCTTCCACGCGCAGAAATATCGCTGTCGCCTGCAGCACGGTCGCCTCGTCATCGACGAGCAGGATGCCGCCGCCGCGCCGTGGCACGCCGCCCGCCACTGCCGCCCGCACTCCGGCCGGCTTCGATTCCCTGCCGGGCGTCACCTCGATCGTGAACGAGGTCCCCACGCCGACGGTCGATTCGACCTTCAGCTCGATGCCGAGCACCTTGACGAGCTGGCGCACGACTGCAAGGCCGAGGCCAAAGCCCTCGCGCGGGCGCCCCTGCGACCGCAGCTGGTGGAACGGCTCGAAAACGAGGTCCAGCTCGACCCCAGGGATCCCCGGGCCCGAATCCCTGACCTCGATCAGCACGCGGTCCGCAGTGCGCTCGATGCCGACGCGCACGCCGCCGCGCTCGGTGTAGCGGACCGCGTTGCCCACGAGGTTCTGCAGCACCTCCTTGAGCAGGGTCGGGTCGGACTTCACGACCGGGCTGTCCGTGGCGAATTCGAGCGACAAGCCCCTCGCGTCCGCGAGCGGTGCGAACTCGGCCCGCAGCGGCGCCATGATTTCCTGCAATGGAAAGTCCCGGATCTGCGGGCGGACGACACCCGACTCGAGCATGCTGATATTGAGCAGCGCGTGGATCATGCGCCCCATCGAGTCGATCATCTGCTGCTGCGCCTCGACGATATCGCGCACCGGCTGAGCGAGCGGCTGGCTACGCAGGGTCGCATTGAGCAGCGTCAGCGAGTGCAACGGCTGGCGCAGGTCGTGGCTCGCCGCGGAGAAGAACCGCGACTTGCTCTCGCCCGCCTCCACCAGCTCCGCCGTGCGTTCGGTGACGCGCGCGTCGAGCAGCTCGTGTTCGCGCTGCAGCTCTGCCTCCGCCGCGCGACGTTGCCTCACCTCGGCCTCGAGCACCGCATTGGCTGCGGATAGCCCTTCGGTTGCATCGCGTACACGCAGCTCAAGGCTGGCATTGGCCGCATCGAGCTGCCGCGCCGCCTCGACGCGCCTCGCGAACTCGCGGCGGACCAGTAAAAGGATGACGACCATCAGGGCGATCGCCATGATCGACAGCAGCGTGCTGAAGGCAAGGTTGCGCCCGAGACTCGTCTGCGAGCTCGCCATGCGCGCATCCACTTGCCGCAGTTCCACCGCCGACATGCGGTCGAGGAGCTGGCGGATCGCGTCCATGACGAAATGCCCCTAGTTGGTGGTCACGAAGGCGAGCGCGGCATCCAGGCCCTGGGCGCGTTGCAGATCGAGCGCCTGGTCCATCTGCTTGCGGCGCGTATCGAGCAGCCGTTCGAGCGCGCGGAAGTTCTCGAGCTGACCGCTGTCGCCGTCTTCGGCGAGCAACCGTTGGAGAACGGGCAGGCGCGCGGCGAGCTGCACCTGGCCTGCGATGTACGGCTCGATGTACTCCCCGCGCGAGGTCAGCAGATACCCGCGCTGGCCCGTTTCCATGCCGAGTATTGCTTCGCTGATGGTTTCGAGCGTGAGGCGCCGCTCCTGGGTGCGTTGCAGCTGCTCGAAGGTCACGCGCACCTGCTGCACGCAGTAGTACTCGAGCGCGAGCACGACGCCGAGCAGGACGGCGCCGCACAGCAGCCCGATCAGGGCCTGGCTGTCGGGAGACAGGCGGCGAGGCGACATCCGGTCCGGCTCTTCAGGGGACTTCCGGCTGGTCGCGCACCAGCAGCACGGGCACCGGCGAGGAGCGTACGACCAATTCCGCATCGCTGCCCATCGCCAGGCGGCGCAGACCGCGACGGCCGTGCGTGCCCATGACGATCAGATCCGCGGCCGCGAGCACTTTCCGTCCGCCTTCGCGCTGCGACTCGAACAGCTGCTCGTAGAAAGGCGCGGGCATGTAGCCCGTGTCGAAGACCTGTTCGTTCACGACGTGAACGATATCGAGCATCGCTCCGCAAGACTTCGCCAGACCGACTGCCTCGTTGAGTCCGCGCAGTGATGTCGCGCTGCCGTCGACCGGCACGAGTATCTTTTTGTACATTGCCGCGATCTCCAGGGACGACTGGCACCGATCCTAGGGGCTGCCCCGGCGCACGCCAGCCGGGAGTTCCCCGCACCGCGCACGCACTTCCACGGCCGGCGCCGCTAGCCGGCAGCGGCCTGCTGCAGCCGCAGGTGCTGCGCGGCCAGGTCCAGGACCCCCCGTGCGTGCACCTGCGCAACCGCTCGCGCCGCAGTCGGCGGGCTCGCCGGGGCGCACTCGACCGCCGCGGCGACCCGCCCCGGCGTGCCGAGATCGCTCCAGCCGCAGGACGGCACGGCCAGCACGCGCAGCCGCGGCGTGCAGCGCTCGACAATATCGCGCGAGAAATCGAGCACCGGCAGCCGCTCGTACAGTTCTGCGAGGCGTGCCTGTCGCAACGCTTCGTCGTTCGTGGCCACCACGATGGCGCGCATCTCGCCGACGACCTCCGGGCAGCGTTCTTCGAATGCACCCAGCAGCGCCCGGCCATGCGCGGCGAAGATGAACGAGTTCCACAACCCGCCCCGTTCGATGAGGGCTTCGGCCGTCTTCCCGCTGGGCTTCTCGACGAACTGGCAGACCCCCCGCGCACCCGGTCCGCGATCGTCCGACGGCACGATGTAACCCAACTCCGCGTCCGCCTGCTCGGGCGCGAACCCCAGCAGTACGATGAGGCCGCGCTGCCGCTCGGTCTCCTTCATGAGCTGCTCGAGGCTCGCGGCGAGCACCGCTTCATCGCGAACATAATGGTCCGACGGCAGGACGAGGAGCGAAGCCTCCGGATCGCGGTGCAGGATCTGCAACAAAGGCAGGAGGATGCCGTTCGCCGTGCCGCGATTGCGTGGCTGGACGACGATGTTCCGCGCCTCGATCGACCGCGGCAGCGTCCGCCACCACCGTTCGTGATGGGCGGCGACGATGACACAGGTGCGCGCTGGCGGCGCGATCACTCGCGCCCGTTGCAGCGCTGCGTTCAGCAGCGAGCCTCCGCCGCCGAGCGAACAGAACTGCTTGGGAACGGAAATGCCGGCGGCGATCGTCGTGAGTGCCTGCAGGCGGGCACCATCCCCCGCGGCGAGTACGAGCGCCCAGCGATGCCCGGCAGCCGGCGAAGGTGACATCAATACCCCCTTCCGGGTAACCGGACAGAGGCAGGCGGCCGGTCCCGATCTTCGGCCCCGTACTCCGGCATGATCGTGTTCATCGCTGCGCTCCCCGCCACTGGCGGACGCGGTGATGCTAATTGGACGACGGCGGCAGCTTTACCCGGAATTCCCCGCAGCCGGCACGCGGTTTCGCGGGTACACGGCGCGTGGGATCGCCTGGTCGACGGGAGGGCCCGCGTGAGTTCGCACGGCCGCACCGCTGCAGATGGCGTCCCCAAGGGGATTCGAACCCCTGTCGCCGCCGTGAAAGGGCAGTGTCCTGGGCCTCTAGACGATGGGGACGCCGTGAACGAAATTTGGTGGAGCTAGACGGGATCGAACCGTCGACCTCTTGCATGCCATGCAAGCGCTCTCCCAGCTGAGCTATAGCCCCACGAAAGGTGCGCGAAACTACGCAAGCCCCGCCACTATGTCAAGGCAGCGCACATTTGCCTTAATTCAGCCGATAAGACAATACCTGATGTCGGCACCCTGAGACATTATGCGCGCGGATTTCGCGTGCTAAAACTGCATCGACTTGCAAAGGCATACCTGTCGTAAGGCAGGGACGCAAAGCCTCCGGTCTTGGGGTTCTGACAGACTCGAGATAGCGGGGTTGCCGGCCAGGCCGCCGTCACGGCACCGCCGTCATTCCCTTCTGTCGTTCGATTCCGCCTCCCTCGGGACCGCAGTTGATGCGGGCAGACTCTGAGGAACGCGCGGAATGAAAAACAAGCACCTGGTGGGACTGGTACTCGCGGCGGCGCTCTCGCTCGCCGCGTGCGGCGGAGAAGACGCGGACACGGCCACGGCCGAACCGTCACCTCCGGTCACACCCACGCCTCCCCCGACGAGCAACACCCCGCCGGTAATCTCGGGCACGCCGGCGACGGCCGTGCAGGCGGGACAGGCCTATGCCTTTACCCCGAGCGCCAGCGACGCCGACAACGACACGCTGACCTTCTCCGTGGGCGGCCTGCCCTCGTGG
>DAOQXO010000126.1:0-5705 GCA_035342635.1 Steroidobacteraceae bacterium
CCCAGCGGGGCGAGGGCGCCGATCGCGCGGTCGCGCGCCGCCTGCGCGAGACGGCGGGCCTCCGCGAGGCCCACCAGGCTCGGGTAGGTGGGCTTGGCGTGCGCGGCGTCCTTCCCCGGGCGCTTGCCGAGTGATGCGGCGCTGCCCTCGACGTCGAGGACGTCATCCTGGATCTGGAAGGCGAGGCCGATTTCCGCGCCATAGTGCGCGAGCGCCGCGTGGCGCGCGCCGGTGGTGCAGCCTGCGGCGATTGCGCCGAGCAGCACGCTCGCGCGGATCAGCGCGCCGGTCTTGCGCCGGTGCATGTTCTCGAGAGTCGCGAGATCGAGCGTGCGGCCGACCGCCTCCAGGTCGATCGCCTGCCCGCCGGCCATGCCGCGCGTGCCGATCGCCGCGGCGAGTTCGCGCACCAGCGCAAGGCGCACATCGGCCGGCATCGTTGCGGGGCCCGCCGTCGCCAGCACTTCGAAGGCGTGTGCCTGCAGCGCATCTCCGGCGAGCAGTGCGGTCGGTTCGCCGAACGCCCGATGACAGGTTGCGCGCCCGCGGCGCAGGTCATCGTCATCCATCGCCGGCAGGTCGTCGTGGATCAGGCTGTACACGTGGATCATCTCGACGGCGGCGGCCGGGGCATCCAGCAGGTCCGGCGATGCGCCGCACGCCGCGCCGCTCGCGTAGACGAGGATCGGTCGCAGGCGCTTGCCGCCATCGAGGGTGCTGTAGCGCATCGCAGCCCGCAGTTGCGTGGTGGCGGCATCCGGAAGCGCCAGGGCGCGATCGAGCACGACTTCGATCCGCGCCTGGAGGCTGGCGATGCGCGCCTCGAAGGACGGGTCGTTCACTCGGTATCGTCGTCCGGCTCGAACGCCTCGATTGCCGTCGCATCGCCCCGCGACACGAGGATCTCGACCTTGGCCTGCGCAGACTTCAGCGCCTCCTGGCACTGCCGGGTGAGCGCCACGCCGCGTTCAAATGTCTTGAGCGCCTCGTCGAGCGGCAGGTCGCCGCGCTCGAGACGTTCGACGAGCTGCTCGAGCTCGCCGAGCGTCCGCTCGAAATCCGGCGCCTTGGCTGCCTTGCTCACCTTGTCCCCCGGCCCAAAAAGTGGCGGCAACGTTACACATGCGGCCCACGTCGGGCAACGCGTGCTGCGGGGCGACACGAATTGACGAGCCCGGGATAGCGGACTACATTGCGTCACTCTATTAGACTCAGTCTAACAACCGGAGGATTCCCCACATGAAAGCTTTGAAGGGCACCAAGACCGAACAGAACCTGAAGGATGCGTTTGCTGGGGAGTCACAGGCCAATCGCCGCTACCTCTATTTCGCAGCCAAGGCCGATGTCGAGGGCTACAACGACGTGTCGGCGGTGTTCCGCTCGACCGCCGAGGGCGAGACGGGCCACGCGCACGGCCACCTCGAATACCTCGAGGCCTCGGGCGACCCGGCCACGGGCCTGCCGATCGGCGAAACTAAGCTGAACCTCAAGGCAGCCATCGCCGGCGAGACCCACGAGTACACCGACATGTACCCCGGCATGGCGAAGGCGGCGCGCGACGAAGGCTTCGACGAAATCGCGGACTGGTTCGAGACCCTCGCCAAGGCCGAGCGCTCGCACGCGAATCGCTTCCAGAAGGCCCTGGACACGCTGTGACGGCGAACCGCGGCTCCCGCGAAGGGAGCCTCGAAGCGCCGACGCGCCACCCGATCGACTGGCGCAGTCCGGCGTTCCATGACGAACACGCGCTCGAGAAGGAACTCGAGCGGGTGTTCGACATCTGCCATGGCTGCAGGCGCTGCTTTGCGCTGTGCAACGCGTTCCCGGTGCTGTTCGACGCGATCGACGCCACCGACAGCGGCGAGCTCGAAGGCGTCGACAAGCGTGTGTACTGGGACGTCGTCGACCACTGCTACCTGTGCGACATGTGCTTCCTGACGAAGTGCCCCTATGTGCCGCCGCATGAGTTCAACATCGACTTCCCGCACCTGATGCTGCGGGCGAAGTCGGTCGGCAACAAGAAGGGTCGCCCGCGCCTGCGCGACAAGGTGCTGTCGGCCACAGGGGTCGTCGGGGCGCTCGCGGGCATCCCGGTCGTCGCCGAGATCGTCAACGCGGCCAATCGCAGCAGTGCGGGGCGCGCGCTGCTCGAGAAGACTCTCGGTGTCGATCGCAATGCGCCGGTCCCCGAATACCACTCGAAGTCCGGGCGCGCACGCGCCAATGCGCAGCTGCGTCGCAGCGCGGCGGAGGGCGCCCCGGGTGCCGCCGTGCCCACCGACGATACCCGCGGCAGGGTCGCGCTGTTCGTCACCTGCTACGGCAATCGCAACGAGACTGCGCTGCCGGAGGATCTCGTCGCGGTGTTCGCGCACAATGGCATCGCCGTCACCGTGGTGGGCAGCGAGCGCTGCTGCGGCATGCCGAAGCTCGAACTCGGTGACCTCGAGACGGTGGCACGCTACAAGGAGGCGAACATTCCGCGCCTGAAGGCGCTGGTCGACGCCGGCCACGATATCGTCGCGCCGATCCCGTCCTGTGTGCTGATGTTCAAGCAGGAGCTGCCGCTGCTGTTCCCCGGCGACGCCGACGTGAAGGCGGTCGCCGAGGCGATGTTCGATCCGTTCGAGTACCTGATGCTGCGCCACAAGGCGGGGCTGCTGCGTACCGATTTCGTGGGCACGCTCGGTACGGTCAGCTACCACGTGCCGTGCCACCTGCGCGTGCAGAACATCGGCCTGAAGACCCGCGACGTGCTGCGTCTCGTGCCCGGCACCACCGTCGATGTCATCGAGCGCTGCTCGGGCCACAACGGCACCTATGCCGTGAAGCGGGAGTTCCGCGCCGCCTCGATGCGGATCGCGAAGCCCGTGATCAGCCGCGTTGCCGGCGCCGCCGCCGATCACTACTCGAGCGATTGCCCGATGGCGGGCCATCAGATCGAGAGCGGCCTCGACGGCGCCAAGGCGCCCGAACATCCGATGCGCCTGCTGCGTACGGCGTACGGGCTATGAGCGCGCTGGCTCCCGGCGACCTCATGTCGCTCGAACAGTACGCCCGGGAGCGCCCGGCGTTCCGCGAGCGCGTGATGGCGCACAAGCGCAACCGCCGCCTCGCCGTCGGCCCGAACGCCACCTGGTGCTTCGAGGATCGCCTGACGATCCAGTACCAGGTGCAGGAGATGCTGCGCGTCGAGCGCATCTTCGAACCTGACGGCATCGCGGATGAGCTCGGCGCCTACAACCCGCTGATTCCGGACGGCGGCAACTGGAAAGTCACGCTGTTGATCGAGTTTCCGGATCCTGTCGAACGCGCGCAGCGCCTCGCGGCATTGCGCGGCATCGAGGAAACGTGCTGGGTGCAGGTCGCCGGGCACGAGCGGGTGCTGGCGATTGCCGACGAAGACCTCGAGCGCGAGAACGACGAGAAGACCTCGTCGGTGCACTTCCTGCGCTTCGAACTTCAGCCTGCGATGATCGCGGCGCTGCGCGGCGGCGCCGCGCTCGCCGCAGGAATCGATCACGTCGACTATTCGCACGAAGTGCAGGTGCCGGAAGCCACGCGCCGCGCGCTGCTGGACGATCTGGCATAGGCGCCGGGTCTTCGGTATTTCGGTCGTTGCGGCGTTCGCCGCAGATAACCGAAATACCGAAGACCCGGCACCAGGTTGGCTCTGCTAAGATTCGCGCGCGCAATGAGCCAGTCCTACACCGCTTCCGACATCGAAGTCCTCTCCGGCCTCGACCCCGTGCGTCGCAGACCGGGCATGTACACCGACACGAGCCGCCCGAATCACCTGGCGCACGAGGTCATCGACAACAGCGTCGATGAGGCGCTTGCCGGCCACTGCGACGAAATCTCCGTCACGCTGCACAAGGACGGCTCCCTCGAGGTCGCCGACAACGGGCGCGGCATGCCCGTCGACATTCATCCGAAGGAGAAGGTGAGCGGCGTCGAGCTGATCCTCACGCGCCTGCACGCCGGCGGAAAGTTCTCCGACAGCGCCTACCGGTTCTCGGGCGGCCTGCACGGCGTGGGTGTCTCGGTGGTCAATGCGCTGTCGAAGCACCTCGAATGCTGGATCCGCCGCGGCGGCAAGGAATACAACATCAGTTTCAAGGACGGCAAGGTCGCCTCGAAGCTCGAGGTGATCGGCACCGTCGGCCAGAAGAACACCGGCACGACCGTGCGCTTCTGGCCCGATCCGCAGTTCTTCGACAACGACAGGATCTCGGTGCCGCAGCTTCGGCATGTGCTGAAGGCGAAGGCCGTGCTGTGCCCCGGGTTGCGGGTGCGATTCGCGAACGAGACGAGCGGCGAAAAGGACGAATGGTTCTTCACCGGCGACCTCGGCGCCTACCTCGACGAGGAGATCGGCAAGGTCGAGCGCCTGCCGGCCGAACCGATCACCGGCCACAGCGACGGCGAGTCCGACGGCGTGTCGTTCGCGCTCGCGTGGGTGCCGGATGGCGGCGCGGCGGTCGCGGAGAGCTACGTGAACCTCATCCCGACCGTGGACGGCGGCACGCACGTCAACGGCCTGCGCGCGGGGCTGGTCGGCGCCGTGCGCGAGTTCTGTGAATTCCGCAACCTCGTGCCGCGCGGCGTGAAGCTCACCGCCGAGGACGTCTGGGACAAGGTCTGCTTCGTGCTCTCGATCAAGATGCGCGATCCGCAGTTCGCCGGCCAGATGAAAGAACGGCTCGGATCGCGCGACGCCGCCCAGCTGGTCGAGGGCTACGCCAAGGACGCGATCGCGCTCTGGCTCAACCAGCACCCGGAAGCGGGCGAGCGCATCGCGCAGTTCGCGATCGCCAACGCGCAGGAGCGCCTGAAGGCCGCGCAGCGCGTGCAGAGAAAACGCATCGCGAGCGGGCCGGCGCTGCCGGGCAAGCTGGCCGACTGCACCTCGCAGGACCCGGTGCATTCCGAACTGTTCCTCGTCGAGGGCGACTCCGCCGGCGGCTCCGCCAAGCAGGCGCGGGATCGGGAATTCCAGGCGATCATGCCGCTGCGCGGCAAGATCCTGAACACCTGGGAGGTCGACGCGCACGATGTCAGCAATTCGCAGGAAGTGCACGACATCAGCGTGGCTCTCGGGGTCGATCCCGGCTCGAGCGACCTCGCGGACCTGCGCTACCACAAGGTCTGCATCCTCGCCGACGCTGATTCGGACGGACAGCACATCGCGACGCTGCTGTGCGCGCTGTTCCTGCGGCATTTCCGGCCGCTGGTCAGCGGAGGCCACGTGCACATCGCGATGCCGCCGCTCTTTCGCATCGACGCCGGCAAGAGCGTCTACTACGCACTCGACGAGGCCGAGCGCGACGAGATCCTGCAGCGCCTCGCCACGGACAAGGCCCGCGCCCGGCCGGTGGTCACGCGCTTCAAGGGCCTCGGCGAGATGAATCCCTCGCAGCTGCGCGAGACCACCATGGATCCGCGCACGCGCCGGCTCGTACAGCTCACGGTCAGCGCCGAAGACAAGGCGGACCAGTTGATGGACATGCTGCTCGCGAAGAAGCGCGCCGCCGACCGGCGCGAGTGGCTCGAGCACAAGGGCAACCTGGCGCAGGTATGACGATGCAGGACCAGGAGCTCAACTTCGAGGGCATCGAGAAGCAGTCGTTGCGCGCCTTCACCGAGAAGGCCTATCTCGACTACTCGATGTACGTGATCCTCGACCGCGCGCTGCCCGCGCTCGG
>DAOQXO010000127.1:0-1686 GCA_035342635.1 Steroidobacteraceae bacterium
CCGGCCTGGTGGGGCCGTTCGTGCGCCAGCTCAATTTCCAGTTCTTCGACGGCACGTTATGGCAGTCCGGCTGGGAGGAGGACGAAGAGTCCCTGCCCCAGGCCGTTCGCATCGACATAGAAGTGATCGATGAAGATGAGACGCAAAAACCCATGCTGTTCAGGACGACGGTTCCCATCATGGCCCGGTAGGCGCGGAACGGCGCTGGTCGTGGTGCTTTGGGTCCTCTACGGTTACAGCCTCGCCTTCACCGGTGAGGGCGCGTGGATCGGCGGCTTCAGCCGCGCGCTGCTCGCCGGCATCACGCCCGACAGCACTGCGGCGACCTTCACCGACGGCGTCGTGATCCCCGAACTCGTGTTCGTCGCCTTCCAGTCGACGTTCGCGGCGATCACTACCTGCCTGATCGTCGGCTCGTTCGCCGAACGCGTGCGATTCGCGGCGGTGCTGGTCTTCTCGGTGATCTGGTTCACCGCCGCCTACCTGCCGATCGCGCGCATGGTGTGGTACGGGGAGGGATTCATGTTCCAGCGCGGCGCGCTCGATTTCGCGGGCGGCACCGTCGTGCACATCAACGCGGGCATCGCGGGCCTCGTCGGCTCGCTGGTGGTCGGCAAGCGGCTCGGCTACGGCACGGCGCCGATGGCCCCGCACAACCTGCCGCTGGTGATGATCGGCGCGTCGCTCCTGTGGGTCGGCTGGTTCGGCTTCAACGTCGGCTCGAACCTCGAGGCGAATGCATTCACCGGCCTCGTGTTCATCAACACCCTGGTCGCCACCGCCGCGGCGATCCTCGCCTGGAGCGCCGGTGAGTGGATCTTCCGCGGCAAGCCGACGATGCTCGGCGCCGCCTCGGGCGCCGTCGCGGGCCTCGTCGCGATCACGCCCTCCTGCGGCTTCCTCGGCGTCGGCGGCGCGCTGGTGCTCGGGCTCATCGCGGGCTGCGCCTGCCTGTGGGCGGTCGCCAGGCTCAAGGTGTGGGCGGGCTATGACGACTCGCTCGACGTGTTCGGCGTGCACGCCGTCGGTGGCATCGTCGGCGCGATCCTGACGGGCGTGCTCGTCTCGCCCACCTTCGGCGGTACGGGCATCGACGGCTACAGCATGGGTGCGCAGGTGTGGACGCAGTTGCTCGGCGTGCTGATCACGATCGTGTGGTCCGGCATCGTCGCCTTCATCGCCTACAAGATCGCCGATTTGACGGTGGGCCTGCGCGTGACGGAGGAGCAGGAGCGGGAGGGGCTGGATACCACGTACCACGGGGAGCGCGCTTACCAGGGGTAGGCCCGGCGCCCGGGGCCACGGGCGCGAGGCTGGCGCAGCGCGCGCACGGGAGGCCTCGCGCCTCCCGGGGCCTCGCGCTTTGACCCCCGAGGCCCTAATCTCAGGGCCCCGGGCAGGGCGCGGGCGGCCCCCCGCCCGCGTACTGTGACCGATTTCAAACTTCGGTCGTGCCCGAGCCGCCATACTAGAGATATGAAGGCCCCACCGATGCGCCCGCTCGCCCTCATTGCCCTCGCCTTCCTCCTGGCCCCGCTCGGCGCGCAGGCCGATGTCTACCGCTGGGTCGACTCGCGCGGCGAAGTGCACTACAGCGATCGTCCGGTGGAGGGCGCCGTGCTCGTGAAGACCGCCAGTCCGCGGCCGCCGAGCCCCGGCGATTCGGCCGCCCCCAGCCGTGTCGCG
>DAOQXO010000127.1:1696-5163 GCA_035342635.1 Steroidobacteraceae bacterium
GACGCCCTATGTGGCGCCGCCGGTGAGTCCCGAACAGGCGACGCGCGCGGCCGGGCAGGCGGTGGCGCAGGACCTCGCGCGCAAGCGTGCCGAGGAGTGCACCGAGGCGAAGGCCCGCTACGAGAAGTCACTGCAGGCCCGCCGCATTTTCCGCACGCTCGAGAATGGCGAGCGTGAATACCTTACGGACGCCGAGGCCGACCAGGTCCGCGTCACTAATCGCGCGGCCATGGATGCCGCCTGCGGACCAGCCCCGCGCGCGAGCCGCTAGTCCGCCCGCCTCCGACAGGCTCGCGCGCAGGCTGCTAAAGTTGCGGCCCGCGGCGACCCGCGCCGCACCAGCCCCGGAGCGATCAAGGCATGCGTGCAGGTTTCATCGGTCTCGGCGCCATGGGCCAGCACATGGCCCGCAACCTACTGAAGGCAGGACATCTCGTCGCGGTGTGGAACCGCACGCCCGCGACGGCCGAGGCTTTCGCCCGCGATAACGGCGTCGCTGCTGCCGCCTCCCCCGCCGAACTCGCCGCCGCGGTCGATGCCGTCGTGTTGTGCGTCTCGGCCGACGCCGACGTGCTCGAAGTCGTCAGGCGAATCGCCCCGGCATTACGTCCCGGCGCGCTCGTGATCGACTGCTCGACCGCAAGCGCAGCGGCCGCACACGAAGCCGGCGCAGTGCTGGCGGCGCGCGACGTCGATTTCCTCGACTGCCCGGTGAGCGGTGGTGTCGAAGGCGCGCGCGACGGCACGCTCGCAGTGATGTGCGGCGGCGATGCAGCCGCTTTCGAGCGCGCCGGGCCCCTGCTGCGCGCCATGGGCCGCACGATCACGCGCTTCGGCGCCCTTGGCGCGGGCCAGGCGGCCAAGGCCACCAACCAGATCATGTGTGCCGGCATCATCCGCGCGGTCGCCGAGGCGATGGCGTTCGCGCGCGCGCAGGACCTGCCGCTCGACGCGCTCGTCGAGACGCTCGGCAAGGGCGCGGGCTCGAGCTGGTACTTCGTCAATCGCGCGCCGAACATGATCCGCGGCAGTTTCCCGGCCGGCTTCAAGGTGCGCCTGCACGCCAAGGACCTCGGCATCTGTCGCGCGATGGCGGCCGAATGCGGCGTCGAGCTGCCGGTCGTCGAGAGCATGCTCGCCGAGTACGCCGAGTTGATCCGCCAGGGCTACGGCGACGAGGACATCTCCGCCGACTATCGCCTGAAGGCGGCGCTGTTCGAGCGCGCCGCGCGCAAGGACGCATGAGCGAAGCCCAGCCGCAGCACACGCACTACCTGCCCGACTTCTGCGCGGGCCGCACCGTGCTCGCAACGGTGCTGGTCATCGTGCTGACGGCGCTCATAGTCACACTCGGTCGCGATGCCTCGGTGCTCGATTTCTGGACCGATCTCGCGCGCACTTCGTTCTTCCTGATCTGGGTAGGCCTCGCCGGCCAGGGCCTGCTGTGCGCGGCGCGCGCGCAGCTCGCGAGGCTGTCGGTCGCCGGCAGCGCGGCCGCCGTGCTCGGCATCGTCTGCGCCGTCGTGGTGATCGTCTCCGAGGTGGCGTACCGGCTGGGCGCGAGCGACATGCTGGCGCCGATCGAGGTCGGGCGGCTGTTCCCACGCGAGCACCTGCCGTTCATCCTGCGCAATGTCGTCATCGCCTTCATCGTGACCGCGCTTGCGCTGCGTTACCTCTACGTGACCCATGAATGGCGCCGCAACATCGAAATGCAGTCGCGCGCGCGCGTGCATGCGCTGCAGGCGCGCATCCGGCCGCACTTCCTGTTCAACAGCATGAACACGATCGCCGCGCTCACGCGTTCGCACCCGGCGCTGGCCGAGGAAGCGGTGCAGGACCTCGCCGATCTGTTCCGCGTGAGCCTTGCCGAGAAGCGTGACCAGATCACGCTCGCCGAGGAGATCGAGGTCGCGAGGACCTATGAGCGCATCGAGAGACTGCGCCTCGGCGAACGCCTGCACGTCGAATGGCGCGTCGATGCGGTGCCGCCGGATGCCATCGTGCCGAGCCTGATGATTCAGCCGCTGCTAGAAAACGCGATCTACCACGGCATCGAGCCGCGCAGCGGCGGCGGCACGGTCAAGGTGACCGGCGAGCACGCCAACGGGCTCGTCACCATCGTGGTGCGCAACCCGGTGCCCGAGGGCCTCGTGCCGCGCGACGGCAACCGCCTCGCGCTCGCCAACATCCGCGAGCGCCTGTCGCTGATGTACGGCACGCGCGCGGCGGTGAAGGCCGGGCGCTTCGACGACGAGTACATCGTCACGCTCAGGTTCCCGCATGAAGCTCAAGACGCTCATCGTTGACGACGAGCCGCCGGCGCGCGCGCGGCTCGCGAGCCTGCTCGCGGAGATCGACGACGTGCAGGTCGTCGGCGAGGGCGCGAGCGGACGCGAAGCGCTCGAGCTGACGATGGACCTGTCGCCGGACGTGGTGCTGATCGACGTGCGCATGCCCGACATGGACGGCCTCGAAGCCGCGCAGCGCATTGCGCGGATGAGCGAGCCGCCCGCTGTCATATTCACGACGGCTTATGACGAATACGCGGTCAACGCGTTCGAGGCACAGGCCGCCGGCTACCTTCTGAAACCCATCCGCAAGGACAAGCTCCTGGCTGCGATCGCGGCCTGCCGCCGCCTGACCCGGCCGCAGATGGCGCGCGCAGAATCCGCGACGGCCGCGCCGGCCCCCCGGCGCAGCCATGTACCGGTACGCCGTCGCGACGGTATCAAGTTGATTCCGCTGGGAGAAATCCGCTGTTTCGTCGCCGACCAGAAGTACACGACCGTGCACCATGAAGGCGGCGAGGACCTGATCGAGGAGTCGCTGCGCCTGCTCGAGGAGGAGTTTGCCGACGGCTACGTGCGCATCCACCGCAGCGCACTCGTCAGCGTCGCGCACCTCGAGCGCATCGAGCGCGACCCTGACGGGCAGTATTTCGTCCGCCTGCGCGGCCACGCGGACCGGCTCGCCGTGAGCCGCCGGATGGCCGGAGACCTGCGCGAACGCTTCCGCCTGTGACGCGCATCAACGCAGGACCTGCGGCCGATGCGGCATATGTGGCTCTCATCACGGGAGTTTCAGGGATGAAGGTCACAGCCGCCAACGCTTATGGACAAGCCGAGCAGGCCTTCGACGACTGGCTGGCCGACCATGCCCGCAGCGGCTGGGCCCGCGCCTTCGAGCCTGCGACCAGCACGCTGCGCAACCGGGCGCTGGGGCGGGTCGCCGCGGTGCTCGGTACTCCTGCGCCGTCCGCCGCCGCGCGCCGCTGGGTCGCCGACACGATCCAGGCCTGGGCGCCGCTCGAAGTGCTGTTTCCGACCCGTGATTATCCGGACGAGCCGGGCGTGAGCGGCGAACTCGCCGCTCACATGACGGCGATCGTCGAGCGCGAATACGCCTTCATGCTCACCGCCGCGCGGTGAGCATGAAGGCGTATTCGCGCTCGACGATCGCGAATA
>DAOQXO010000128.1:0-5157 GCA_035342635.1 Steroidobacteraceae bacterium
TGTTCGGCGGCGCGTTCGGTGAATCGATTTTCGTGCTGCCGGCGAACGATGTCGTCGGCGAACTGGGTCGCGAGTATCACGGACCGCTGGCGTTCGCGCTGCATGGCCTGCAGACCGCGCCGTTCTGGCTGGCGCTCGCCGGTGTCCTCACCGCCTGGTACCTGTACCTGAAGAGTCCCGCGAGCGCCGAGCGCCTGGGCGCGGGTCTGGCGGGCGTGCGCACCGTCCTCGTCAACAAGTACTACTTCGACTGGTTCAACGAGCGCGTGCTCGCGCCGCTTGCGCGGCTCATCGGCAAGCTGCTGTGGAAGGGCGGTGACGAGTTGCTGATCGATGGCGCGCTGGTCAACGGCACGGCGAAACTGATCGGCTGGACCGCCGCCAGGGGGCGCCGGATCCAGACCGGCTACCTCTACACCTACGCCTTCTGGATGGTCATCGGGTTCGTGGCCCTGCTGGGCTGGTTCCTGCTCAGGGCCTGACGGGATCACAGACACATGCAGGGTTTCGGCATTCTTTCGGTTCTGGTGTGGCTGCCCATCGTCGGCGGCATCGCCGTGCTCGCGCTGGGCGACCGGCGGGTCGCCGCGGCCCGCTGGGTGGCGCTGCTCGCCGCGCTGGCGACCGTCGTTCTCGCAATCCCGCTCCTCACGGGCTTCGATCGCGGCACGGCGGAGTTCCAGTTCGTCGAGCGCCTGCCGTGGATTCCCGCGTTCAATTCCTGGTATCACCTGGGTGTCGACGGCATTTCGCTGCCGTTGATCCTGCTCACGGCGATCATGACGGTGCCGGTGATCATCGCCGGCTGGTCGGTGATCGAGACGCGACCGACCCAGTACTACGCCGCCTTCCTGATCATGGCGGGCCTGATGATCGGCGTGTTCGCCGCAATCGACGGGCTGCTGTTCTATTTCTTCTGGGAAGCGATGCTGATCCCGATGTTCCTGATCATCGGCGTATGGGGCGGCCCGCGGCGCGTCTACGCGACGATCAAGTTCTTCCTGTACACCTTCCTGGGATCGGTGCTGATGCTGGTGGCGCTGATCTACCTGTACGTGCAGGGCGGCGACTATTCGCTGCGCGCGCTGCACGAGCTGCCGCTCACGCTGGTCGAGCAGCGCTGGATATTCCTCGCCTTCCTCGCGGCGTTTGCGGTCAAGGTGCCGATGTGGCCGGTGCACACCTGGTTGCCGGACGCGCACGTCGAGGCGCCGACCGGCGGCTCGGTGATCCTGGCAGCGATCATGCTGAAGATGGGCGGCTACGGTTTCCTGCGCTTCAGCCTGCCGATCACGCCCGATGCCAGCCGCGAGCTCGACTGGCTGATGATCGGCCTGTCGCTGATCGCGATCGTGTACATCAGCTTCGTCGCGCTCGTGCAGACCGACATGAAGAAGCTGATCGCGTACTCGTCGATCGCCCACATGGGCTTCGTCACGCTCGGCTCGTTCATCGCCTGGGACATCGCCGCGTCGACCGGCACGCTGCACGGCGCCGCGATGGGTCTCGACGGGGCCATGGTGCAGATGATCTCCCACGGCCTGGTCTCGGGAGCCATGTTCCTGTGCGTCGGGGTCATGTACGACCGCGTGCACAGCCGCGACATCGCGGCCTACGGCGGCGTGATCAACACGATGCCGAAGTTCGCCGGCTTCGCCGTGCTGTTCGCGTTCGCGAACGCGGGTGTGCCGGGCACTTCCGGCTTCGTCGGCGAGTTCCTGGTGATCATCGCGAGCTTCAAGGCGAACTTCTGGTACGCCTTCCTGGCCGCCACCATCCTGATCCTGGGCGCCGCCTACACGCTGTGGCTGGTGAAGCGGGTGATCTTCGGCCCGGTGGCCAACGACAACGTCGCGCGCATGCCTGACCTGAACGGGCGCGAGCTCCTCGTGCTCGGCTCGCTGGCGATCGGCGTGCTGCTGCTCGGCCTGTGGCCCGCGCTGCTGCTCGAGATCATGAACAGTTCCATTCACCACCTCGTCGCGCAGATGACGACGAGCAAGCTGCCGATCTGAGGCCGTAGCACGATGCCCGACACGCAGACCGCCTGGTCGACGATCTCAGCCGCCGCACCGGAGATGTACCTGGTGGCGGCGATCTGTGCCGTGCTGCTGATCGACGTGTTCGCCGGCGGCGCGAAGCGGCCGCGGCTCACCTCGACGATCACGCTGGTGGCGCTCGCCGTCGGCGCCTGGGTGACGCTCGACTACGCCGATGTCAGCGTGCGGGTGCTGGCGTTCGACGGGCTCTACGTGGCCGACCCGCTCGCGCTGGTGCTGAAGCTCTCGGGCCTGCTCTTTACGGCCGTCGCGCTGCTGTATTCGCGCCCCTATCTCGAGCGCCGCGGCATCGCCGGCGGCGAGTACTACGTGCTCGCCCTGACCGCGTTGCTCGGCATCTTCGTGCTCGCCTCGGCCAATCATCTGCTTACCCTGTATCTCGGCGTCGAACTGCTCGCCCTGTCCCTCTATGCGATGGTGGCCTTCGATCGCGATTCCGGCGTCGCCGCCGAGGCCGCGATGAAGTACTTCGTGCTCGGCTCGATCGCCTCCGGCATGCTGCTCTACGGCATCTCGGTCATCTACGGGCTGACCGGCACGCTGGCGATCGATGTGCTCGCGCAGCAGCTGGCGGCCGATCCCAGCCTCGGCCTGATCGTCGGCACCGCCTTCGTGATCGTCGCAATCGGCTTCAAGTTCGGGGCCGTGCCGTTCCACATGTGGGTGCCCGACGTGTACCACGGCGCGCCCACTGCGGTGACCCTGTTCGTGTCCACGGCGCCGAAGTTCGCGTATTTCGCGCTTGCCTACCGGTTCCTGTCGCAGGGGCTCGACGGTATCTCGCCGGTCTGGACACAGATGGTCGCCGTGATCGCGGTCCTGTCGCTGTTCGTCGGCAACGTGTTCGCGATCGCGCAGTCGAACCTGAAGCGCATGCTGGCCTATTCGGCCATCGCGAACGTCGGCTTCATCCTGCTCGGCTTCGCGACCGGCACCGCGGCGGGTTACCGCGCCGCGCTCTACTACACGATCGTCTACGTGCTGATGACCCTCGGCTCATTCGGCGTGATCCTGCTGGCCGGCCGCCGGGGCCATGAAGCCGACGAACTCGAGGACTACAAGGGCCTGCACTCGCGCGACCCAATGCTCGCGCTGATGATGCTGATGCTGATGTTCTCGACCGCGGGAGTGCCTCCGTTCGTCGGCTTCTGGGCGAAACTCGCGATCTTCGAGGCGCTGTGGCAGGTCGGTGCGACCTGGCTGATCGTGATCGGCGCGCTCGCCTCGGTGGTCGGCGCTTTCTACTACATCCGCATCGTCAAGCTGATGTACTTCGACGATGCGCCGGCCCAGCCGCGTGGCGAGGCGGGCTTCGCGCTGCGACTCGTGCTGGGCCTCAATGCGCTGGCGGCGCTGGGGCTGGGGCTCATGCCGGCCTCGCTCATGGAGGTCTGCGCGCGCGCACTCGCGGGCTGATATTCCCCGCACGGCGGGACAGGGAGATCGGGCATGGATGTCATCAGGCGACGGGAGTTCGTGGGCGGTGCCGTGGGAACCGGCGTGCTGATGGCCGCGGCGCCACGCGTTCTTGCGGCGCAGAAGCTCGATGATGTCGACGCACAGATCGCGCGCGGCCATGACGCCGCCGTCCTGAGACTTCAGGACTGGATCCGACAGATCACCATCGCGGCCGAAAACCGCGGCATCGACGAAGGCTGCAGCTACATGATGCAGCTCGCGCGAGACGCGGGCTTCCAGCATGTCGAGCGTGTACCCACACGGGGCCACCCGTCGGTATTCGCGACGCTCGACGCCGGCGCGAGGCGCACGCTCGGCGTCTATTTCATGTACGACGTGAAGCAGGTGGATCCGGCCGAATGGTCGTCGCCGCCCTGGGAAGCGCAGCTCGTCGACGTCCCCGGGGCCGGCAAGGCGATCATGGGGCGAGGCGCCGTGAACCAGAAGGGCCCGCAGGCGTCGCTCCTCTCCGCCCTGCACGCGATACGCGCCGCGGGGCGCAAGCCGCCGGTGAACCTCGTGCTGATCGCCGAGAGCGAGGAGGAGATCGGCTCGCCGAATTTTGCGGATGCCGTACTCGCGCCGCAGGTGCGCGCGGCACTCGAGAAGTGCATCGGCATCTTCATGCCCGAGGCGGCGCAGTCGCTCGATGGCACCGTGCAGGTGTCGCTCGGCGCCAAGGGCGTGGTCGAGCTCGAACTCGTTGCCAGCGGCGCGAAGTGGGGCAGGGGCCCGTCGCAGGACGTGCACTCGAGCAATCGCGCGCGCCTCGACAGCCCCGCATTCCACCTCGTGCAGGCGCTCGGCACGCTGGTCGACGACAAGGGCGATCCGGCCATCGACGACTGGTGGGACGATGTGCGGCCGCTGTCCGCGGCCGAGGAACGCATGCTGGACGTCGCCGCCACCCGCATGAGCGAGGCGAGCGCGAAGCAGTCGATGGGCGTGACGCGCTGGGCGCGTGACGCCGACTGGCGCCAGGCGCTCGAGGATATGGCTGCCCGCCCGACCGTCAACATCGAGGGGCTGGTCGGCGGCTACACTGGCGAGGGCGGCAAGACCGTGCTGCCGCATCGCGCCGTCGCCAAGCTCGACCTGCGGCTCGTGCCCGACATGACGCGCGACAGCGCCGTGGCGAAGCTGCGCAGCCACCTCGCCAGGCACGGCTACGGCGACATCGAAGTGAACGTGAGCGGTGGCTACGACCCGACCACGACCCCGGCCGACGCCGCGCTGATCCGCACCATGATGCGCGTGTACGAGGCCGAGGGCATCGACCCCATCTTCTGGCCGCGCCGCGGCGGCTCCTGGCCCGGCTTCGTATTCACCAGCGAGCCGCTGAAGCTGCCCGCGGGGCATTTCGGCCTGGGCCACGGCCAGCGCGCCCACGCGCCCGACGAGTACTATCTGGTCGAATCGTCGAATCCGAAACTTGCCGGAATCGACGGCGCGGTCCGCTCGTTCGTGCAGTTCCTGTACGCGCTCGCCTGAGCCCGCAGCAGGAGGCGCAGCACGGGTTGTAATGCCGCGGCCGCCCCGCTAAGATGCGCGGCCCAACTGGTGCGGGGTGGAGCAGTCTGGCAGCTCGTCGGGCTCATAACCCGAAGGTCGCAGGTTCAAATCCTGCCCCCGCTACCAA
>DAOQXO010000129.1:0-4971 GCA_035342635.1 Steroidobacteraceae bacterium
TCGCGCGTGGCATGAAGATCGACGACTTCGCGCCGAACCTGTCGTTCTTCTTCTCGAACGGCATGGACCCGGAGTACGTGGTCATCGGCCGGGTCGCGCGCCGCATCTGGGCGCGCGCGATGCGCGAGCGCTACGGCGCAGGCCCGCGCAGCCAGATGCTCAAGTACCACGTGCAGACCTCGGGCCGTTCGCTGCATGCGCAGGAAATCCAGTTCAACGACATCCGCACGACGCTGCAGGCGATGTACGCGCTGTTCGACAACTGCAACTCGCTGCACACCAATGCCTTCGACGAGGCGCTGACCACCCCGACCGAGGACAGCGTGCGGCGTGCGGTCGCGATCCAGCTGATCATCAACCGCGAGCTCGGGCTCAACAGGAACCAGAACCCGTGGCAGGGCTCGTTCATCATCGACTACCTGACCGACATGGTGGAGGAGGCGGTGTATCGCGAGTTCGAGTCGATCTCGGCTCGCGGCGGCGTGCTCGGCGCGATGGAGACGATGTACCAGCGCGGCAAGATCCAGGAAGAGAGCCTGCACTACGAGACGAAGAAGCATGACGGCTCGCTGCCGCTGATCGGCGTGAACACCTTCCTCTCGGGCCACGATGACTCGGAGGCGCGTGCGAACGTGGCGCTCATCCGCTCGACCGAGGAGGAGAAGCAGGACCAGGTCGCCGCGGTGCGCGCGTTCCAGCAGCGGCATGCGGCCGAAGCACCGGTGGCGCTCGCGCGCCTGCAGCAGGTCGCGGCGGGCGGCGGCAATGTGTTTGCCGAGCTGATGGAGACGGTGAAGGTCTGCTCGCTCGGGCAGATCTCGCGCGCGCTCTACGAGGTCGGCGGCCAGTACCGCCGCAACGTCTAGCGCCCGAGCGCGAGCCCGCGCACGTCGATGTCGGGTGTGCGGCCGGTGACCAGGTCGGCGATCACGCGACCGGAGCCGCAGGCCATCGTCCAGCCGAGCGTGCCGTGGCCGGTGTTGAGCCACAGGTTGCGCAGCGGCGAGGCGCTCACGAACGGCGTGCCGTCGGGCGTCATCGGACGCAGCCCCGACCAGAACTCGGCCTGCGGGTAGTCGGCACCGCCCGGGAACAGGCTGCCGACCGACAGCTCGAGCGTCGCGCGACGTCTCGGGTGCAGCCGGTTGTTGTAGCCGGACAGTTCCGCGGTGCCACCCACGCGAATGCGATCCCCGAGGCGCGTGATCGCGATCTTGTAGCTCTCGTCCATCACGGTGGACTGCGGCGCCTTGCGCTCGTCGACGATGGGCGCGGTGAGCGAGTAACCCTTGACCGGATAGACGGGCAGGCGAAATCCGAGCTGGCGCGCCATCGGCGTCGAATAGCTGCCGAGCGCGAGCACGTAGGCATCCGCCTTGACGGGACCGGCGTCGGTGAGTACCGACTCGATCCGGTCGCCGGCGCGCTCGAAACCCAGGATGCTCACGCCGCAGCGGAAGGTCACGCCTTGCGCCTGCGCCAAAGCGGCGAGCCGCTGCGTGAACAGGTGGCAATCGCCGGTCTCGTCGTCGGGCAGGCGCAGTCCGCCGACGATGAGGTGCCTGACGCCGGCGAGTCCGGGCTCGGCGCCGATGCAGCCCGCGGCATCGAGCAGTTCGTAGGGCACGCCGAGTCGGGCGAGCACCGCGATGTCGCTGGCCGCGCCGTCGAACTGCGGGCGGGTGCGAAACAGCTGCAGCGTGCCGCGCGTGCGTTCGTCGTAGCGAATGCCGGTCTGCGTGCGCAGTTCGCGCAGCAGGTCGCGGCTGTATTCCGCGATCGGCACCATGCGGCTCTTGTTGAGGTCATAGCGCGCCGCGGTGCAATTGCGCAGCATGCGCAGGATCCACAGGTACATCGACGGATCGAGCCCAGGGCGCACCACCAGCGGCGCATGCCGCTCGAACAGCCACTTGATCGCCTTCAGCGGCATGCCGGGACCGGCCCACGGCGAGGCATAGCCCGGGGAGATTTCCCCGGCATTCGCGAAACTCGTTTCGAGCGCGACGCCCGGCTGGCGCTCGATCACCTCCACCGCGGCGCCCGCGCGCGCGAGGTACCACGCGGCGGTGACACCGATCACGCCGCCTCCCAGGATCACTACGCGCATGACCGCACCCGCAGTCCGTTGCAGCCAGGCATGGTTACGCAGCTTCTGAGAGATCGGGTTCGCCGAGCGCCGCCAGGATGTCCCGGCGGGCGCAATCACGCAGCGTGACGCTCGCCTGCTCGTCGCCATTCTGCGCCGCCGGCAGCGGCGGCAGGAATTGCACCTCGAGGCGTGCGGGCAGCAGTCCCAGGCGCTTCGCGGGCCATGCGTCGCGCGTACCGCGTATGACGCAGGGCACGACCGGGCAGCCGGCCCGCGCCGCGGTCATGAATGCGCCACTGTGGAATTTCATCAGGCCCGGCTGGTGCGCAAACGTGCCCTCGGGAAAGAAAACGAACGAGTGCCCGTTGCCGGCGTTGCGCACCACGCGACGCGCGTCACTCGCACCCTTGTGGCGGTTGAAGCGCTCGACGAATTCCGAGCCGATGCGCGCGAGGAGCAGTCCCGCGAGCGGCAGACGCGATGCCTCGCGCTTGATCACGAAGCCGAAACGCGGCGGCAGGGCCGCGGTCATCACGAACCCATCCAGGTAGCTGGCGTGGTTGGCCACGACCACGCACTGGCCGGCGGGCAGATGGTCCGGCCGCAGGATGTCGAGGCGCATGCCGGTGAGCCACAACCATGCGCGGGCGATGTAGTGCGCCGTGCTGCGCCGCAGGCGCATTGTCGGCAGCAACAGGACGCCGAGCAGCGCGAGCAGGCCGAGCGGCACGAACACCGAGAGCGCGTACAGCGTGTACAGCCAATTGAGCGGCGGGGGCAGTCGCACGGCGCGGGACATGTGTGAGGTCATACTCCAGCTGCAGGAAGACGGTGTGAACTGGTTCTCTTTATGTTAATGCTTGCTGGTATATGTGAAGGTGATCACGCCCACCCCCCGGCGGGTTCCCCAAACTCGCTCCAAATGGCACGACCAGCGACCGCAAACGAGCTGCGCAAGCCCGCCGGTGAAACCGACCCGGCGGTGACCCGCTTCATTGATGCCGTCTGGATGGAGCGGGGCCTGTCGTCGAACACACTGGCAGCCTACCGGGCCGATCTTACCGCGCTGTCGCGCTGGCTGGCCGAGCACGGCCGCGAAATCACGCAAACGACGCGGTCCGACCTGATGGATTTTATCGCGTTTCGCGTCAAGGCCGGTGCCCGGCCACGATCGACGGCGCGCCAGCTGTCGTCGTTCCGCCGCTTCTTCCGCCACCTCGTCCGCGAGGGCACGCTGCGGGAGGATCCGACCGCACAGATCGCGATGCCGAAGATCGGCCGCTCGCTGCCACGCTCGCTGAGCGAGGGTGAAGTCGAGTCGCTGCTGAATGCGCCCGCGGTGGCCGATCCGCTCGGCAACCGCGATCGCGCCATGCTCGAGGTGCTCTATGCCACGGGCCTGCGCGTCTCGGAACTGGTGAGCCTGCGCCACAGCCAGGTGAACCTGAACCAGGGCGTGCTGCGCATCGTCGGCAAGGGCAACCGCGAGCGCCTGATTCCGCTCGGCGAGGAGGCCGTGCGCTGGCTGAGTGAGTTCGTGCGCGGGCCGCGCAACGAGATCCTGCTCGATCGCACCACCGACTACCTGTTCCCGACCCGGCGCGGTGATCGCATGACGCGCCAGGCTTTCTGGCACATCATCAAGCGCTATGCGCGCAAGGCGGGCGTCGAGCGCGACCTGTCGCCGCACACGCTGCGCCACGCGTTCGCCACCCATCTGCTGAACCACGGCGCGGACCTGCGCGTCGTGCAGATGCTGCTCGGGCATTCCGACCTGTCCACGACGCAGATCTATACGCACGTCGCGCGCGAGCGCATGAAGGACCTGCACGCGCAGCATCATCCCCGGGGCTGAGTCCGGGCTGGTAGACTTGTCAGTTGCGCCCCCGGGGTGGCCGAACCTTTCCGGCCCGCGCGGGTCGAAGAGGTCATCATGCTGCGAGCCAAGACCTTCCTGCTGCTGCTTGCCCTGGGTCTCGTCCCGTTCGCGGGCCACGCCGATCCGCGGGTCGAACTCGCTAAGAAATTCCCCGGCGCCACGGCCGAGGACCTGACACCGTCGCGGATTCCGGGCGTGTACGAGCTGCGTCGCGGTGCCGATCTGGTGTACGTCACGCCCGACGGGCGCTACGCACTGATGGGCGATCTCTACGACCTGCGTGACAACAGCAATGTCACCGAGAACCGCCGCCGCGCGCTGCGCGTCGCGTTGCTCGAAAAGGTCCCGGACAGGCAGGCGCTGATCTTCTCGCCCAAGGATCCGAAATATTCGATCGATGTGTTCACCGACATCGACTGCGGCTATTGCCGCAAGCTGCACAGCCAGATCGTCGAATACAACAAGCTCGGCGTGCGCGTGCGTTATCTGTTCTACCCGCGCAGTGGCCCGAACACCGAATCATGGAAGAAGGCCGAGAACGTCTGGTGCGCGGCCAATCGCAACGACGCGCTGACCCGCGCCAAGCGCGGCGAGACCGTCAAGTCACCGGCCTGCGGTGCGACACCCGTCGCGCGCCAGTACGAGCTGGGCGAGGATCTGGGCATATCGGGCACGCCGGCGATCGTGCTCGCCAACGGCGAGCTGCTGCCGGGCTATGTACCGCCGGCGGTTCTGGTCGATCACCTGAAGACTGCCGCGCGCTGATCAGCGCTCGAGCAGCGCTTTCTTGCCGGGTTTGCCTTCCCATTCCTTGGCGTCGGCGGGGGGTTCCCCCTTCTCGGTGATCACCGGCCAGCTGCGCGACAGCTCGGCGTTGAGCGCCTTGTATTCGACTTGGTCGTCAGGCAGCTCTTCCTCGGAAAAAATCGCCTCGACCGGACATTCCGGCTCGCACAGCGTGCAGTCGATGCATTCGTCAGGGTCGATCACCAGGAAGTTG
>DAOQXO010000130.1:0-4919 GCA_035342635.1 Steroidobacteraceae bacterium
TCAATCTCGATCACGGCACCGATTTCACGACGCGGGTCGAGGGCATGCCGGTGAACATGCCGACGCACGGCCACGGCCAGGGCTACATGGACGCGAACTTCGTGATCCCGGAGCTCGTCGATCGCATCGTCTACCGCAAGGGCACCTACTACGCCGATCTCGGCAACTTCTCGGCAGTCGGCGCCGCCGAACTGCACTATGTCGATGCCGTGCGGCCGTTCGTGGCCGCGAGTGCCGGCGAGGACGGCTATCTGCGCGCCCTCGCGGGCGGCTCGATGCCGCTTGCCGGCGGCTCGCTGCTTGCGGGCTTCGAATACGATCGTACCGACGGCCCGTGGGTACTGCCCGAGGACCTGACCAAGGTGAACGGCGTGCTGCGCTGGTCGCGCAGCAGCGAAACCTCCGGTCTCGCGCTCGACCTCATGGCCTCCGACGGCGAATGGACTTCCACCGACCAGATCCCGCGACGCGCGGTCGACAGCGGCGCACTCGACCGCTACGGCTATGTGGACCCGACCGCGGGCGGCGAGTCGCATCGCTACTCGCTGTCGGCGAGCGGTTTTCGCAGCTACGGCCCGGGCCGGCTCGATTTCAGCGCCTACGCCATGGATTACCGGCTGCAGCTCTATTCGAACTTCACCTACGCACTCGACCCGGTGAACGGCGACCAGTTCGAGCAGTTCGACGACCGGCGCGTCTACGGCGGCGCGCTCACCTGGTCACAGCCCTTCGCGTTCGGTGCCGGCGGCAGCGTCTGGCGCGCCGGCGCCGACCTGCGCGTGGACGACATCTCCCCGGTCGGTCTCTACCTGACCACGGCCCGCGCGCGCCACGAGACGATCCGCGAAGACCGGGTCGAGCAGACGCTCGCGAGTGCCTGGACCGCAGTTGCGACGCAGTGGACACCGTGGCTGCGCAGCGAACTCGGTCTGCGCGCGGATCGCCTCGGCTATGACGTCGCCAGCGACCTCGCGGCGAACTCGGGCACGGGCCACGATTCGCTCGTGAGCCCGAAGAGCTCGCTCGCGCTCGGCCCCTGGCGCGACACCGAATTCTTCGTCGCCGCGGGCCGCGGCTTCCACAGCAACGACGTGCGCGGCGCCACCATCGCGGTCGACCCGACGGACGGAGTCACGCCTGTCGATCGGGTCACGCCGCTCGCCCGCGCCGACGGCTCGGAGATCGGCCTGCGCACCGCGCTCCTGCCGCGCACGCAGCTGTCGGTGGCGCTGTGGCGGCTGGACCTCGACTCCGAGCTGCTGTTCATCGGCGACGGCGGCACGACGGAGGCCACGCGGCCGAGCCGGCGGGAAGGCGTGGAACTGAGCGTCTACTCGCGCCCCCGCGACTGGCTGATCGTGGACGCGGACTATGCGGCCTCGAAGGCGCGCTTCCGCGATGCCGACCCCGCCGGCGAGCGGATCCCCGGCGCCGTCGAGCAGGTCGCCTCCGTCGGAGTCACGCTGCAGACGGCCTCAGGCTGGTTCGGCGGCGCGCGCCTGCGCTACCTCGGCCCCGCCGCGCTGCTCGAAGACAACAGCGTACGCTCATCCAGCTCGACACTCGTGAATCTCGAAGCGGGCCGGCGCCTGGGTGAGCACTGGCGCGTCTCGCTGCAGCTGCTGAACGCGTTCGATCGCCAGGTGAACGACATCACCTACTACTACGAATCGCGATTGCCCGGCGAGGCCGCCCCGGTCGAGGACCTGCATTTCCACCCCGCCGAACCGCGCACGCTCCGGGCCACGATGCACTACAGCTTCTGAGGCGCCTGTGAGCCACTTTCCCCGCCTTCTGCGCATGTACCAGGCAGGAGGACACAAGGATGTTTCTGTTTCAGCGCCCCATTGCCGCCGCGTTCGCGGGACTCGCGACCGCATCGATACTGGTCGTCGTCGATCTGCTGATGCGCCTCGCGTGTTGTCAGTGATCCGCCGCGACCGCGCCGAGCTTCGCCATCTCGCCGAGCACCTCGGCCGTCTTCGCCTGCATCAGCGCCACGTCGGCGCGGCTCTCGACATTGAGGCGAATCAGCGGCTCGGTGTTCGAGGTGCGCAGGTTCATGCGCCAGCGATCGAACTCGAGTGACAGACCGTCGGTGAAATCTGCCGACAGGGCCTGCGGCTGGTACTTGGCCTGGATCGCTGCGATGGTCGCCGGACCGTCGGGCACGCGCCGGTTGATCTCGCCGCTCGCCGGGAACAGGCGCATGCGCTCACCGACCAGCTGCGACAGCGACTTGCCGGTCTCGCACATCACCTGCAACACGATCAGCCAGGGGATCATCCCGCTGTCGCAATAGGAGAAGTCGCGGAAATAATGGTGCGCGCTCATCTCGCCGCCGTAGATGCCGTCGACCTCGCGCATCACCTGCTTGATGAACGCATGGCCCGACTTCGACAGCACGGCCTTGCCGCCGTTCCTCTCGACCACGTCGATCGTGTTCCAGGTGAGGCGCGGATCGTGCACGATGCGCCCGCCTTTCTCGCGCTTCAGGAACACCTCGGCGAGCAGGCCCACCAGGTAATACCCCTCGATGAACGTGCCCTGCTCGTCGAAGAAGAAGCAGCGGTCGTAGTCGCCGTCCCAGGCGATGCCGACATCGGCGCCACTGCGTTTGATCGCCTCGATGGTCGAAGCGCGGTTCGCCTCGATCATCGGGTTCGGCACGCCGTTCGGGAATGAGCCGTCGGGAGCATTGTTCAGCTTCACGAAATCGTAGGGCAGATGCGGCTCGAGCTGATCGACGATCAGACCCGCGCCGCCGTTACCCGCGTTCACGACGACCTTGAGCTTGCGCAGCTTCGCGCGATCGATATAGCCGAGGATGTGCTCGAGATAGCGGGCGCCGGTCGCCAGCACGTGCCGCGTGCCCCGCTTCGCCGCCGGGGGCGGCAGGCGCCCCGCCTCGATCATCGCGCGCATATCCTTCAGGCCCGTGTCGCCGCTGATCGGCCGCGAACCCTCGCGCACGAACTTCATGCCGTTGTAGTCGGGCGGATTGTGGCTCGCCGTGACCATGATGCCGCCGTCCATCGACTCGGCGAAGGTGGCGTAGTACACGCCCTCCGTGCCGCACAGGCCGATATCGTGGACATCGACGCCGCTTTCGAGCAGACCCTCGCTCAGCGCCTGCACGAGTTCGTCGCTCGAATGGCGGATGTCGCGCCCCACGATGACCTTCTTCGGCTGCACGAACGCCGCATAGGCCCGGCCGATGTCACGCGCGAGAGTGGTGTTGATCTCGTCGGGGATGCGCCCCCGGACGTCGTAGGCTTTGAATGCGTTGAGGTTCATACTAAGCATTATGGCATCGAAGCCCCGGCGCATACTGATCCTCGACGGCCACCCGGACGGCGGAGGGCGGCGCTTCGTCCACGCACTGGCCGAGGCCTACGCGCAGGGCGCGCGTGAGGCGGGGCACGACGTGCGCACGCTCGCCATCGGCCAGCTCGACATTCCGCTGCTGCGCAAGGGCGAAGACTTCCAGGCCGGCACGCCTTCGCGCGAAGTGCGGCGCTGGCAGGAAGCGATCGGCTGGGCCGGGCACCTCGTGGTGCTCTACCCGCTGTGGCTCGGCGACATGCCGGCGGTACTCAAGGCCTTCTTCGAGCAGGTGCTGCGGCCCGGCTTCGCGTTCGCGGCGAGCGGCGAGACGCGGCTGCCGAAGAAGCTGCTGACAGGCCGCAGCGCGCGCGTGATCGTCACGATGGGCATGCCCGCCCTTTTCTATCGCTGGTATTACCGGGCGCACAGCCTGAAGAACCTCGAGCGCAACATCCTTGCCTTCTCGGGCTTCGCTCCGATCCGCTCGACCGTCGTCGGCACCGTCGACGGCAAGGCCGCAAGCCGCACGGCGTGGCTCGAGAAGGTGCGCCACCTGGGCCGCAGGGCCGTCTGACCCTCAGCCGGTCCGCTCCGGACCACACAGGGGCGCTTCACGGCCCCCTATGCGCCGACGCCGCTGCGACGTTTCAGGCTCGCGACCGCGCGCGATGCCGCCTGGCCGTCCCACAGCTCGGGCACATGACCCAGCCTGCCGACGTGGGCGAGCACCGAGTCGACCCCGGCGACGAGCGCGGCCGGCTGCACCAGCCGGTTCGAACCTTCGGTCACCGTGACCGGCCTCTCGGTGTTCTCGCGCAGCGTGAGACAGGGGATGCCGAGGTAGGTCGTCTCCTCCTGCACGCCGCCTGAATCGGTGATCACCAAGCGCGCGCCGGTCACCAGGTTCATGAACTGGATGTACCCGAGCGGATCGACGACACGAACCGCGCCCTCTCCCGCCAGGCGATCCAGCAGGCCGAACTCCTGCAGCTTCTTCCGCGTCCGCGGATGCACCGCGAACACGAGCGGCACGCGCCGCGAGACTTCGAGCAGCGACTCGACGAGCGGCCCGAGCGCCTCGCGCGTATCGACGTTCGAAGGGCGATGCAGCGTGACGATGCCGTAGCCCTGCGGCGCGAGCCCGAGGTCACGGCGGGTGCCGTCGGCCTCGATCGCCCCGCGCAGCATCTCGTAGCTGTCGATCATGATGTTGCCGATGCACTCGATGCGCTCGGCCGGCACACCCTCGCGCAGCAGGTTCTCGTCGCCGTCGCGCGAGGGTGTCCACAGCACGTCGGCGATCGCATCGGTCACGAGCCGGTTGATTTCCTCCGGCATGCGCCGATCGCGGCTGCGCAGCCCGGCCTCGAGGTGCACGACCGGAATCCACAGCTTCGCGCCGACCATCGCGCAGGCGGCGGTCGAATTCACGTCCCCGACCACGACGATCCAGTCGGGCTTTTCGGCCATCGCCACCTTCTCGTAGGCGATCATCACGCCGCCGGTCTGCTCGGCGTGCGTGCCGCTGCCGATCTCGAGGTGGAAATGCGGCTTCGGCATCGCGAGGTCGCGGAAGAACGCATCCGACATGT
>DAOQXO010000131.1:0-4765 GCA_035342635.1 Steroidobacteraceae bacterium
CGGTTGCCGCCGTCGTAGTACAGGCGCGCCTCGACCGACGTCGACTCCAGGCTCATATAGCCTTTGGTCACCCGGCCGAAGGTGTCGTAATTGTCATCGTCGCGGATCTGGGTCGTATCGCGCTTGTTGTAGCCGAGCAGCACCGACATCGTCAGCGCGTCGTTGAACTCGTAGTCGATCGAGCCCGTGTAGAGGTGGAAGATCGAGCGCAGGCCGAAGTGGTCCATCCTCGGCGTATCGGTGGCCGGCAGGCCGTAGTTGTCCACCAGGATGTCGCGGGTGTTGAACGTGCCCCGCGACGTATCGACGGTGTAGAACGTCGTGTTGTTGGTCACCGGGATGACCGGCACCTCGCCGCAGTGCAGGTTGCGACGCATGGTCGCATCCACCTCGCCGGCCGTCGTCTTCACGGTGATCGGCGTGCCGATCGGGCAGTTGCCATGGAGCCTGAACGGCACATAGGTGCTGGAGGCCGGGCCGTCGTCGTCCTCGCCGTACAGCGCGCGGACCCTGACCCTGAGCGCATCCGACGGCTGCCAGAGCAGCGTGCCCGTGATCATGTCGGTGCGCTCCGCGCCGAGCGCACCGCCGTCGGTGGCGGTGAACATCGCGCCGCGCTTGTTGGACGCAACGGAGAGGCGCCCGCTCAGTGTGTCGCCCAGCGGGCCCTCGATGCTGGCACTGATGCCGCTGGAGCCGAAGTTCGGGCTGTACTCGAGGCTTGCACGCCCCCGGAAGCTGCTTGCCGGATCGGCGGTCACGTAGTTGATCGCGCCGCCGAAGGTGCCGCGGCCGAAGTAGGCGGCCTGCGGGCCGCGGATCACTTCGATGCGCTCGATGTCGGTGAACTGCATCGACGCAGCGCCACCGAGGATGTTGACGCCGTCGATGAACAGCGAGCCCGTCTGGCTGGTGGGAGTCGTGACCAGCAGCTCGAGGCCGCGGAAGCGGACCGCGCTGTTGTAGCGGCCGGACTGCGAATTACCCAGCTTCTGGAAGTTCATGCCGGCGGTCATCGCGGAGACGTCCTCGAGATTGCGCAGACCGGCGGACTCGATGTCATCCGCGGTGAATGCCTGCACCGAAAGCGGCGTGTCGAGCAGAGCCTCGTCGCGTTTGCGCGCGCTCACCACGATTTCCTCGAGCAGGCCGCTGTCGCGGGCCGCGCCTGCGGCGGCGGCCACACGGGTGGAGCCGGCCGTGGTGTTGGTGGCGCCGGCAGCCTTGAAGATACGGATGGAGCGCTCGCCGATGAATTCGTAACCGAGGCCACTATCGCCCAGCAGAGACCGCAGGGCCTGCTCGAGCGGCGTGCCCACCGGCACAGCCGGGGCATCACGACCAGCGACGATCTCCGACTCGTAGGCGAGCTGCAAATCATTCTCGGTCGCAAGGACGTTCAACGCCGACGCCAGGCTCTGCGCCGGAATCGTGGCTCGCAGCGTAGCGGGGGCCTGCGCGAGAGCGAGACCAGGAGCGCCGGCCGCAAACAGCGCGGCAATCAGCAATGTTCTGAGCGGTGAAAACCGGGACATGTATCGTGACCTCCCAATAGTCTGGAGCATGCAGACGCCTGCCCTCTAGCTATGTGGTGAGGTGCGATGCCGGTAAACGGGTACCGGTTTTAATTGTTGTCGAGTATGAGCCGCACGGAATCTTCATACGTCGCGACCACCACGTGGTCCATGCGCCGTATGAACTCGAGGAAATTGTCACCGTCATGCACGTCGAACACGCCACTGATCCGGCGCCCGGCGAGTCCGGGATCGTCAATGACGATTGTGGGAGTAGCGTGGCGGTTGAACTCCTGCACGACTTCGCCGAGCGGCCGCGAGTCGACTACGATCTGTAGGCGCGGCCAGGCGATGGTCTCGCGCACGTTCACGATCTCCGGAACCTCGATGCTCTCGCTCGCCGCTGCGTCGACGACCTGCGGCACGCGCAATCGCTGGCCCGCCACGAGCGCCACCTTGCCAGGCGATTCGGACGCGCCGCCGGCCAGCGGATTCGCGCTGACCGCGACTTCGCCCTCCACCACCGTCACAAGCGTGGCATCGCCGCGGCGATAGACTTCGAACTGGGTGCCGACAGCCACGACCTCCGTCCTGCCGGCAATGACTTTAAAGGGTCGCCCCGGATCCTTCTCTACGTCGAACAGCGCCTGGCCGGCGAGCAGTTCCACGCGCCGCTGCGTCGTATCGAAGCCCACCTTGACCTCGGAATCGGAATTGAGGTGGATCATCGATCCGTCAGGCAGCTTCAACGAACGCTGCTCGCCATGCCGGGTGATGTACTGCGCGACAGATGCCTGCGGTCGCGGGATGGCACTGCTGAACCAGACAGCCAGACCGATGATGGCAACAATGAACGAGGCCGCCAGCGCGGGCAATGCGCGCCGGCGAGACCACTGGCCACGCTGCGGCGCTGCACTGGGCGGCCGAAAGCCGTGGAGTGGCACGACGTTCTCGGTCGCGGTTCCCGCCTCGCGCACCAGCTGCTCGATCGGCGGCGCCTCGGCGCAGTCACCGAGCGCGCGTGCGAGCTGCGCAACCGCCAGATACTCCTGCACATGCTCCGGCGAGCGACGCAGCCACGCGAGGAACTCCTGCGCGCGTGCACGAGCTTCATCCGGATTCTGGTTGGCTACGAACCAGGCGGCAGCCTGCTGCGAAATGTCTGCCGATGCCTGGCCCTTGATTTCCATGTCCGCCGCATCCATGTCCGCCGCAGTATATCTGAAGGATATCTAGGCGAGCCGCGACATCCGGCGCCGGCAATGCGCCAGGCCCTGCGAGAGGTACTTCTTGACCATGTTGCGCGAGACACCCAGCTGCGTGGCAATTTCGTCGTACGACAGGCCGTGCTTGTACTGCAGCAGCACGGCTGCCCGGCATTTCGGCGAGAGCTGTGCCAATACTTCCTGCAGGCGCTCCACGCGTGCGCTGGTATCGACATCGTTTTCGAAAGTCGGCTGCTGCACCATGTGCCGGGTACCCTCGCAGTCCTCCGTCCGAACGCGAATGCCGCGGCGCCGCTCGAGCACCGCGTACTCCCTGGCGAGATTGGCGGCGACGGTGAACAGGTAAGCCTCCGGGTTATCGATGTGCGAGGTCGCCGGCAGGCGCAGCATGCGCAGATAGACCTCCTGTGCAAGGTCCGCCGCATCGGCGGTCGCGCGCAGACGGCGCCGGAAGAACTCTGCCAGCGAATGCCGGCGTTCCTCGAAGAGGCGCTCGAGCAGTACATGTTGCGCTGCCGACATCAAGTCACCCTTCCATCGAAACATCAATGAGCGGTGAAGGCAAAATCAGAGTACCCGGATCGTCGGCGCCGGGCTCTAGGTCTATGTACGTATCTACCTCGAGGGCGTGAGCATGCGAGTTTCTCTGAAGGCGGGCGGCCTCGTGGCGCTCGCTTGCGTGTGGCTGGGCCTTGTGGGTTGCGATGGCTTCCGGGAGGTGCCGCGCGCGGAACTTGAGGCCCGCTATGCGGTGCCGACCTCGAAGTTCACGGAAGTGGACGGCACGCGCATCCACTACACCGACGCCGGCGCCGGCCCGGTCGTCGTGCTGCTGCCGCCCTCGTTCATGAACCTGCGCGTCTGGGACGCCACTGCGGAAATCCTTGCGCGCGAGTTCCGCGTGATCCGCATCGACTTCCCGGTGATCGGCCTGTCCGGGCCCGACCCGAGCCAGGACTTCACCATGGACCGTTTCGCCGACCTCCTGCACGGCTTGACCACGACACTCGGCGTGGAGAAGTTCAGCCTCGTCGGCACCTCCTCGGGCGGCATCGTCGCGTTCCAGTATGCGGGGCGCTGGCCCGAGCGCGTCGAGCGCCTCGTACTCATAAACTGCGCCGGCTTGCCGCGCACCGCGGCGACCAACCCCAACCGTCCTCGCGGCGGCGCCCTCTCGCGCTGGTGGCGCAGCCATTACTCGTCGCGCAAGGCCCGTCAAGACAGCATGAACTCGCAGATGGGCACCGGCCGGCCGGCGCCTGCGGAGCTGGTCACGATCGTGCACGACCTGAACCGCCGCGAGGGAATCAAGGAAGACAGCGCCGTGATGCTGAAGCAGTTCCGCACCGGCGATCCGCAGGCCGCGCTCGCCGAGGTGCGCGCACCCACGATGATCATCTGGGGCAAGAAGAACATCACCCTCTCGCACCTCGAGGCCAACGTCTTCGAGCTGTGGCTCTCGGGCGCGCCTTCGATGGTCCTGAAGTACGACGAACTCGGGCACTACCCCTATGTCGAGGACCCGCAACGGGTCGCCGCCGACCTGAGCGCGTTCTTCAAGGGCGAGCGCGATGACGAGCTGGCCCGCACCATTCGCCAACCGGTAGCGGAATCGAATGTGGTGAGGTGATTGCCGCCACGCGGCTCACGGGCGAGCGGGCCGCCCGCGGGAAGCTGCGCTATCCCGCCAGACGAACGCTTTGCCGTGACAATCATTGTCGGCACCGGGCGTCCCTGCGCCTGGGGAGCGCCCGGTAGAGAGGCGGCGCTGAACCGGTCCGCTAGAGAACCGGCCAGCGCGCCTGATCTTCCGAGGGAGCTGCAAGGACAGCGTCAGTTCGAAGGCCCGGCGCCCTGCCTGCCGAGATTCGCCGGATCGCCGGTGAACTCCGGCGGCGGCGGGGGCTGCGGCGGCTGCCAGCCTGGCGGGACCGGCGCAGGCTGCTGCTCCTTGGCATAGGCCTCGAGGCTGGATTCGTTCGGCAGGTTGTCTTCGGTGGGCGCCGAAAGCATCAGCGGATCATT
>DAOQXO010000132.1:0-4622 GCA_035342635.1 Steroidobacteraceae bacterium
CGCCGGCTCGGCGTACTTGCGGAACTGGATCTCCGGCACCGGCATGAGGCCCGCGAGCGCGAGGCCCACGGCGCGACCGATGATGCCCTCCTCCGAAAGCGAGGTATCGAACACCCGCGCAGCGCCGAACTTCTCCTGCAACCCGAGCGTGGCGGCATGCACGCCGCCTTTGCGACCCACGTCCTCGCCGAACACCACGACCCGCGGGTTGGTGGCGAGTTCGTGCTCGAGCGTGCGGCGAATCGCCGTCACCATATTGATCCGCGGCCCTTCGGCGCGGGCCAGCTCCGTGCCGGCAGGCGGCTCGATGCCATCGCCGCGCAGTCCACCCTGCTGCTGCGCATCCGGCGTGCCGTCGGGACGCTGCTCGCTGAAGACATACCGCGACGCCGTGGCGGGGTCCGGCGTGCCGCGAGCCTCGACCTGCGCGAGCGCCTCCTCGATCGTGGCAGCGGCCCGAGCCTCGATCGCGGCCCACCCGGACTCGGTGAGCAGCGACGGGACGATGCGCGCACGGAGCTGCCGCAGCGGATCGCGCAGCCGCTCGGCCGCGAGCTCTTCGGCACTCTTGTACGTCTGCGTGTCCTGCCCCGAGTGTCCCGACAGGCGCGGCATGGTGAGGCGCAGCAGCGCCGGCCCTTCGCCCGCACGCACGCCGGCGATTGCCTGCGCCATCAGCAGCGCGGCGTTGCAGGGATCGCAGCCATCGCCGTCGAAGACTTTCAGATTGCGAAACGACGCCAGGTTCGCCGCGATGTTGGCACCGGGGGTCTGCAGGGTCGAGGGCACCGAGATGCCGTAGCCATTGTCCTCGATATAGAAAAGCAGCGGCAGTCGCTGCGTCGTCGCGATATTGAGCGCCGACCAGAAGCCATTGCTCGCGGTCGATGCCTCACCGCCATGCACCACGGCAACGCTGCCCGTCCAGGCGCGATCGCGCAGCACCTGGGAGTGATAGCGGATCGCCTGCGCCCAGCCGACGGCCGGCGTGTACTGCGCGCCGACGCCGCCGCAGGCCGGCAGCACGCAGGGACCGTGCCGACGCGGCAGGTTGAAAACGACGCCGATGTCGCGCCCTTCGCTGACGCTGCCCGCGCGCATCATCGTCGAGGCGAGCGCGGTCTCGGGCGGGAGGCCGAGTGCGAGCATCAGCGGTCGCGAGCGATAATAGAGCGCGACACCATCGTGCACCCCGGTGAGCATCTGCCCGAGCAGGGCCTGCGTGACATCGTGGCCGCGGGCGGAAAACTGGTAGAGCACCCGTCGCGCGGGATGCAGCTGCGACTCCTCGAGGTCGTCGAGCGCACGCGAGATGAGTACCGTCTGTGCGGCGCGCGCCCAATCGACCTGGGGCGCTCCCGTCTGCGAGGAATGCTGTGCGACCGCCGACATGCCCGTGACCCTCCGTTGGCCAACGGCAGCGTAAACCAGCACCGGAAGCGAAAAACGCCAAATTACGCTCATAAACGGCAGCGTTTTAGCGGTATACTTTTGTTTAGTACTTGTGAATGGCGTTTTTCACCATGTCGCTCGACCGCCTGGATGCGAGGATCGTGGCAGAGCTGCAGGCCGACGGTCGGCTGAGCGTCGTCGAACTCGGCGAGCGTATCGGTCTGACCGCCACACCCTGTGCCCGGCGCGTGCGCCAGCTGGAGCAGCGCGGGGTCATCGTCGGCTACACCGCGATCGTCGATCCGGCAAGGCTCGGACTCAACGTGCAGGCTTTCATCCAGGTGAAGCTCGATCGGCACACGGATGAGAATGTAGAACTGTTCGAGCGCGAACTCGCCGCGATCGAGCAGATCGTCAGTTGCCACGCGACGACCGGCGAGTACGATTTCATGCTGCACGTCACCGCGCCCGATCTCGACGGACTGAGCACTCTCGTGCTGAAGCAGTTGCTGCGCATTCCGGGAGTGCGGGATGTGTACTCGAGCATCGTGCTCGACACCGTGAAGCGACCGGCCCACCTGCCCGTGGGGCACCTCGGCTAGCGTAGCTCGAGCGCCCCGCCGTAACCGGTGAGTTCCAGGTAACCCAGGCCGAGGAGGCGCGCGTCCTCGCGCACGCGCACCGCGCCTTCCCAGTAGATCGCCCCCGTCGTGAGGCGCGTGTCGCTTTCCTGGTCGTCCATCAGCGGCTCGAGCGTCAGGCGCCGCTCGCCCACCCGCACCGACCACTGCACCGGATAGCTGATTGCGGTGCGCGGCGAACGCCACTCGCGCCCCGGGATGAACTCGATCTCCTCAGGAGCGTAGTGCCGGCTCGATCCATCTGCCGCGCGCAGCGTGCCGCCCGCCCAGCGCTGGCGGCCGTCACGGTCGCGGATGCGAAACGCCATCAGCGCACCTCCATCGGCCAGGTTCACACTGAACCAGTCCCAGCCCACGGCGCCCGGCTCGAGCACTTCGCTCGACCACTCGTGGTCGAGCCACGCCGTGCCGGTCACGGCGACCCGCCTGCCCTCGCGCACCACGTGGCCGCGCACTTCGAGCTGCGGCAGGCTGTAGTAGTAGCTTGCGGCGAGCGGCGCGGCGCCCTTGCGGCTGAAGCCGGCCTCACCGTTCAGCAGGGGTGGCTGACGCTCGCGCAGCGCGAGCTCGAGACCGAAATCGCGCGCCGGCGCGTGCACCGCGAAAGTTTCTGCCACGCGCTCGAGGCGCCAGTCGTCGATCCACACGGCGGCATCGCCCTCGCGCGCTTCGGCGAGTCCAAACCCCGCGCGCGCGACCCGCTCGTCCTTCCAGAGCCGCCCGCGCCCGGCGTCGCTGATCGCAGCATGAGCGATCAGGATCTGGCGCGGCGCGAATGCGCTCGGATTGGTCGCGGCGGCGGGCTGCAGCGAGCGAAAGAACGTGATCTGGAAGCCGAGGTCCTCGCCCGAGTCCGTGCGCAGCCAGCCGGTCGCATACCACCACTCGGTGCGAAACGCGGGGTGGCTGCCGTGATCCCGCGGAAAGGCCATCACGAGGCCTGGCACGACTGGCGCAGGCTGCACCAGCGCTGACGCGGCGGGGACCGGACTGCCCGCCACTGTGGCGGACATCGCCGCAGCCATCGCGACGGCGAACAGACCCGGCAGCGCCGCCCTCACCAGTCCTCCCGTACGGCGCGCAGCGCATCGCCGCCGAGCGCGGCGCGGCCGCTGACGACCGTCGTGACCGCCGCCGCGAAAACCAGCGCGAGCGCGAGCAGCGCGAGCTGCAGCCACGGAATCGCGAAATCTATGCTCCACAGGAACGACTGGCGATTGACGACGTGCACCAGCACGAGACTCAGCGCCCCGCCCAGTACGAGCGCGAACGCCACGCCGATGGCACTCATCAGGAGTCCCTCGCCCGCCAGCATCGCCGCGAGCTCGCGGCGCAGGAGTCCGACATGGCGCAGCATGCCGAACTCCGCGCGGCGCGCGAGTGCGGTGGCCGCGGCGGTGACGCCGACGCCGAGCAGGCCGATCAGCACGGCGATCGCCTCGAGCGCGTAGGTCACGAGGAAGGCGCGGTCGAAGTTCGCGAGCGAACGCTCGCGCACCTCGGTCGTAGTGCGCAGCTGCAGTGAATCGCCGAGCGCGAGCGCCGCTTGCAGGTTCCGCGCCACCGACGGCGCGTCGGCCCCGCTCGCGAGCCACAGCGAACCTTCGTTCACGGTCCGATCGCCCGTTGCGGCCATGTACGCCACGCGCGGAATCACCACCGCGCCGCCGCTGCGGCCGTACTCGCGAAAGACGCCCGCAACGCGAAATTCGATCTCCTGGCCCGCGAGCGGCAGCGCCAGTGCCCCGCCCGACTGAACACCGTAGAGGTCGGTCATCGCCTCCGAGACCCAGGCTGGCGGCAGCGGTTCCTGCCCGGCCTGCGCGGATGTGGCCCGCAGTATCGCGAGGCGCTGCGGCGCGGAGTGCGCGTCGACGTCGCTCGCGACCAGTGTCACCGGCGCGGCGTCCGGCCGCAGCAGCAGCGGCAACACACGCCGGTACTCCGCGCGAGCCACGCCGTCGAGCCGCGCAATCGCGCCCTGCTCGCGCTCGCCGAGCGCCGCGGTGTCGCCGCCCTGGCCGATCCGCAGCTGCATGTCGGCGGGCAGTATCGAATCGAGCCAGTCGATGAACGACCCGCGGAACGAGTGCACCATGATCGCCATCGCGACCATCAGGCTGAAGCTCACGATGATGGCCGCGAGACCGATCGAAGCCTGGGCGGCCGTGCCTCGCAGCTGCGCCACCGCGAGCGCGAGCGGCGCGATGCGCGTGACGGGCGCCGCGCGCAGCAGCCACTGCGCGACCGAGGGCACGAGCAGCACACCGCCGAAGAGCAGCGCCGCGATCGAGGCGTAGCCGAAGAGCGGCAGCCCGTGGACCGAGGGCAGGAAGGCGAGCGCCGCGCCCGCGCCGATCAGCACGAAGGCGGCACGAAGGGGACGTGCAGCGGCAGGCCCTGCGTCGACGTCGCCGGCCTTGAGGGCGAGCGCCGGTGCGCGCGCGGCGGCCTCGCGCGCCGGCAACCATGCCGCGAGCCCCGCGACCACGGCACCGATCGCGACGAAGGCAAGCCATGTCAGGGGCTTGGCCTCGAGCGTGCCGCCCGGCGCAGCGAGTTGCCCGGCACCGAGATCCCCGGCGAGCG
>DAOQXO010000133.1:0-4227 GCA_035342635.1 Steroidobacteraceae bacterium
TCGTGTGCGGTGAGCGTGTCGAGCACGAAACCATGCAGGCGCGTGCGGGAGGCGAGCAGGATCGTCACGAGTACGCCGATGCCGCCGGCCAGGATCGGCTGCGTCATGGCGAGCGCGCCGAGCATGTAAGTCAGGACCAGCGCCACCTCGGTGGTGAGGCCGGGATCCGTGACACTGGTGCGGCGATAGGAGAGGGCGGCGAAGCCGGCCACGGCGAGCGCGAAGGCAATCAGGCCGAACGGCGGGACGAGCAGTACGGCGAGTGCCCCGAGCAATGCCACGAGTGTGTAGGTACGCACGCCGGCCTGCACGGCCTCGCCGGCGTGCGCCCGCTCGCGTTCGATGCCGATCATCAGGCCGATGCCGATGGCTGTGGCGATTCCGGTGACCTGCACGTCTGGCATGGCGACATCTTAGCTGCGCGCACGGCGCACTGTGACCGCTCTCACGTTCTGCCCCGGGTCGGTGGGCGGCAATACGGCTTACACTGCCGCCCGGATGAGCAACCGGACGGATACCACGGGCGAGCGGCGGCGGGGTCGCGGCGACCGTCGACAGCGCACGCTGCACGGCTTGCTGTCGGGCGGGGCGCGCTCTCGCCGGCAGGGTCCGCGGCGTGGCGACGACAGGTCGCTCGCCGCGGTCGACCGCCACCACCCGCAGTGGCTCGCCGTGGCGCTGGTGATCCTGTTGCTGTCTTGCGCCGATGCCTTCCTCACGCTCGTGCTGCTCCAGTACGGCGCGACGGAGGCCAATCCTGTCATGGCACCGCTGGTCCGCGGTTCGGGGCGGGCATTCGCAGTGTGGAAACTGCTGCTCACCGCAGGCGCCGTGATCATGCTCACGATCCTGGTGCGTATCCGCGCCTTCGGTTTTTATCCCGCAGGCGCCATCCTCTACGCGGCCGCCACGGGTTACGTGGCGCTGGTCGGTTACGAGCTGTGGTTGCTCGACCACCTCGCGTCCATCCGCTAGACTTCGCAGCTCTTTTTCTTGCCCTCCCCAGCGCGTGAGCACCACACTTTCCGAACTCATTGCCAGCAGCCCGCTGTACGGCAGCAACGCTGCGTACATCGAGCCTCTCTACGAGCAGTTCCTGCGCGATCCCGCGAGCGTCGACGCCGCGTGGCGCGACTGGTTCGCGCAACTCGGCCCGGGCCGCCAGGGTGAACAGCCGCATACGCCGCTGGTCGAGGCGATTGCACGCCGGGCGCAGGCTCCGCGCCTGCTCGCCTCGGCAGCTGGCGACGCGGGTGCCGCGAGCACCGCCAGCGCCAAGCAGGGCGCGGTATCGCGCCTCGTGCAGATCTGGGCGAACCGCGGGCATCTGGTTGCCACGCTCGATCCTCTGGGCCTGCTCGAGCGGCCGATGCCGCGCGTGCTGGAGCTCGATTACTTCGGCCTGTCCGAGGCCGACCTCGACACCGAGTTCTTCACCGGCAGCCGCACGGGCTCGATTGCGCAGCGCATGCCGCTGCGTGAGATCATCGCGCAGCTGAAGCACATCTACGGCGGGCCGATCGGCGCGGAGTTCGCGCACGTGTCGGATACCGAGGAGCGCCTGTGGCTGCAGGACGAATTCCAGTCCGGTCGCGTGCACAACAAGTTCACCGCCACCGAGAAACAGAACATCCTCTGGCAGCTCACCGCCGCCGAGGGGCTCGAGCGCTACCTGCATACGAAATATGTCGGCCAGAAGCGCTTCTCGCTCGAAGGCGGTGATGCGCTGATCCCGCTGCTCGACGACCTGCTGCAGCGCGGCGGCAGCGCGGGCATCGAGGAATGCATCATCGGCATGGCACACCGCGGACGCCTCAACGTCCTCGTCAACGTGCTCGGCAAGTCCCCGTCGGTACTGTTCTCGGAGTTCGAGGGCCAGTACGACATTGCACACCTGCAGGGCTCGGGCGACGTCAAGTACCACAAGGGCTTTTCGGCCGACCTGCGCACCGCCGGCGGCAACGTGCACGTCGCGCTCGCGTTCAACCCGTCGCACCTCGAGATCGTCGGCCCGGTGGTCCAGGGTTCGGTGCGCGCCCGCCAGGATCGCCGTGGCAATGCGCGGGGCGATCGCGTGCTGGCGGTGCTGCTGCATGGCGACGCCGCCTTCGCGGGCCAGGGCGTGGTCATGGAGACCCTGCAGTTGTCGCAGGCGCGTGGCTACTGCACCGGCGGCACGGTGCACATCGTGGTCAACAACCAGGTCGGGTTCACGACCTCGCACCCGCGCGACATGCGCTCGACGATGTATTGCAGCGACGTCGCCAAAATGCTCGAGGCGCCGATCTTCCACGTCAACGCCGACGACCCGGAGGCGGTGGTCTTCGTGACGCGCCTGGCGCTCGCCTACCGGATGCGGTTCCACAAGGACGTCGTGATCGACCTCGTCTGCTACCGCCGCCATGGCCACAACGAAGCCGACGAGCCGGCCGCGACGCAGCCGGCCATGTACCAGGCGATCCGCAAGCACCCGACGGCGCGCAGCATCTACGCCGACCGGCTGGTCGCCGAAGGCGTGCTCGGCGAAGCCGCCGCCACCGCACTCATCGAGGAATATCGCACCGGCCTCGACGAGGGCCGCCCGCAGGCGCGCGCTGCACTCGGCATGATCGGCAACAAGTTCACCGTCGACTGGAGCAGGTATTCCGTCGTCAACTGGCAGGAAACGGTGCCGGCCATCGGCGCCGAGCGCCTGCAGGCGCTCGGCGCCCGCATTACCGCGCTGCCCGAAGGCTTCAGGCTGCATCCGCGCGTTGCGCAGATCATCGCCAACCGGGTGAAGATGCTGGCGGGCGACCTGCCCCTCGACTGGGGCTGCGCGGAGATACTCGCCTATGCCTCGCTGCTCGAGGCGGGACACCCGGTGCGCATCAGCGGCCAGGACTCCGGCCGCGGCACTTTCTTCCATCGTCACGCCGTGCTGCACGAGTTGGGCAGCGACGAGACCTGGGTGCCGCTGCAGCACGTCACTGCGAACCAGGCGCGTTTCGAAGTGATCGATTCGGTGCTGTCCGAAGAGGCCGTCATGGCCTTCGAGTACGGCTATTCGACGACCGAACCGCATGCGCTCGTGATCTGGGAGGCGCAGTTCGGCGACTTCATGAACGGCGCCCAGGTCGTGATCGACCAGTTCATCAGTTCGGGCGAGGCGAAGTGGGGGCGCCTGTGCGGACTCGTGCTGTTCCTGCCGCACGGCTACGAGGGCCAGGGCCCCGAGCATTCGTCGGCGCGCCTCGAGCGCTTCCTGCAGCTCTGTGCCGAGAACAACATGCAGGTCTGCGTGCCTTCGACACCGGCGCAGATGTTCCACATGATCCGCCGCCAACAGCTGCGCGAATTCAGGAAGCCGCTGGTCGTGATGACGCCGAAGAGCCTGCTGCGCCACGACCTGTCGGTCTCTTCGCTCGACGAGCTCGCGCGCGGCTCGTTCGCGAACGTGATCGACGAGATCGATGACCTGCCGGCCGCCGGCGTGCGCCGGGTCGTGTTCTGCAGCGGCAAGGTGTACTTCGACCTGCTCAAGGCGCGTCGCAAGGACGCGAACCGCGATGTGGCGATCGTGCGCATCGAGCAGCTCTATCCGTTCCCGGCCGATGAGTACGAGGCCGTGCTGTCACGGTACCCGGAAGCGCACGAAATCGTCTGGTGTCAGGAGGAGCCGCAGAACCAGGGCGCCTGGTACCAGATCCGCCACCGCCTGCAGGAACGCCTCGGCGCCCGGCACGAGCTGCTGTACGCAGGCCGCCCACATGCCGCCGCGCCCGCGACCGGCATCCAGAAGATCCACGACGTGGAGCAGGCCGCGCTGATCGAGGCCGCGCTGCACTCGCAATGGACCGAAGGTGCAGGCAGCGTCACCACGCGCCTCGCCGCTACCGGAATAAGGAAGACGTCATGACGATCGAGATCAAGGTGCCGCAACTGCCGGAATCGGTGGCCGATGCCACCCTGGTGGCCTGGCACCGCAAGGCGGGCGACACCGTCAGCCGCGACGAGAATCTCGCGGACCTCGAGACCGACAAGGTCGTGCTCGAGGTGCCCGCGCCGACCCACGGCGTGCTGAAGGAGATCCGCATCGAGGGCGGCACCACCGTGACGAGCGGGCAGGTGCTGGCGATCATCGAGGCGGGCGCCGCGCCTGCCGCGAAGGCCGCCGCCGAGGCACCCGCGAGAACGGCAGAGGCACCGGCAGCCGCGGGCGCCGAGGCGTCGAAACTCAGCCCGTCG
>DAOQXO010000134.1:0-4098 GCA_035342635.1 Steroidobacteraceae bacterium
TCACCCCCGCCGGGCACGCCCGCCTGAAGGCCGAACTCGACCAGCTCTGGCGCGTCGAGCGCCCGCAGGTCACGCAGGCGGTTGCGGAGGCCGCCGCACAGGGCGACCGCTCGGAGAACGCGGAATACACCTACGGCAAGCGCCGCCTGCGGGAAATCGATCGCCGCGTGCGCTTCCTGCGCCAGCGGCTCGAGGGCATGGTGGTGGTCGATCGGCCGCCCGATGATCGCGAGCGTGTCTATTTCGGCGCCTGGGTCACCCTCGAGGGAGAGGATCGCCGCGAACTGCGCGTCCGCATCGTCGGCCCCGACGAATTCGACGCCGCGCCCGGCTTCGTCAGCATGGACGCGCCGCTCGCGCGCGCCCTGCTCGGCAAGCGGCTCGATGACGAGGTGGCGGTGAATGCGCCGGAGGGCGCGAAGACCTACGTCATTGTCGACGTGCAGTACGAAGGGTGAGCTGCGGCTAGGGAAGCGCGGACAGCGCGCCGCGCTCGAGTGTGTAGTACACCATCTCGCTGCTGCCGTAGGCATCGATCTGGCCGCGAAGGACGAAGCCGACACGCTCGGCGACCCGCCGTGAGGCGACATTGGGTACATCCATGATCGCGTGCACCCGCGCGACATCATGGCGCTCGAACACGTCGGTCACCACCCTGGCGAGCGCCTCGGTCGCGAGACCTCGACCGTGAAAGCGCCGCGCGAGCATGTATGCGATCTCGGGTCCGAGACCCGGGTCCGCCACGTTCGGCGTCAGCGCGCCGCACCAGCCGACGAAGTCCTCCGGCGCCGCCAGTGCGCGCGACTTCGGGTACAGCGCCCAGCAGACAAGGCCGTCCTGCTCCCAGCCCTCCTCGAAGTGCTCGAGGAAATCGTGCCGCGCCCTCTCGCGCCGCTGCGCGATGTCCGTCAGTGACTTGTACGCGTGGTAGAAGCGCATCACCTCGTGGTCCTGGACGAGGCCCGCGAAGAACGCGTCGAAATCCGCCGACGTAAACGGACGCAGCTGCAGGCGCGCGGATTCGATCGGCGCGGGGCGCGGGGCACTCATCCTGGCGTGGCGGGCCTGAAACCCGCAATGCCGGCAGGGATCAGCACGAAGCTCACCTTGCGCCCGACGGCCAGGGGCTCATTGAACGGCAGCAGCATCCAGGGCATGCGTAATCCCTCCCGCGCCCGGCATCGATACGCCTAGAACACGCGCACGTTCTTGAACTGCCACGGATCGCTCTTGTCGATGTCCTCCGGAAGGAGGCGCTCGCGATCCGAGAGCGGGGTCCAGTCGGTGTACTCGCCGTGCAGGGTGCCGAGATACGGCCTGCAGATCTCGAGCAGGCGCTTGTAGTCGAGGTCGTCCGGCTCCATCAGGCCGCAGTTCGGATTCTCCATCGCCCAGACCATGCCGGCAAGGCAGGAGCTCGTGACCTGCAGGCTGGTCGCCTGGTTGTGGGGCGCCAGCTTGCGCGCTTCCTCGACGGTGAGCTGCGAGCCGTACCAGTAGGCATTCTTCTTGTGGCCGGCGATCAGCACGCCGAGCTCGTCCATGCCGCTCACGATGTCGTCCATCATGATGCGGGTGTTGTCCTGGAGCTGCCAGTTGCGGCCCTGCAGTTCCCACACCGACAGCACTGCCGCGTCCGACGGGTGATAGGCGTAATGCACGGTCGGGCGGTAGACCGGTTGCATGCTCTCGATCACGGTGAAGTAATCGGCGATCGAAATCGACTCGCCGTGCGTGATCAGGAACGACATGATGTGGCCGGCATTCGGCGTCCAGGTGCGCACGCGCGTGGCCGCGCCCGGCTGCATCAGGTAAATCGCCGCCCCGCAGCCGCCCTCGTGGCGCTTGCCGTCACGCGGGAAATTTCGCTCGTGCGTGCCCCAGCCGAGCTCGGCCGGCTGGCAGCCCTCGCCAACGAAGCCGTCGATCGACCAGGTGTTGACGAACTCGTTCACCTTCTTCGGCTGGCTCGACACCTGCGTGTCGCGCTCGGCGATGTGGATCGTGGTCACGCCGAGCTGGCGCGCCAGCTTGGCCCACTCCGCGCGGTTGCGCGGCGCCGCCTCGACGCCGAGGTCGCCGGCGATGTTGATCAGCGCCTGCTTGACGAAGTGCGAGACGAGACCCGGGTTCGCGCCGTGCGTGATCACCGCGGTCGGCGCGCGATCGCTGCCGGGGCGCAGCGCGAGCGCGGCCTCGCGCAGGGCGTAGTTGGTACGCTGCGCGGGGGTCATGGTCGGCGAGGTATAGCCGCCCGCCCACGGCTCGATGCAGGTATCGAGGTACATCGCGCCGCGTTCCCAGCAGTACTTCACGAGCGCGACGCTCGATACGTCGACCGAGACGTTGAGCACGAAATCGCCGCGGCCGATGTTGGCATCGAGGATGCGGCGGTAGTTTTCGCGCGTCAGGGGCGCCTTGACGAACTTGATGCCGTATTCCTCGGCCTCCTTGCGACCGCGGTCGTCGGCCGTGACGACCGAGATGCGGCTCGGGTCGATGCCGATGTGCCGCAGGATGAGCGGCATCACGCCCTGGCCGATGCTGCCGAAGCCGATCAGGACGATGCGTCCGGGGAATTCGATGTAAACCTTGTCGGCCATTCTTCGGCGTACCCTGCAGGAAACCAGCGCGACAGGGTATCAACCGTGCCGCGCGCTGGCCAGCCAATGCGGCGGGTAGGTCTTCTCGTAACCGGGCAGGGCCGCGACCCGATCGAGCCAGCGCGCGAGCGACGGGTAGTTGACCGCGACGGGCATGAAGCGTGAAGCGAGCACCTCGGCGCCCGGTCGCTGCAGCGCGCGCAGCAGCACCATGATGGCCGGATAGATCACCATGTCCGCCGCGGAGTAGGCATCGCCGACGATCCAGTCGCCCTTCGAGAGCCGCCCTTCGATCGTTCGCGCCTCGCTCGCCACCACCAGCATCGCGCGGGTCAGCTCGCCCACGTTGTCCTCGCCGACCCCGGCTCCGAACAGCGCGCGCGTGATCTTCGCCAGGTGCTCCTGCGCGTATGCCTCGAACTCGCAGATCACGCGCACGATCACCCCGGCCTCCTCGGGCGTGCGCCCGAAGATCGGCGGCTCGGGATACTTGAGGTCGAGGTAATGCAGCACCGCGACGGACTCGAAGACCACGTAGTCATCGTGCTTCAGGATCGGCAGGCGGCCGCGCGGGTTCATCGCGACGATGTGCGGCGCCTTGTGCTCCTGCCTGGAGAACTGCAACTGGTGGCTTACGTACTCGAGCCGCTTGTGCTCGAGCGCGAGCAGTACCCGCCAGCAATATGGGCTGCCACTGCCCCAGTACAGGTCGATCATGACTGATTAATTGTAGTGGCCACGATTTCAGTCGAGAATTGTCGCATGTATTCGACCCTGATCGACGTCGCGCAGCTGGGCGCCCTGCTCGGGCGTCCCGAAGTAGTGATTCTCGACTGCCGTTTCGAGCTCGCCGATCCGGACGCCGGCGCCGCGGCCTACGCCCAGGGACACATTCCGGGCGCACAGTATGCGCACCTCGAGCGCGACCTGTCGGGGCCGGCCGGTCCGACCACGGGCCGCCACCCGCTGCCCGACCCCGAGCGCCTGGCGATCACGTTCGGCCGCTGGGGCATCAATGCGAACGTGCAGGTGATCGCCTACGATGCCGGCCCGGGCGCGTATGCCGCGCGCGCCTGGTGGATGCTGCGCTGGCTCGGCCACGAGGCCATCGCGGTCCTGAACGGCGGCTTCGCGGCCTGGCAGGCGGCCGGCATGGCGGTCGAGACGATTGCACGTCGCCGCGACCCGCGCCTCTATGTCCCGCAGCTGCAGGCCGATCGCGCGATCGGCGCCGCGGATCTTGCCGCCGAACTCGAGTCGGGGCGCGTGCTGCTGGTCGATGCGCGCGGCGCCGACCGCTTCGCCGGCCGGAACGAGACGATGGACGCGGTCGCCGGCCGCGTGCCGGGCGCGCGCAATCGTCCGTTCACCGAGAACCTCGCGCCGGACGGCCGCTTCCTGCCTGCCGAGACGCTGCGCGAACAGTGGACCGCACTGCTCGCGCAGCGTCTCGGCAGGCAGGAAGCGGCCGTCCGGCGCGAGGTTCAGACGTGTG
>DAOQXO010000135.1:0-4074 GCA_035342635.1 Steroidobacteraceae bacterium
CGATCAGCGACTACGACCACGACCGCGGCGAGTTCTCGGTCGCGATCTTCGAGCCCGGTTCGTACATGCCTGTCTACTTCAATCGGCAGGAGTACCGCGTGGTGTTCGCGAACGCGGCGCAGGCACGCGCGATCCGCATGCCGAAGGAGGAGGCGCGCGAGTTCGACCGGCGAATCATGCGCGATGGCAATCGCTCGGTCATGACGCCGGTCAGGTTCCGCATCGTCGGTGACGGCGATCCAGCCGGCGCCGTGAGCGGTCAGTACGTGGTGCGCGCCGAACTGATTTCGGCGCAGGTGCTCGACGGCGACGGCAGCGTGCTCGCGACACCCGACTTCACGGCAACCCCGGCCGCGCCGCCCGTCTCGTTCGATCCGCTCGCCGTCGACGCCGGGGGATTGCGCGTCGGCGTCACCGCCGACCAGCTGGAAGCGGCGGTAACACGCCTGTACCGCAAGCCGGTTCGCAGGCCGCGCGGGCCGCGCTCGGACAGCGATCCGCGCTTCACCGGCTCGATCGAGATCGACCTGATGGAATGCATCTATGTGCCGTCCAGCCGAGACCGCGAGCCGGTGCCGGGCGATGTCTGCCTGCGCGCCTTCTACGACAAGGACGGCATCGTGCGCCAGGTGCGTATCCAGGGCGTGCTGCCGCGCTTCGACTACGAGCAGGCGCGCAGTGCTGCGATCGCGCGCTTCGGTCCCGCGACGGCGGTGAGCGGGGGCAGCACGCCGCAACTCAGCTGGGGTACGAGCGATCCGGCTCTCGGCCCCGGCCTTACGCTCAGGATCGACCCGTACGGCAACTCGCTCAGCTTTGGCTCGGGCGACGTGCGCGCCGGTTCACTCGATCTGACACTGACCGACACGGCGTGGGCGGCGGCCACCGCCGCGCCCGCAAACTGAAGGAGCCATCGACATGAAAGCCTTGCTCGCCCTTATCGCGCTCGCTGCGCTGCCGCTGGCGGTACCAGCGGCGGACGACTGTGCCGGCCGCAGCCACTGTGTCGCGACGCGCAGCTTCGTCGCGGACGTCACGAACTTCCGGGTCAGCAAGAGCGGGCGCTACCGCGTGCTGACCGCAACCGTGAACTTCCGCAACCGGACCGACAAGCCGCTCACGCTCGGTTACGTGGGGGACTCCGGAATCGCGATGGACGAGCAGGGCAATCGCTATGTCGTGGCGAACGCGCAGGCCGTGCGCGGCATCGGCCTTGTGTCCGGCAGCAGCTTCGATCCCAAGTTCACCCTGCAGCCGGGCGAGGCGAGCGATACGCGCTTCGAGCTGGTCTGGGACCCGGGCAAAGCGATCGTCGGCGTGAGCTACGAGCTCGATCTGGCGATCCGCGAAATCAACGCGGTGACCCCGGACCAGTTCCGGCTCGGCTCCGAGCACTCGGTGCATTTTTCGCAGCTCGCCGAAGGGGCAGCGAGCGCGGCCCCGGTGGGCGCAAATGCGGCGGCCACGGGTAGGTCGGCACCAGCGGCGCCGGCAGCCGCCACGCCGGCTGCGATCGCCGCCGACCCGTGCGCGGGATCCACACGCTGTTACAACGCGGGCCCGTTCATCGCCGAAGTCGTCCAACTCACCTCCGCCGCGATGGGCAGCGGCGTGCGGCATCATTCCGTCGCGCTCAACATTCGCTTCCGCAATGTCAGCGACCGGCCGATCATCCTCGGCTACCACTCCGGTTCGAGTGCGGGCATCGACAACTTCGGCAACACCTACTACCGCGGCCGGGCCGGCACGCACGACACCAGCGTCAAGGGCATCGGCTATGTGGACGGACGCAGTGCCGACACGCAGTTCGCGCTGGCACCCGGCCAGAGCCGCAACGCGACCTTCAACCTGATCCGCTACGAGGCGAAGCCGCCGATCGGCAACGCCTGGGGCTATGACGTCGTGATCGACGAACTCGAGATCCTGCCCGGCCAGCAGGTGCGCACGGTCAGGGAGAACAGTCTCAACTTCCAGAACCTCACGGCGGGCACGTTCGCCGGCACGGCCACGAACCCGGCCGACGGGGCTGCCGCGGCGCAGGATGTCGCGAGCCAGGTCATCGGTCTGTTCAAGAAACTCAAGGACAAGTGAATGAGCACGATCAAACGGGGTCGGGTGCTCCGCGACACGAGCGCCGGTGAGGGACTCGTGTTCGTCGACGGTAACCAGTACGCCTTTCGACTCGAGGGCGTGTGGAAGTCGGAGTACGCGCCCAAAGTGAACATGGGGGTCGAGGCGGAATTCGACGAGCAGGGGCGGCTCATGGCACTGCGCAGCGTGAGCGCATCGGGCGTCGCTGGCGAGCAGGCCGCGCAGGCGCTCGGCGCCGCGCAGGAATCGGCGAAGCGCCTGGCGGCCGAACTGCAGGCGAAAGGCCTGCCGGCGTTCCAGCAGTACGCACAGCGTATCGGCTACCCGGTGCTGGCGGCCTTCGTGGCGCTGATCATCGGCTGGTTCTTCCTCGCCGCCGTGTCGGTTGACCTCGGCTTCATGGGCAGGAACTCGGTGACCTTCTGGCAGGGGCTCAAGTTCCTGAACAGCGGCGCGGCGGCGGCGCTGGGCGGCGGCAGCACCGGCTTTTACGGCTTGCTGTGTATTGCGGCGCTGCTCGCCGTGGTGCTGCCGCAGGTCTGGCCGAATCCGCGCGCCCGCTACGGCATGGCGGCGCCCCTTGCGCTGATGCTGCTGGTGCTGATCGTCGCGTACGCGAAAGTCCCCGCAGTGCCGCAGGGCGCCGAGGAATTCGCCGCGGAGTTCCGCAAGGCGGTGTCGCTTGGCCTCGGGACTTACCTCGCATTCGCGGCGGCGATTTATCTCGCGTGGAAGGGCCTCAGAGCGGCTCGTAACCCATGATGCTGACCGGTATGCCGTCGGGGTCGAAGAAGATCATCTCGGTGTAGCGGCCGGCGGGCATCTTCGGGCTGTCGGTGGGCTTCACGTAGCCCTGCGGGCGTAGCAGGAACCGGTATCCTTGCGCGTCGAGATCGCGCGCGATCGCATCGATCTGGTCGGTCGTCAGCACGACCGCCGCCTGGCCGGGCGACAGGCGATCCTCGCGCGGCGCCGGCACGGGTTCGGTCGGCGGTCTGGCGTCGATCAGTGCGTAGAGGCCCACCCAGCCGTACTCGGCGCCCGGCGGCGCGAGGTGCACCATGCGCATCGTCGCATCCTGGTAGCCGACCATGCCGGCGATCGCCGGGCCGGCGAGTGTCTTGTCCTCGATGACCTCGAGGCCGAGCAAGTCGCGGTAAAGCGCGAGCGAGCGCTCGATGTCCCGCACCCAGATCGTGACGCGCTTGACAGGTCCGGTACGGCTCATGATTTCACCTTTCGTTCGCAGTGGATGACATACAGCCCGCCGCCGATGACGACCGCGCCGCCGGCGAGCACGAGCGACGAGGGCAGCACGCCCCACAGCGCCAAGTCGAAGCCGATGCCCCACAGCAGCGCCGTGTACTCGAAAGGCGCGACCGCCGAGGGCGGCGCGCAGCGGAAAGCTTCGGTGAGCGCATGCTGTGCGGCCGCGCCGACGACGCCGAGTGCGACGATCCAGGCCGCATGCCCGAGCTCGAGCGCGACCCAGCCGGGTATCGCCAGCAAGCCGGTGACGATCGCCATCACCACCAGGTACCACCATACCATCGACACCGTGGTGTCGGTGCGTCCGAGTGCGCGCATCGAGATCGCGTTCAGCGCATAGCACAAGGCCGCGAGCAGGGCGGCGAGACCGCCCAGGCCGATCATGCCCGCGCCCGGTCGCAGGATGATCACCACACCGAGGAGACCCGCGCCGATGCCGAACCAGCGGTGCCAGTCGACGCGTTCCTTCAGCAGCACGATGGACAGCGCGGCGATCATCAGCGGCGCGGACAGGAAGATCGCGTACATGTTGGACAGGCTGAGGTAGCGCAATGCCAGCACGTAGGCGAGCAGCGAGCCGACGCCGAGCAGTCCGCGCAGCAGGTGAAATCCGGGCCGCGACGTGCGAAGCTCGCCCCAGCGCCGATTGAACAGCAGCGGCAGCAGTACGACCTGGGCGGCCTGCCGATTTCATACGGCCAGAAGGATCACACA
>DAOQXO010000136.1:0-4033 GCA_035342635.1 Steroidobacteraceae bacterium
TGGCGGCGCGCTACAAGGTGCAGCTCACCCAGAAGGCCGCCGGCATGCTGGTGCCCGGCATCGGCGCCGCGGCCGGCGCGACCATCAACCTGATGTTCATGACCCACTTCCAGGACGTAAGCCGCGGCCACTTCACCGTGCGCCGGCTCGAGCGCCACTACGGCCCGCAGGCCGTGCGCGACGCCTGGCGGGCGCTGGACGCCGGCGACGCGCGCGTACGCGAGGCCACGCGCGCCTTCCACAACGACGCCGCACGCTGAGCGAGCACGGATCAATGGCGGATCAATGGGGTCTGACCCCATTGATCCCCGTGGGAGCGGGCTTGCCCGCGAATGTCGCCAGAGCAGGCGCCGCTTTCGCGGGCAAGCCCGCTCCCACAGGCAGGTGCTCCCACGAAAGCGCGCGCGCTCAGGCGCGCGGGCCGTAGTCCGAGACGAAGTCCTCCCACGGCAGCGGCCGGCTGAAGTGGAAGCCCTGGGCGATGTCGCAGCCTTCGCTCTGCAGCACCTTCAGATGCCCCGGCGTCTCGACGCCCTCGGCCACGACGCGCAGCCCGAGGCTGTGGCCGAGCGAGATGATCGCCGACACCAGGGCCGCGTCGCGCACGTTGCGGTCGATGCCACGCACGAACAGGCGGTCGATCTTGAGTTCGTCGATCGGGAAGCGCTTGAGGTAGGCGAGCGAGGAGTGGCCGGTGCCGAAGTCGTCGATCGCCAGGCCGACGCCGAGCGCGCGCAGCTGGGCGAGGCGGGCGATCGCGCGCTCGGTGCCGTCCATCAGCATGCTCTCGGTCAGCTCCAGGGTCAGGCACTCGGGTGGCATCGCGGTTGCCGCGAGCACGCCGCCGACCATCGCCGCGAAGCCCTCGTCGCGGAACTGGCGTGCGGAGATGTTCACCATCATGCGCAGCGGCCCACCCCCGGCCTCGCGCCACTCGCGGTGGCGTTCGCACGCGCTGCGCAGCACCCATTCGCCGATCGGCACGATCAGCCCGGTGTCCTCGGCGAGCGGGATGAAGTCCGCCGGCGACACCAGGTCGAGATCGGGGTGCTGCCAGCGCAGCAAGGCCTCGACCGCGACCAGCGAAGCGTCTTCGGCATTCACCAGCGGCTGGAAGTGCAGCAGCAGCTCGTTGCGCGGCAGCGCGCGGTGCAGTGCGGTCTCCAGCGCCAGGTGCTCCAGGCTGCGCGCGTTCATCGCCGGCTCGAAGAGCTGGAAGCTGTTGCGGCCCTCGTCCTTGGCGCGATACATCGCCACGTCGGCGTGCTTGACGAGGGTGTTGGCGTCCTGCGAGTCGTCCGGGTAGATGCTGATGCCCAGGCTGGTCGTGACCACCAGCTCGCGGCCCTCGATGTGCACCGGGCGTCGCAACGCGCCCACCAGCCGGCGCGCCATCATGGCCGCCTCGTCGGGCCCGGCGAGGTTGTTGAAATAACCAGGAATTCGTCGCCGCCCATGCGTGCGACGGTGTCGTCCTCGCGCAGGTTGGCGCGCAGGCGATGGGCGATCTCCACCAGCAGCTTGTCGCCGACCTCGTGGCCCAGGCTGTCGTTGATGCGTTTGAAGCGGTCGAGATCGACGAACATCACCGCCAGCCGGCAGCGCAGGCGTGCGGCATGGGCGAGTTCGACCTGCAGACGGTCCTCGAGCAGGCGGCGGTTGGGCAGGCCGGTGAGCGGGTCGTAGTAGGCGAGGTCGCGGATGCGCGCCTCGGTCTCCTTGAGCCGGCTGATGTCGGTAAACAGCGCCGCGTAGTGGGTGAGCGCGCCGTCGCGGTCGCGGATCGCGGTGATGTGCAGCAGCTGCGGGTACAGCTCGCCGGTCTTGCGCCGGTTCCACACCTCGCCCTGCCATTGGCCGTCCTGCAGCAGGCTCTCCCACATGCGGGCGTAGAAGGCCGGGCTCTGGCGCCCGGAGTTGAGCAGCGAGGGATTGAGCCCGATCACCTCCTCGGCGCTGTAGCCGGTCATGCGCGTGAAGGCCGGATTCACCGACAGGATGCGGGCATGGGCGTCGGTGACCATGATGCCCTCGAGCGAGCTCTCGATGACCTTCTCGGCGAGGTAGAGGCTGCGCTGCGAGGAGCTCAGCGCCTGGTCGCGCGCGCGCAGGGCGTGCTGGAGCTCGTGCACGTATGCCAGCTCCATGCCGCTGAGGATGTCCTTGAAGCTGATCAGGTCGACCAGCTCGCCGTCGGCATCGAGTACGCCGATGTGGCGGATGCGTCGTTCGGTGAGTCGGGTGCGCACGCGGTACAGGCTGTCGTCCGCAGCGCACACCACCAGCGGCCGGGTGGCGAGCTCGCCCAGCGGACGGTCGCCGGCGCGGTTTGCCACCAGGCGGGTGACGTCGCGCTCGGTGACGATGCCGAAACGGCCCTCGGCCGTGGCGGCGGCTTCGCGACCGAAGTCCACCACCACCGAATCCAGCCCGCCCTCGCGCATGCAGCGCGCCGCCTCGCCGATGCGGGCCGTGGCCGGCAGCGCATGCAGGCCGTCCTTGACCAGCGAATCCACCTTGCGCAGCTTGAGGTAATGCTCGATGCCCTGGTTCAGCACCACATCCGATTGCGACACGATGCCGAGCCGCCGTCCGTCCTCATCCACCACCAGCAGGTGGCGCAGATGCTCCTCGCGAAAACGCACGGTGAGCTCGTTCAGCGGCGTGGAGGCCGGCACCGTGCGCACCGGCGCGCTCATCGCCTCGCGCACGGCGAGCGCGAAATTGGCCGGGTTGTCGAAGTCGACCGCGAGGGCGTCGCGCTCGGTCCAGATGCCGAGCACGGTGTCGTCCTCGACGACGAGGATGGAGCTCACGCGGCGCTCGCTCATGCGACGCGCAGCCTCGTGCAGCGGCACTCCGGGCGCGCACTCGAGCAGGTCGCGGCCGATGATTGTGCCGACGCAGACCTCGTCGGCAGGCGAGCGGGGCAGCGCGAGGTCGTCGAGCAGCGGGGGAGGGTCGCGATAGTTCATGGGTACGGGCAGGGAACTCGATATCGGGCGTTAACGGCCGCGATCGCGATCGCCTGAGTGAAAAAGATACGCATTGTCGCACCCAAGCCTGCCGGCCTGGGTCGGTCGCCCCGGCAACCTTGCCTTCACCGTGCAGTAACACACACCCCGCATGCTCGATCCATGATCCGCGTGCTGATGGTGTCCGACGTCTACTTCCCGCGTGTGAACGGGGTCTCGACCTCGATCGCCACCTTCCGCCGTGCGCTCGCCGCCCAGGATGTCGCGGTGCGCCTGGTGGCGCCGCGCTATGGCGACGAGGCGGACGCCGCCGACGTCGTCCGCGTGCCCGGCCGCCGCCTGCCCTTCGACCCCGAGGACCGCCTGGTGCACGCGCAGGCGATGCGCGCAGCGGTCCTGCGCGAGGCCGAAAGGTGCGACCTGGTGCACATCCAGACTCCCTTCCTCGCCCACCGCTACGGGCTGCGGGCCGGGCGCGCCCAGCGGCGGCCGGTGCTGCTGACCTACCACACCTTCTTCGAGGAATACCTCCACCACTACGCGCCCTTCCTGCCCGCCACCGCATTGCGCGCGCTCGCCCGGCGGGTGTCGCGTGCGCAGTGCAACGCGGTCGATGCGGTGGTCGTACCCTCGACCGCAATGCGCGACCGCCTCGCCGGCTACGGGGTGCATACGCCGATGGAGATCCTGCCCACCGGCATCCCGGTGCGCGACTTCGCCGCCGGCGACGGCGCGCACTTCCGCCGCCTGTACGACATCCCCGAGCACGCGCCGATGGCGCTCTACATCGGTCGCGTCGCGCACGAGAAGAACATCGGCTTCCTGCTCGAGGTGGCCGAGCGGCTGCGCGCGCAGCGCCCCGACTTCGTGCTCGTGGTCGCCGGCGAGGGCCCGGCCACGCCCGCGCTGCAGCGCCAGGCGCTGCAGGCGGGGCTGGCCGGCACGGTGCGCTTCGTCGGCTACCTCGAGCGTCGCAAGCGCCTGCCCGACTGCTACGCCGCAGCCGACGTGTTCGTGTTCGCCTCGCGCACCGAAACCCAGGGCCTGGTCCTGCTCGA
>DAOQXO010000137.1:0-3984 GCA_035342635.1 Steroidobacteraceae bacterium
AACCCCGCGCCACGCGGGGATTCGCGCAAAGAAAAAGGGCCTGGAGACTATCCAGACCCTTGTTATTGGTGGAGGCGGGGGGAATCGAACCCCCGTCCGCAAGTCCTAGACTTCAGGATCTACGTACGTAGCTCTCTCTTTGTTTCTCGCCTCACGCTACCCGAGGAGCAGGGAAGACGCTCAGCCAGCGGACGGTAACTCTTAGCGGAACCACCCCGTCGCACGGAGGCCCGCGATCCTATGAGCGCGTCCCCTGATTCAGTGGCATAGGCACCAGCTGGTCAGAGGTCAGCCGTGATTAGGCGGCTAGAGCGTAGTTGTCGTCGTTGGCAACTAAGTTTTGCACAGTGATTAACGAGGGCCATGCGCCTCGGTACGCCCCTGAAGGTTCGCAACCCACGTCGAAACCGGTCGCCCCCAAACAGGTACTTGGTAAGTATAGCCGATCGGGCCGGATTCAAGTCCCGCGCGGCTGCCGCGCCGGATCGAGCGCTGCAACAAGCGAATAGAAGGTCTCAAGCAGCGGCAGTTCGAGCCCGAGTTCCCTGGTTTTGGCGACGGCGTAGCCCAGCGTCTGGTGCACCTCGAGCGGGCGGCCCCGCTCGAGGTCCTGGAGCGACGACACGCGATGACCAGGCGCCGTCGATCGAGAGTGCTCGCCCGCGGCGGTGATGCTGCGGACAGCGTCCGCTTCGGTGCCGCTCGCCATGCTGGCGACCGGCAGCACCGATTCGTCCGTGAGCGCGATGCCGAGCGCCTGCGCGAGGCGCGCCGTTTCGCGCACGATGCGCGCAATCACCAGCGCGGAGTCCGGATCGACGAGGAATCTCCATGTCGGCAGCCGCGTGGTCACCGCCACGGCCATGAGTCCGGTCCATGCGCAGAACTTCGACCACTCGAGCGACAGCACCTGCGCCGAATCCTTGCAGCGCACGCCCGAGGCGTCGATTTCGTGCACGATGCGCCGCACGCGCTCGCTGCTGCCCGCCGGCAGTTCGCCGATAGTCACGCTGACATTTCGGGTGAACAACACCGCGCCATCGGCGAGCAGTTCGGCGCTGGTGTCGGCCAGCGCGCCGAGCACGCACTCGCGCCCGAAAGCCTCAGCGAGCAGTTCGTTCTTGCCGGGGCCGTTCTGGATGGAGAAGGCGGCGTCGAAGGCGGCGTGACGCAGCGCGGCCAGCGCCTGCGCGGTGCCTGGCGTCTTGGTCGCGACGATCAGCACGCGCGCCGCGCTGAGCGCCGATGGATCGCGCAGCACAGGCACCGGCATCGTGAATGCGGCGAGGCCGCGGAGGGTGACCCCCTCGCGTTCGATCTGCGCGGCGCGTTCGCCGCGCGCAAGCAGCATGACGCGGTGGCCGGCGCGCGCGAGATGCGCGCCGAACACCGAGCCCAGGGCGCCGGCGCCGAGGATGGCGTAGTCGGGCTTATCCACGATCAGCGCCGCTTCAGCACGCGCTGCCTGTCGCGCTGCCAGTCGCGGTCCTTCTCGGTCGCGCGCTTGTCATGCTGCTTCTTGCCCTTGGCGAGGCCGATCGAGAGCTTGGCGCGGCCCTTCTCCCAGTGCAGGTCGAGCGGCACGATGGTGTAGCCTTTGCGCTCGACGGCGCCGACCAGCTGGTCGAGCTCGCGGCGATTGAGCAGCAACTTGCGCGTGCGGGTCGGGTCGGCGTGCACGTGGGTCGAGGTGGTGTTGAGCGGCGTCACATGCGCGCCGATCAGGAAGGCTTCGCCGCCGCGCAGGTAGACATAGGCTTCGGTGAGATTCGCGCGTCCGGCGCGCAGCGCCTTGACCTCCCAGCCCTCGAGCGCGAGACCCGCGACGTAGCGGTCCTCGATGAAGTAGTCGAAGCGCGCCTTGCGGTTCTCGGCGATCGGTCGGTCGGAATTTTTTTCCTTGGCCACGCCGTATTGTAGACAATTGCGCCATGCGGGAACGGCAGGTGACACGCTCGGCGCTGGTGGCGATGCCGCCGGCGGCGATCTATGCGCTGATCAACGACATCGAGTCGTATCCGCAGTTCGTGCCCTGGTGCAGGACGGCGGTGGTCGAGTCGGAGAGCGATACCGAGATCGTCGCGACCCTCGGTGTGCGCCGGGGTCCGCTGCAGACGGAATTCACGACCCGCAACATCCTCGATCCGGTGCGCAGCATCACGATGGAGCACCTGCGCGGCCCGTTCAAGCGCCTGCACGGCGCCTGGACCCTGGTACCGATCGGTGACGCGGGCACACGCATCGAGCTCACGCTGCGCTTCGAGTTCGCGAACCGGCTGAGCGCGTCGCTGTTCGATTCCCTGTTCGAGGAGACGGCGGGTCTGCTGGTCGATGCGTTCGTGGCGCGTGCCCGCAGCCTGCGGGACGCGCCGCCATGAAGCGCTGTACGGTGGCTTATGCGCTCCCGCATGCCCAATGGCTGTGGCCGCTCGAGTTGCCTCGGGAAGCCACCGTGGCGGATGCGCTGCGCGCCGTGCGCAGCGCGGTGGCCAGCTCCGGCGCGGCAGGCCAGCTGGAAATCGACTGGGACGGCGCAACCGTCGGCATCCATGGTGCCGTCTGCGCGCGCGACCAGCGTTTCGCCGATGGCGATCGCATCGAAATCTATCGGCCGCTCGGCCTCGACCCGCGCGCGGCGCGCAGGGCGCGCGTGGCGAATGCGCGCCGGGCAGGGCGCCGTTAGCCGGCGGGATTCGCGTCGTCGGTTTGCGGCGGCGCCTGGTCGGGCTCGGGGGCCTGCACGGGCGCGCGCTCCGTATCCTCGGCCGGCGGTGCCGAGGGCGCAGGAGTGGTCGGCACGAGCACCGGTGCGAGCACGTTCACCTTCTCGATGCGCGCAACTTTGTCGTCCTCGAACCAGACGGTGAGCCGGCGCCGTTCGGGCTCCTTGATGCGGCCTTGCTTGAGAAAGTAGAGGTAGTCCCAGCGATTCTCGTCGAACGCATCGGGCACCATCGGCGTGCCGAGCAGGAAGCGTACCTGGCTGCGGGTCATGCCCTCCTGCAATTTGGCGACCGCATCGGGGTCGAGGTAATTGCCCTGCTGGATCGTCATGCGGTAGACGCAGGCGCCGGCGAGTCCGGACAGGGCGAAGGCGAGCACGGCGAGGCGTGCGAGGCGGGTCAAGGGTGGTTGCATGGTGCGGATATGGGGGATAATAGACTAATGATAACCGGGAGCACCTGATTTGGAAGGCAAAGATCTCCGCAAGGCCGGTCTGAAGGTGACCCTGCCGCGACTCAAGATCCTCGAGATCCTGGAGTCAGGCACGCCGCGCCACCAGAGCGCCGAGGGCATCTACAAGCAACTGCTGGAGTCGAACGAGGACATCGGGCTCGCCACCGTGTACCGCGTGCTCACGCAGTTCGAGGCCGCGGGGCTCGTCGTGCGCCACCACTTCGAGAACGGCATGGCGGTGTTCGAGCTGAACGAGGGCGCACACCACGACCACATCGTGTGCCTCGACTGCGGCAAGGTCGAGGAGTTCGTGGAAACCGGTATCGAGGAGCGCCAGAACGCGGTCGCGTCCCGGCTCGGGTTCGAGATCCGCGATCACTCACTTGTTCTTTACGGGCGCTGTCGCCGCCCGAACTGCCCCTCGCGAAAGCCGTAGCATCTCGCGCGCGTGGGCGCGCGCCTTGTCGGTCACTTCCACGCCGCCCAGCATGCGTGCGAGTTCCTCGACGCGCGCGTCGCCGTCGAGCGCGACGATCTGGGTGCGGGTCGTCCTCCCGTCTGTGAGCTTGCTGACCCGCAGGTGGTGATGGCCCTGCGAGGCGACCTGCGGCAGGTGGGTGACGCTCAGCACCTGGCTGCGATCGCCCAGCGCGCGCAGTTCCGCGCCGACGATCTCGGCGACCGCCCCACCGATGCCGGCATCCACTTCGTCGAACACCATGCAGCGACCCTCGCGGCCACCGCGCGCGACCTGCACGGCGAGCGACAGGCGTGCGAGTTCGCCGCCTGAGGCGACCTTGGCGAGCG
>DAOQXO010000138.1:0-3744 GCA_035342635.1 Steroidobacteraceae bacterium
TGGTTGCGCCGCCACTGCTTGCGCACGTCGCGCAGCGCATCCTCGGCGCCGCGCTTCTCGAACTTGTTGAGCACGATCATGTCGGCGAAGTCGAGCATGTCGATTTTCTCGAGCTGGCTCGCCGCGCCGTATTCGCTCGTCATCACGTAGATCGAGTGATCGACGATGTCGACGATGCCGGTGTCGCTCTGGCCGATGCCGGCGGTCTCGACGATGATCAGGTCGAAGCCCGCGAGCTGATAGAGCGCGATCACGTCCTGCAGCGCCTCGCTGGTCGCGCTGTCGCGACGCCGGGTGGCGAGTGAACGCATGAACAGCCGCTCGGAGGAGAGGCTGTTCATGCGAATGCGATCGCCGAGCAGCGCGCCACCGGAGCGCCGGCGGGTCGGGTCGACCGCGACCACCGCGATGTTGCGCCCCGGGAAGAAGCGCACGAAGCGCGCCAGCAGTTCGTCGCTGAGGCTCGACTTGCCCGCTCCACCGGTACCGGTGATGCCGATCACCGGCGCACGGCGCTCGTTGCGCGCGATCGCGCGCGCGATCTGCGCGCGCGCGGTGGCGGTGCCGAGCGCGCCCTCGAGGCACGAGATAGTGCGCGCAAGATGCTGCGGGTCCTGCGGATTGAGCGGCGCGAACTCGTAGGCGGGCTTCTGCGCACGCCGCACGCGCTCGAACACGTCGTCGATCATGCCGTTCAGGCCCAGGCGGCGGCCATCTTCAGGCGTATAGATCTTCTCGACGCCATGCGCCTCGAGCGCGGCGATCTCCTGCGGTGAAATCGTGCCCCCGCCGCCGACGACCACGCGGATGTGTGCCGCGCCCAACTCCTTCAACATGTCGACCATGTAGGCGAAGTATTCGTTGTGGCCGCCCTGGTAGGAGCTCACCGCGATCGCGTCGGCGTCTTCCTGGATGGCCGCGCGCACGATGTCGGCGACGCTCCGGTTATGACCGAGGTGCACGACCTCGGCGCCGTGCGCCTGCAACAGCCGGCGGATCATGTTGATCGCAGCGTCGTGGCCGTCGAACAGCGAGGCGGCGCTGACGAAGCGCAGCGGCAGCCCCCCCGGATCCGCGTCGGTGACGGGGGGCTGTCCCTGCTGGGCCGTGCGGCTGCTCATGGGTAATGTTACCGACTGGTAGGATTTATACCGGCAAGTATAATCGCGGGAACATGACGAGGCCAAGCTCACCCTGGAATGTGCCGCCGGCCGACCGCGAACGCCAGCGCGAGCTGAAGCGCGACGCGGTCATCCTGGCGGCCGCGCGCGCCTTTCGCGAGCGCGGCTACCACAACACTTCGCTCGACGACATCGCTGCGGTGCTGCATGTCACCAAGCCGACGCTCTACTACTACGTCTCGAACAAGGAGCAGATGCTGTTCGAGTGCTTCCGCGAGGGACTCGGGCGCATCGCAGCGGCGTGTGGCGAGGCGCGCGATGCCAATGCAAGCGGGCGCGAGCGCCTGATCGCGGTCGTGCGCGGCTACGCCGAGGCGATCACTTCGGATTTCGGCTGGTGCATGGTGCGCGCCGAAGACCAGGACCTGAGCCCGCAGATGAGCGCGCGCATCAAGGCGCTCAAGTCGGAGATCGACCAGGACATCCGGCGCCTTGTGCGCCAGGGCATCAGCGATGGCTCGATCGCCGCCGGTGACCCCAAGATGGTCGCCTTCGCGATCGCCGGCGCGCTCAACTGGATTGCACACTGGTACCGCGATGACGCTTCGCTGTCGGCGAGCGCGATCGCGGACCGCTTCATCGAGTTCTTCGTCAACGGCCTCGCACCGCGCGTGAGCGGTGCCACTGCAGGAAAGTCCCCATGAGCCAGAAAGCCCCCGCCTCCTCCGTCGTCATTGTCGCCGCCCAGCGCACGCCCATCGGCGCATTCCAGGGCGCACTCGCCGGCGCCACCGCCACGCAGCTCGGCGCCGCCGCCTGCCGCGGCGCGATCGCCGCGGCAGGCATCAAGCCCGACGTGATCCAGGAAGTAATCATGGGCTGCGTGCTGCCGGCCGGCCTCGGCCAGGCACCGGCGCGTCAGGCCGCGCTCGGTGCGGGCATTCCGGCGAGTACGCCGGCGACGACCATCAACAAGATGTGCGGCTCGGCGCTGAAGGCGATCATGATGGCCGCCGACCAGATCCGCGCGGGCGATACCGACGTCGTGCTCGCCGGTGGTCTCGAGTCGATGACCAATGCGCCCTACCTGCTGCCGAAGGCGCGCGGCGGCTATCGCATGGGGCACGGCGAAGTGCTCGACCACATGTTCTACGACGGCCTGCAGAGCCCGTTTGACGGCCAGATGATGGGCTGCTTCGCGGAGAGCACGGCCGACAAGTACGGCTTCTCGCGGGCCGAGCAGGACGCCTTCGCGGCGGAGTCCGTGCGCCGCACGCTCGTGGCCGTAGACAACGGCGCATTCGCCGCCGAGATCTCGCCGGTGACCGTCAAGGGCCGCAAGGGCGAGGTCGTGGTCGAGCGCGACGAGACACCGTTCACCTGCAACATCGAGAAGATCCCCGGCCTGAAGCCCGCGTTCCGCAAGGACGGTACGGTCACGGCCGCGTCGTCCTCGTCAATCGCGGACGGCGCCGCGGCGGCGGTGCTGATGAGCGAGGCGGCCGCGCAGCGCCTCGGAGTGAAACCGCTCGCGCGCGTGCTCGCCTACGCCAGCCACGCCCAGGCGCCGGAGTGGTTCACCACCGCACCCGTCGGCGCGATCCGCAAGGTGCTCGACCGGCTCGGCTGGAAGGCCGGCGATGTCGACCTCTATGAGATCAACGAGGCGTTCGCGGTGGTCACCATGGCCGCGATGCGCGACATCGGCATCGACCATGGGCGCGTCAACGTCAACGGCGGCGCCTGCGCGCTCGGCCACCCGATCGGCGCCACCGGCGCGCGCATCGTGTCGACGCTCGTGCACGCGCTGCGCCGCACGGGCGGCAAGCGCGGCATTGCCTCGCTGTGCATCGGCGGCGGCGAGGCTACGGCAATCGCGATCGAGCTGCTGTAAGCTGCCGCGCCATGGCGCGCCTCGTTTCGACGATCGATCCGGCCAGCGACGCATTCCGCGCCAACCGCGCCCACATGGAGCGGTTGGTCGCGGAACTGCGCACCGAGCTGGCGCGCGCCGAACGCGGCGGCAGCGACGAGGCCCGGGCGCGCCACACGGCACGCGGCAAGCTGCTGCCGCGCGAGCGCATCAGCACCCTGCTCGACCCCGGCAGCCCCTTCCTCGAGATCGCGCCGCTCGCCGCACACGGCCTCTACGACGGCGATGCGCCGGCCGCCGGGCTGATCGCCGGAGTCGGCCGCGTCCACGGTCGCGAAGTGCTGGTGATCGCGAACGATGCCACGGTCAAGGGCGGCACTTACTACCCGCTCACGGTGAAGAAGCATCTGCGCGCCCAGCAGGTCGCGCTCGAGAACGCCCTGCCGTGCGTCTACCTCGTCGACTCGGGCGGCGCCTTTCTGCCGCTGCAGGACGAAGTCTTCCCCGACCGCGAGCACTTCGGGCGCATCTTCTACAACCAGGCGCGGATGTCCGCGCTCGGCCTCACGCAGATCGCCGTCGTGATGGGCAGCTGCACGGCCGGCGGCGCCTACGTGCCGGCGATGTCCGATGAAACGATCATCGTACAGAGACAGGGCACGATCTTCCTCGGCGGCCCGCCGCTCGTGAAAGCCGCGACCGGCGAGGAGATCGACGCCGAGACGCTCGGCGGCGGCGACGTCCACGCGC
>DAOQXO010000139.1:0-3611 GCA_035342635.1 Steroidobacteraceae bacterium
AGGCCACGGTCTTCACGGGCGTGCGTCCCGGCGGCAGCTCGTCGATCACCGACACGTCCAGATCGGCATAGGCGGTCATTGCAAGCGTGCGCGGGATCGGCGTCGCCGTCATGATCAGCTGATGGGGCGTCGCGCCGCTGCGATCACCCTTCTCCTTGAGCGCGAGCCGCTGCTGCACGCCGAAGCGGTGCTGCTCATCGACGATCACGAGCGCGAGGCGCGCGAACTCGATCCCCTCCTGGAAGAGTGCATGCGTGCCGACGATCAGCTGTACCTCGCCCGACGCGATCGCCTCGTAAGCGCTCGCGCGCATGCGCGCCGGCGTCGAGCCCGACAGGTGCGCCACCGGCAGGCCGAGCGGGCGAAACCACGCCTCGAAACTGCGCCAGTGCTGCTCGGCGAGCAACTCGGTCGGTGCCATGAGCGCCGCCTGCATGCCGCTGCCGACGGCGCGCGCGGCCGCAGCCGCGGCTACCACCGTCTTGCCGCAGCCCACGTCGCCCTGCACGAGCCGCACCATCGGCTGGGCGCCTGCGAGGTCGGTGTCGATCTCGGCGAGGACCCGTTGCTGCGCACCGGTCAGTGCAAAGGGCAGCGCGTCGACGAAACGCGCTTCGAGCGCCGCCGGGTCCGCGAGCGGAGCGGCGGGCGCGGCCTGCACCGTGTGCTTGACGAGTCGCAGCGCGAGCGTGTGCGCGAGCAGCTCCTCGAAGGCGAGGCGGCGCTGCGCCGGATGCCGGCCAGCGGCGAGCGCCTCGAGCTTCGCGTCGCGCGGCGGGCGGTGGACGTACTCGAGCGCGCGACCGAGCGGCGGCAGTCGCAGCGACTCGAGGATCGGAGCGGGCAGCCACTCGCGCACACCGGCAGTGCGCAGCTCACCCAGTGCCTGGGTGACCAGCGCGCGCAGCCGCCCCTGGGTCACGCCCTCGGTCACGGGATAGATCGGCGTCAGGGTTTCCTCGAGCGGCTCGGCCCCGCTGTCGATGCGCCGGTACTCCGGATGCACGATCTCGAGACCGAGCGGCCCGCGACGCACCTCGCCAAAGCAGCGCAGGCGCGTGCCGCGGGCGAGCCCCTGCAGCTGGCTCGTCGAGAAGTGGAAGAAGCGCAGCGTCACGTGTCCCGAGCCGTCCGCGAGGCGCGAGAGCAGCTGGCGCCGGCGACGGAATGTGACCTCGGTGAGCTGCACCTCGCCTTCGATCACCGCGCGCATGCCCGGCAGCAGTGCGCCGATCGGCGTCGTGCGGGTGCGGTCCTCGTAGGTGCGCGGCAGGACGAAGAGCAGGTCCTGGACCTGCTCGACGCCGAGGTGCCGCAGGCGTTCGGCGAGCGCCGCCCCCACGCCCCGCAGCGCCGTGACCGGTCGCTGTTCGGTCGCGGTCAACCGACGTGCAGCACGCACTCGATCTCGACGCGCGCGCCCTTCGGCAGTTGCGCGACGCCGATCGCGGCGCGCGCCGGGTAGGGCTTCTCGACGTAGGTCGCCATCACCTCGTTGACCTTGGCGAAGTGTGCTAAGTCGGTCAGGAACACGGTGAACTTCACGGCGCGGTCGAGGCCCGCGCCGGCCGCTTCGGCGATCGCCTTCAGGTTCTCGAAGCAGCGGCGGATTTCGGCCTCGATGTCGTTCTCGACCATCGCGCCGCTCGCCGGGTCGAGCGGGATCTGTCCCGATATGTAGATCGTGTCGCCGGCGCGCACGGCCTGCGAATAAGTGCCGATCGCCGCCGGCGCCTTGTCGGTGTGGAAAACCCTGCGAGTCATGTGCGTACCTTCGAAGGTGAGTGGGCGGCAATTGTACGATTGACGCGCAGCACGTCGGGCATCCGCCGGATCGTGCGCAGCAGGTTCGCGAGGTGCTTGCGGTCGCGCACCCGCACCTCGAACAACAGCACCGATATCTCGCTGTCGCGTTCCTCGATCGAAACGTGCTCGATGTTGGTCTCGGTGGTCGAGATCGCGGCGGCGACCGCGGCGAGCACGCCCATGCGGTTGGCCACATCGACGCGGATCTGGGAGACGAAAGTGCGGTCGGCCTGGGCCTGCCAGACGACCGGGAGCCACTTCTCCGGGTGCTTGCGGTAGTCCTCGACGTTCACGCAGTCCTCGCGGTGCACGACGATTCCGCGCCCGGTGGACAGAAAGGCGATGATCGGGTCGTTCGGAATCGGGAAGCAGCAGCGCGCGTAAGTGACCAGCAGCCCCTCGGTACCCGCGACCGCGAGCGGCGGCGGCACGCCGCTCTCGGCCTCCTCGGGCGTCGGCGGCAGCAGGCGGCGCGCAATCAGCGGCGCGAGGCGCTCGCCCAGGCCGATTTTCTCGAACAGTTCGTCCTTGTCCTTCATGCCGAGTTCGGCCAGCGCGGCCTGCATCGTCGACGGCGCGACCTGCTCGAGCGAACTCTTGAACTCCGCGAGCGCCTGGCCCAGCAGGCGCGAGCCGAGCTCGATCGCCTCGGAGCGGCGCAGTCCGCGCAGGTACTGGCGGATCGCGCTGCGCGCCTTGGCGCTGACCACGAAATTGACCCACGCCGGGTTCGGCATCGCGCCCTTGGCGGTGATGATCTCGACCGTCTGGCCGTTGCGCAGCACCGTGCGCAGCGGCGCGAGCCGCCGGTCGACCTTGGCGGCCACGCAACGATTGCCGACGCCGGTGTGCACCGCATAGGCGTAATCGACTACGGTCGCGCCGCGCGGCAGGCGCAGGATCTCGCCCTTCGGCGTGAATACGTAGACCTTGTCGGGGAACAGGTCGACCTTGACGCTCTCGAGGAACTCCTCGGAGCTGCCCTCGCCCTGCATCTCGACCAGGTTCGACAGCCACTCGCGCGTGCGCTCGCGCTGCGCGACGCTCATGTCGCCGGCCTTGTACTTCCAGTGCGCCGCGATGCCCGATTCGGCCACCACGTGCATGTCGTGGGTGCGGATCTGCACCTCGATCGGCACGCCGTTCGGGCCGAACAGCGTCGTGTGCAGCGACTGGTAGCCGTTGACGCGCGGGATCGCGATGTAGTCCTTGAAGCGTCCCGGCATCGGCTTGTAGACGCTGTGCACGACGCCGAGCGCGCGGTAGGTCGTGTCGACGCTGTCGACGATGATGCGCAGGCCGTAGACATCGACGATGTCGGCGAGGGTCGCGCGCTTGCGCTGCATCTTCTTGTAGATGCTGTACAGGTGCTTCTCGCGGGTCTCCACCTTCGCTTCGATGCCGGCCTTCTCGAAGGCGGTGCGCAGCTGGGCGGCGATCTTGCCGAGGAATTCCTTCTGGTTGCCGCGCGCGCGCTTCAGCGCGCGTTCGAGCACGCGGTAGCGCTGCGGATGCGCGGCGTGGAAGCCGAGGTCCTCGAGTTCGAGCTTGAGGTTGTAGAGGCCGAGCCGTTCGGCGATCGGCGCGTAGATCTCGAGCGTCTCGCGCGCGATGGCGCGGCGCCGCGCCGGCGCCATCGCCTCGATCGTGCGCATGTTGTGGGTGCGGTCGGCGAGCTTGACCAGGATGACGCGCAGGTCGCGCACCATCGCCAGCAGCATCTTGCGGAAGCTCTCGGCCTGAGCTTCTTCGCGGTTCTTGAACTTGATCTGGTCGAGCTTGGTGACGCCGTCGACGATCTCGGC
>DAOQXO010000140.1:0-3591 GCA_035342635.1 Steroidobacteraceae bacterium
GAGGCCGTCGAACAGCATCGCCGCGAACACCGCGAGGCCGGCGCGGTCGAAATTGCCGTCGATGGCGGCCACGATGGCGTAGAACCCGGCGAACAGGCAGCCGGTCGTGAACGCGTTCGGCAGCAGGTAGACACCGCGACTGCGCGGCGCGGAGTCGGGGCTCAGTGTGGACATGACGCGCATCATATAAGATGCGCCGCCCCCCTGTCGTACCGCCAATGGAGCCCGTTTCGCCGATGCGCTGGTCCCGCTACCCGATCAATACGATGAAAGACACGCCCGCCGAGGCGGAGCTCGTCAGCCACCGGCTGATGCTGCGCGCGGGCCTGATCCGCCGCCTGGCCGCGGGCATCTACACCTGGACTCCGCTCGGCCTGCTGACCCTGCGCAAGGTCGAGACCATCGTGCGCGAGGAAATGGACCGGGCCGGCGCGTTCGAGCTGCTGATGCCGGCGGTGCAGCCTGCCGAGCTGTGGCAGGAGTCGGGTCGCTGGGGCGAGTACGGTCCGGAGCTGCTGCGCCTGAAGGACCGGCACGAGCGCGATTTCGTGATCGGCCCGACCCACGAGGAAGTGATCACCGACTTCGTGCGCCGCGAACTGCAGAGCTACCGGCAGCTGCCGGTGAACTTCTACCAGATCCAGACGAAGTTCCGCGACGAGATCCGGCCGCGCTTCGGCGTGATGCGCGGGCGCGAATTCATCATGAAGGATGCGTATTCCTTCCACCTCGATGAGGCGTCGATGGCCGAGGGCTATGCCGCGATGCGCGAGGCCTACACGCGCATGTTCACGCGCATGGGCCTCGAGTTCCGCGCGGTACGCGCCGACAGCGGCGCGATCGGTGGCAGCGCCTCGGAGGAGTTCCAGGTGCTCGCCGATTCCGGCGAGGACGCGATCGTGTTCTCCGACGGCGACGCGTATGCGGCGAATCTCGAGATGGCCGAGGCGGTGGCTCCGGCCGCACCGCGCCCGCCGGCCACGGCCGCACTCGCGCGCGTGGCGACGCCGGAAGTGCGCACCATCGCCGCGCTCTCCGGGTTCCTCGGGGTGCCGGCGACGCAGTGCGGGAAGACGCTGCTGGTCGACGGCGCCGACGGCGGTGTCGTGGCGCTCGTACTGCGCGGCGACCATGAACTGAATGCCGTGAAGGCGCAGAAGCTCGCGGGGGTCGCCTCGCCGCTGCGCATGGCGAGCGCCGAGGCGGTGCTTGCGGCCTCGGGCGCGGAGCCCGGTTTCGTCGGGCCGGTCGGGCTCAAGTGCCCGATCATCGCCGATCGCAGCGCGGCGGTGATGGCCGACTTCGTCTGTGGCGCGAACGCGCACGACACGCACCTCACCGGCGTCAACTGGGGCCGTGACCTGCCCGAGCCGCAGGTCGCCGACATCCGCAACGTGGTCGAGGGCGACCCGAGCCCCACGGGCACCGGCAGGCTCGCGATCGTGCGCGGCATCGAGGTGGGGCACATTTTCCAGCTCGGCCGCAAGTACAGCGAGGCGATGAACTGCGCCGTGCTCGACGAGGGCGGGCGCAGCACCACCGTGCTGATGGGCTGCTATGGCATAGGTGTGACGCGCGTCGTGGCGGCGGCCATTGAACAGAACCACGATGATCGTGGCATCATCTGGCCGGAGCCGATTGCGCCGTTCCAGGTGGTACTGGTCCCGATCAACCTCGCGAAGTCGCCACGAGTCCGTGAAACCGCCGACCGCCTCTACGAAGAGTTCACCCGCGCAGGCATCGAAGTGCTGCTCGACGACCGCGACGCGCGCCCCGGCGCCAAGTTCGCGGATGCCGAGCTGCTCGGCATCCCGCATCGCATCGTCGTGGGCGAGCGTGGGCTCGACGCCGGCAAGCTCGAGTACCGGCACCGCCGCGCGACCGATAGCGAGGACATGGCGCTCGATGGCGCGCTGGATTTCCTCCGCTCGCGACTCGCGCCGCGCTGAGCCGCGGGCGCGACGCGCCGGCCTTGCAGCCGCGACGCTTGCGGCCTGGGCACTCGCCAGCGCCGCGCAGTCGGCGCCCGCCGACGGGCAACAGGAGGAAGCGGGCCTGCGCTCGGTGATCGAGCGCGCGATTGCCCAGGCGGAGTGCTTCCCCGACGAATACGAATCGGCCGTGTGGTTCACGATGATGGAGCCGCGCCTCGTCAAGCGCGTACCCGACAAGGCCGAGCGCATGGAGATCCTGCGCACCGTGTTCTGCGAGGCGCACCGCAAGGGCGAAGTGCGCCTGCCCCCGGGCCTCGTGATGGCGGTGATCGACATCGAGAGTCGCTTCGATCGCTGGGCCGTCTCGTACGCAGGCGCGGTCGGGCTCATGCAGATCATGCCGTTCTGGCCCGAGAAGCTCGGCATGCAGCGCCACCAGCTGACGCAGATCGGCCCGAACATCCGCATGGGTTGCGCGATCCTGCGCTACTACCTCCGGTACGAGAGCAACAACATCCAGAAGGCACTGGCGCGCTACAACGGCAGCGTCGGCCGGCGCACCTATTCCGACCTCGTGATCAACAGCTGGAGCCGGTGGAACGGCGCCGACGACCTCGGCCTTTCAGCCTCTGTGAGCGCTCAGCCGGTTTCGAAGCCCCTCGGTCGCTGATCGGGCGCGAGGTCGAGTTCCTCGATTTCGACGGCGGTCACCCTCGAGGCGGTGGAACCCGCCCATAGCGCCTGGATGAAGTGCGTGACGGCTTCCGGCGCACCGCAGGCCAGCACCTCGACGCGCCCGTCGGGCAGATTGCGCGCGTGGCCCAGAATGGCGAGCTCGCGCGCGCGGCGTGCCACCGTGGCGCGGTAGAAGACGCCCTGCACGCGTCCCGATACCAAACACTTGCGCGCGACCATCGGCGACGATTCTACAATGCGCCCATGAACGAGATCCTCGTCCTCTATTACTCGCGCACCGGTGCCACCGCCGAGCTCGCGCGCCAGGTCTGCCGCGGCATCGAGGCTGTCGCGGGCATGGGGGCGCGACTGCGTACCGTGCCGCCGGTGAGCGCCGAGAGCGAAGCGCCGGCGAAACCGGTGCCGGCGAGCGGCCCGCCCTACGCCACGCTCGCCGACCTGCGCGAGACGCGCGGGCTCGTGCTCGGCAGTCCCACGCGCTTCGGCAACATGGCCGCGCCCCTCAAGTATTTCCTCGACGGCACCTCGAGCCTGTGGCTCGACGGCACGCTCGCCGGCAAGCCGGCCGGCGTGTTCACCTCGACCCAGACCCAGCATGGCGGACAGGAAACGACGCTGCTGTCGATGATGCTGCCGCTCCTGCACCACGGCATGTACATCGTCGGCATCCCGTTCACGGAACGGGAGCTGTCGACGACACGCACGGGCGGCTCGCCCTACGGCGCCTCGCACGTCGCGGCGCACGCCACCGGGCCCACGCTCTCGGAAGAGGAAAAGACGCTGGCGCAGGTGCTCGGCCGGCGCGTCGCCGAGCTCGCGGCGCGCATCGCTAGTCCGGGCCGCTGAGCACGGCGCGCACGAAGGGTACGGTCAGCCGTCGCTGCGCCGCGAGTGCCGCATCGTCGAGGGTGTCGAGCAGACGATAGAGCGTCTGCATGTCGCGCGGAAAGCGCCGCTGCAG
>DAOQXO010000141.1:0-3539 GCA_035342635.1 Steroidobacteraceae bacterium
TGGCGCCTGTCATGGGCGCCATTATAGTCTACAAATGACTGTTACAGGCCACTAGCGCGCGGCGAATACCGGGACGTCGAGGTCCAGGCCGGCGATCAGCGGCGCGGTCTGCGCGCGGAAGTCTGCGAGCAGCACGTCGGGCAGCGGCTCGGCGGTCGGCAGCTTCACCTTCTGTGGATCCTTGTGCACGCCGCGCACGCGATACTCGTAATGCAGGTGAGGTCCGGTCGCGAGGCCGGACTTGCCGACATACCCGATGACCTGTCCCTGCGAGACGCGTTGCCCGGTACGCAGATTCTTTGCGAAGCGCGACATGTGGCCATAGACGGTCACTACACCACCGGCATGTGACAGTTCGACGACATTGCCGTAGCCGCCCTTGACGCCGCGGAACTGCACGCGCGCATCGCCCGCGGCACGCACCGGCGTGCCGGTCGGCGCGGCGTAATCGACGCCGCGATGGGCGCGGATCCGGTTAAGTACCGGGTGCTTGCGGTTCGGGTTGAAGCGCGAGGAAACGCGCGTGAACTCGAGCGGTGCGCGCAGGAAGGCCTTCCTGAGGCTGCGACCCTCGGGCGTGAAGTAGCGCGCGCTGCCCTCGGGATCGACGTAGCGCACGGCGCGGAACTCGCGCCCCTGGTTGATGAACTTCACCGCCAGCACCGGGCCGTCGCGCAGATACTCGCCGTTCTGCGCGAGCTGCTCATAGGTGACGATGAAACGATCACCGGTCCTGACGTCGAGCACGAAATCGATGTCCCATGCGAACACGTCGGCGATCGCGACTGCCGTCTGGTCCGACACGCCCGCGTCGCGCGCCGCCTCGAACAGCGAGCTCGTGATGGTACCGGTGGCGGTACGCACCGTGCGCTCCACCGGGATCTCGATGATGTGGGTCCGGAAGCCGTCGTCGGCGCGCGCGACCTGCAGCCGCTCGCTCTCCGAGAGCTGGCGCTCGAGGCCGAGCAGCTTGCCGGCGCCATCATGGAACAGCGTGAGCGCCTCGCCGGGATACAGCCGGTCGAGCGCCGTGCGCAGGTCCGGTAGCGAGCGCAGTGTCGCGAGGTCGGCGAGGCTCAGTTGCAGGTTGCGGAAGATCTTGTCGAGCGTGTCGTTGCGACGGACGATCACCTCGATCGCGCTGCCGGCAATGCCCGCGTGCGCGGCGGGCGCGTGATCGCCGAGCGCCGCTTCGGTGAGTTCCAGCGCGCTCGCGACCGAGAACTCGGTCGGGCCCTGGGCTGTCGGCTGCGGTTCGTAGCGCGCCCAGACGATGGCGAGCAGCGCGCAGCAGCCGACCTTCATCCCGAGTGCGCTCGAGACGCGTAGGTCACGCCACTTGCGGCCGAGATCGAAACGCATGGAATCACTTGATCATTAAGGTATTGCGACCGTAACCGAGGGGCGGTTGGCGGTCAATCGCCTGCCCCGCAATGCGGCGGCGGCGGCTGTGACCGGACGCACAAACTGCCGCGCGGCCGGCGGCGCCGACGGGCGGTCCGGGCCGGGTGCGGGCAGCGCGGTGCAATGACGGCCTGCACACCGGCTGCTAGAGTCGCAGCCCCATCGAGACTCAAGGACTTCTCCCCGCATGACCGACGTCGTGGCCGCCCAGCTCGCCGAAATCAGGCGCGGCGCACAGGACCTGCTGGTCGAGGCTGAGCTCGCGAAGAAGCTTGCACGCGGCAAGCCGCTGCGCGTCAAGACCGGCTTCGATCCGACTGCACCCGACCTGCATCTCGGGCACACCGTGCTCATCAACAAGATGCGCCAGTTCCAGCAGTTCGGCCACGAGGTGATTTTCCTGATCGGGGACTTCACCGGGCTGATCGGCGATCCGACGGGGCGCAATACGACGCGGCCGTCGCTTACGCCGGAAGCAGTGCAGGCCAACGCGCGCACCTACCAGCAGCAGATCTTCAGGATCCTCGATCCGGACAGGACACGCATCGAGTTCAATTCGCGCTGGTTCGGCACGATGAGCGCGGCGGGCCTGATCGAGATCGCGGCGCGGCACACGGTCGCGCGCATGCTCGAGCGCGATGATTTCGCGAAGCGCTACAAGGGCGGCCAGCCGATCTCGATCCACGAGTTCCTCTATCCGCTGGTGCAGGGCTATGACTCCGTCGCGCTGCAGGCCGATGTCGAGCTCGGCGGCACCGACCAGAAATTCAATCTGCTCGTCGGGCGCCAGCTGCAGGAGGCGTACGGCCAGGAGCCGCAGGTCGTCCTGACGATGCCGTTGCTCGAGGGGCTCGACGGCGTGCAGAAGATGTCGAAATCCCTCGGCAACTACATCGGCATCACGGAGCCCGCCGAAGAGATGTTCGGCAAGGTGATGCGCATCTCGGATGATCTGATGTGGCGCTGGTTCGAGCTCCTCTCGTTCCGTCCGCTCGGTGACATCGCGGCGCTGAAGCGCGCGGTCGCCGATGGGCGCAATCCGCGCGACGTGAAGTTCGAGCTCGCGCGCGAGATCGTCGGTCGCTTCCACGATGCCGCCGCGGCCGAGCGCGCCCAGGCCGGGTTCATCGCGCGCTTCAGCGACAAGGTGCTGCCGACCGACCTGCCCGAGACTCTCGTTTATGCCGACGCGAAGAGCGGCGATATCGCCCTCACGGCGGCATTGGCCGCGGGCACGGGGCTCGCCGCGAGCGGCTCGGAAGCGCGCCGCAAGATCGCCGAAGGGGCGGTGCGGATCGACGGCGAGAAGGTCTCGGACCCCGCCCTGAGGCTGCCGATCGGCGCCACGCACGTCCTGCAGGTCGGGCCACGCCGCTTCGCCCGCGTCAAGGTCGTCGCAAGAGATTGATTTGGCGTCGGGTTGCCGGCTTTCGGTCATTGCCACGGTATCGGGCAATAGCCGGAAAACAGGGAACCCGGCACGATGCACTGCAATGCGTTGACAGGCCGGATTGCCCGGCTATACTGCGCGCCCTTCCCCCGGTAAGTGCCCCGCGGAAACGCGGCAGGTGCCTTGTTGTCGGCGGGAAGTTGACGGAATCGGGGCGGTCGTTATACTTCCGCCCCCCGCCTGCGCCGAGCGCGCAGGCTGCTGTTTAAAAATTTGACAGGTAATTTGTGTGGGGACTCGCGTCGATGCGTCTTGAGGATGCAAAAACCGAGTGACCAAAAGTCCAGCAATGAAACTTTTGAGCCATTCATGTTGATGTTCAAAATCTTCAAGTGAAGAGTTTGATCCTGGCTCAGATTGAACGCTGGCGGCGTGCTTAACACATGCAAGTCGAGCGGCAGCGCGGGAGCAATCCTGGCGGCGAGCGGCGAACGGGTGAGTAATGCTTCGGAATCTGCCCTTCAGTGGGGAATAACCAGTCGAAAGATTGGCTAATACCGCATACGAACTGAGGTTGAAAGCAGGGGATCGCAAGACCTTGCGCTGATGGATGAGCCGAAGTCGGATTAGCTGGTTGGTGGGGTAATGGCCTACCAAGGCGACGATCCGTAGCTGGTCTGAGAGGACGACCAGCCACACTGGGACTGAGACACGGCCCAGACTCCTACGGGAGGCAGCAGTGGGG
>DAOQXO010000142.1:0-3476 GCA_035342635.1 Steroidobacteraceae bacterium
AGCTCGGCATCCCGGTCTTCGACTACGGCAACAACATCCGCCAGGTCGCCTTCGATGAAGGTGTGCGCGAGGCATTTTCCTTCCCGGGCTTCGTGCCGGCCTATGTTCGGCCGCTGTTCTGCCGCGGCATCGGTCCGTTCCGCTGGGTCGCGCTGTCGGGCGATCCGCAGGACATCCATCGCACCGATGAAAAGGTGAAGGCGCTGCTGCCCCATGACGCCGCGCTGCACCGCTGGCTCGACATGGCGCGCGAGCGCATCCAGTTCCAGGGTCTGCCCGCGCGCATCTGCTGGGTCGGGCTGGGCGAGCGGCATCGCCTGGGCCTCGCCTTCAACGAAATGGTCCGCAGCGGCGAAGTGTCGGCGCCGATCGTGATCGGCCGCGATCACCTCGATTCGGGATCGGTCGCGAGCCCGAACCGCGAGACCGAAGCGATGCTCGACGGTTCGGACGCGGTCGCCGACTGGCCCTTGCTGAATGCGCTGCTCAACACCGCGAGCGGCGCGACCTGGGTGTCGATCCACCATGGCGGTGGCGTCGGCATCGGCTATTCGCAGCACGCCGGAGTCGTGATCGTGTGCGACGGCACTGATGCGGCCGCGCGCCGCATCGAACGCGTGCTGTGGAACGACCCGGCGAGCGGCGTGATGCGCCATGCCGATGCCGGCTATGCCCTTGCGATCGATTGCGCGCGAGAGCAGGGGCTCGACCTGCCGTTCCTCGGCGGGCAATGACGATGCCGCCGCCCGCGGCACTGTGGCGCAACGCGAGGGTCGTGACCTGCACGTCCGTGGCCGACGCCGCGCATCCGCAGGCCGACGCGATCGTCACGGTGGGTGGGCGCATCGACTGGGTCGGCGCGGAGACAGCACTTGCCCCGGAGCGCCGCGCGAACTGTTCCGCCGTGCACGACCTCGGCGGGCGGCTGGTCACGCCCGGCCTGATCGACTGCCACACCCACCTCGTGTTCGCCGGGGATCGCGCGGCGGAGTTTGCCGAGCGCCAGCGCGGCGTGTCGTACGAGGAGATCGCGCGTCGCGGCGGCGGCATTCTCGCCACGGTACGCGCAACACGCGCGGCGGACGAGCAGGCGCTGTACGAGGCGGCGCTGCCGCGCTTCGAATCACTGCTGCGCGAGGGCGTCGTGGCGCTCGAGATCAAGTCCGGCTACGGCCTCACGCTCGAGGACGAAGCGCGCATGCTGCGCGTGGCGCGCACGCTCGGAGCGAGGCACGACGTCGTCGTTCGCACCAGCTATCTCGCCGCGCACGCGGTGCCGCCGGAGTTCGCGGGCCGCGCCGACGATTACCTGCACGCGCTTGCGAGCGAGTGGCTGCCGGAACTCGTGCGCCGCGGGCTCGTCGACGCGGTCGACGTCTACTGCGATCGGGGCGCGTTCAGCGCCGCGCAGTCACGCGCGCTGTTCGAGGTCGCGCGCGGACTGGGCCTGCCGGTGCGCATGCACGTGGGCCAGTTCGCCGATGTCGGCGGTGCGCAGGTGGCCGCGGAGTTCGCGGCCGTGTCCTGCGACCATCTCGAGGAAATCTCCGGGCCGGATGTGCAGCGCCTGGCGGCGGCGGGGACGGTGGCCGTGTTGCTCCCTGTGGCGTATTACACGCTGCGCCAGGTCCGCCCGCCGCCGGTCGAGTTGCTGCGTGCGGCGGGCGTGCCGCTCGCGGTCGCGACCGACTGCAATCCGGGCACCTCGCCCTGCGCCTCGCTGCTGCTCGCGATGAACATGGGGTGTCGCCTGTTCGGCCTGCATGCCGAGGAAGCGCTCGCGGGGGTGACCTGTCATGCGGCCCAGGCGCTGGGACTTGCGCCGGCGCAAGGCAGCCTCGCCGCCGGCGCCGGCGCGGATTTCGTCGTCTGGGACGCAGCGGGCACGCACGAGCTGAGTTACTGGACCGGGCTCAATCGCTGCCGCGCGGTGATTCGCCGCGGCGCACTCGCGCGGGGTGCACTGTGAAGGCCATGCTGACCGAAGACTGGCGGGGTCGGATCGACGCCGGCGATGGCGACAGCGGGCGCCGCTGGCACCAGGTCGTGCAGCCGCTCACGGCGGAATCGCCCCCTGGAACTGCCCTGCTTGGTTTCGCCTGCGACGAGGGGGTCAGCCGCAACCAGGGCCGCACCGGTGCCAGCGAGGGCCCGCGCGCGCTGCGCCGCGCGCTCGCGCCGCTCGCGTGGCATGGGGCCGCAGGAGGTGCGCTCTACGATGCCGGGGACATTGCCTGCGTGGATGGCGACCTCGAGGGTGCGCAGCGAGCGCTCGGGGGGCGTGTTGCGACGCTGCTGGCCACGGGGCATTTCCCGATGCTGCTCGGTGGGGGCCACGAGATCGCCTGGGGCTCGTTCCAGGGGGCCGCCGCCGCGCTCGAGGATAGCGGCCGATTGTCGCGCTACGGCATCATCAATTTCGATGCGCACTTCGACCTGAGGCAGGGGCCACCGAGCTCAGGTACGCCATTTTTTCAGATCTATCAATCTCTTAATTCGAAAGACCGTGCATTTCGATACCTCTGCCTCGGAATCTCGAGAGCATCGAATACGCCAGCATTGTTTCATATCGCGCAACAATGCGGTGCCCGCTGGCTGTCCGATGAAGCCCTCACCTGGGCCGGCTGGGAGCCGGCCCGTCGCGCGGTCGACGCCTTCATCGACGAACTCGACGCCCTGCAGCTGAGCGTGTGCCTGGACGCGTTTCCTGCGGCTGCGGCACCCGGGGTCAGCGCACCTGCCGGGCGCGGGCTCGCGCCGGACCTGGGCCTGGCGCTGCTCGCGCATGTGCTTGCGCGTGCCGGTCATGGCACGGCGAAGTCGAAAGTGGTACTCGCCGAAGTGGCGGAGCTCGCGCCGAGGCTCGACCCCGACGGACGCACGGCGCGTCTCGCGGCGCGCGTCGTGCATGACATCGTGACCCCCACGCCCCGCGCATCCGCCACGTCCCGCGCATCCACATAGCTAAGGTGTGCATTGCAGTGGGCGGTCCAAGCAAGACGCGCGCCAACTGCATTGACAGGTCGCCGGCTGGACACGAGAATACGCGGCTCGTTTTTGCGGAGGGGTACCCAAGCGGCCAACGGGAGCAGACTGTAAATCTGCCGGCTTACGCCTTCGTAGGTTCGAATCCTACCCCCTCCACCAGTTGAGCGGGACTGGCGTTGTGCGGGCGGAGTGGACATCAGCGCGGGTGTAGTTCAATGGTAGAACCTCAGCCTTCCAAGCTGATGACGTGGGTTCGATTCCCACTACCCGCTCCAAAGATTTGCTCACGTAGCTCAGTTGGTAGAGCACGTCCTTGGTAAGGACGAGGTCAGCGGTTCGATCCCGCTCGTGAGCACCAGAGTCTGTCGGCCCCGGGCCAGCAGACATCGACGACCGACGGTCCGTGCACCGCTGCAACGTGCGGACCGAAATGACGAAAATCGCAGCGCGCAGCCGTTGAATCCTGGCCGGAGGCCAAGAGCATGTCG
>DAOQXO010000143.1:0-3418 GCA_035342635.1 Steroidobacteraceae bacterium
GGTCATCAGCGACGCGGAGGCCACCGAGATCGCACAGCCCTTGCCGTCGAAACGTACGTCGCGGATCCGCTCGCCATCGAGATTCACGTAGACGGTCAGGCGATCGCCGCACAGCGGGTTGTAGCCGTCGGCGCTCGCGTCGGCGGGCACGAGCCGGCCGAAGTTGCGGGGCTGGCGGTTATGATCGAGGATCACGTCGCGGTACAGCTCCTTCAGGTCCATCAGGCGAATACCTCGCGCGCGGCGTGCAGCGCCGCGATCAGCCGGTCGACGTCGGCGTCGTCGTTGTAGCAGGCGAATGAGGCGCGCGCGGTGGCCGCGACCTAGAAGAAATCCATGACCGGCATTGCGCAGTGGTGGCCGGTGCGAATCGCGACCCCCTCATGGTCGAGAATCGTTCCGAGGTCGTGCGGATGTACGCCTTCCACGGTGAACGAGAGCACGGCGACCTTGTCGCGCGCGGTGCCGATGATCCGCAGGCCGGGAATCCCCTGCACCGCCGCCGTGGCCCTGGCGAGCAGCCGCTGCTCATGCGCATGCACGGCATCCGGGCCGAGACCCTCCAGATAGTCGATCGCGGCCGCCAGGCCGACCGCGCCGGACATGTTCGGTGTGCCCGCCTCGAACTTCCACGGCAGCTCGTTCCAGGTGCTGCCCGCGAAAGTCACCGTCAGGATCATGTCCCCACCGCCCTGCCACGGCGGCATCTCGCGCAGCAGGGCCTCGCGGCCGTACAGCACGCCGATGCCGGTAGGGCCGTAGAGCTTGTGGCCGGAAAATGCGTAGAAGTCGCAGTCGAGCGCCTGCATGTCGGCGCCGCCGTGCGCGACGGCCTGCGCGCCGTCGATCAGCACCGGTATGCCGCGCGCATGCGCCGCCGCGACGATGTCCTTCACCGGCAGCACGGTCCCCAGCGCGTTCGAGACGTGCGCCACCGCGACCAGTCGCGTGCGCGGCGACAGCAGCGCCTCGAACTCGTCGAAACGCAGCTCACCGCGCTCGTCGATCGGTGCGACGCGCAGCGTGGCGCCCGTGGCCGCGCATACCATCTGCCACGGCACGATGTTGGCGTGATGCTCGAGCCAGGTGATGAGGATTTCGTCGCCCGGCCCGAGGCGGGGTCGTGCGAAGGACTGCGCGACCAGGTTGATCGCTTCGGTCGTGCCGCGCGTGAAGACGATCTCCTTCGTCGAGCGCGCGTTCATGAAGCGGCGCACGCGCTCGCGCGCGCCCTCGAAGGCGTCGGTCGCGGCCTGGCTCAGCGTGTGCACGCCGCGATGCACGTTGGCATGCAGATGCGTCTCGTAGTGATCGACCGCGGCGATGACTGCCCGCGGGCGCTGCGCCGACGCGGCGCTGTCGAGGTACACGAGCGGCTGCCCGTTGACCTTGCGGGCGAGGATCGGGAAATCGGCACGCACTCGCGCCGCGTCGAGCCGGCGGGTGGCGATGGCAGCCGCGGTGACCATTACACGAGTTCCCGGGTGACGGCGGCATCCTCGCCGGTGAAGCGCTGCGCGAAGGCGCGTTCGACCTGTGCGCGCAGGTCCGGGATCGGAATGCGCGCGATGAGCTCGGTGAGGAACGCCCATTTCAGGAGGCTCTGTGCCGTGCGGCGCTCGATGCCGCGCGAGAGCAGGTAGAACAGCATCTGTTCGTCGATCTTGCCGGCTGTCGCGCCGTGGCTCGCCTTGACGTCGTCGGTGTAGATCTCGAGCTGCGGTCGCACGTCGGCCTCGGTGCCCGGTCCGGCCAGCAGGCTGCGCAGCGACTGGCTCGAGGCGGAACCCGCGGCATTCGCTCGCATGATGACGTGGCCGTTGAAGGCGACGCGCGCGCGACCGGCGGCGATGCCGCGATAGTCCTGCGCCGTGATGGTGGCCGGAGCGGCATGCTCGATCACGACCACGGCGTCATTCACCCGCGTGGCGTCGACCGCTACCGAGCGGCTGTAGGCGATGCGCGCGCCGCGGCCCGCGAGCCGCGCGTGGGTAGTCGACCGCGCCGATTGCGCACCGAGCGCGACGGTATCGAGCAGGTACTCCGCGCTGTCCGCCACTTCGGCGCGCAGCGTCTCGAAATGCGTGGCCTGCGCGCCGGCCTGCTGCACGCGCACGTGCCGCAGTTGCCCGGCCGCACCGACCTCGATGGCCAGCGCCGCGTTGGCGAAAGTCGCCGCGTCGCAGGCCCCGATGTGACGCTCGACGAGGCGCAGGTGCGCCTGGGCGGCGAGCTTCACCAGCAGGGCAGGGTAGGAAGCGGCCTCGCTGCCGGCGGCGGTGGCCACGAACACCACTTCGATATCGCGGGCGGCTCCCGCCCCGGCGGCAACCCGGATCGCCTGCGGTGCGAACGCGCTCGCGAGCGCGCCGAAGCGCGCATCTCCGCCCGCACTGCCGTAGCCGGCATCGATGCCTGCCTGCAACGCGACCTCGACATCCCCCGCAGTGCCGGTCGGCGCGGACAGTGGCGCAGCGAACAGCCCGTCGACGACGACGTAGCGATCGAATCCCGCGAGCGGCGCAGGGAGCAGCTCCGTGGCCTGCGCCAGCGCGGCGGCATCGGGCGTGAGACGCGGCGTGAAGCGCAGCTGCTCGAGCGGGCGCAGGTTGGCGTAGCGCCAGTTCTCCTCGCGCGGGCCGGGCAGGCCCTGCTCGGCGAGCATCTCGAGCGTGGCGCGCCGCGCCGCGTGCGAAACCTCACCCGCCGGCAGCGCCGCGAGCACCGCCTCGTGGTCCGAGGCGAGTTGCGTGATCGCGCTCATGCGGCGTCGGCCCCCAGCACCCAGTCGTAGCCGCGGCGCTCGAGTTCGAGCGCGAGTGCCGCGTCGCCGCTTCTGACGATGCGTCCTCGCGAGAGTACGTGCACACGATCGGGGCGCACATGATCGAGCAGCCGCTGGTAGTGGGTCACGAGCACGATCGAACGCTCGGGGCCGCGCAGCGATTCGATGCCGCGCGCGACGACCTTCATGGCATCGATATCGAGGCCGGAATCGGTCTCGTCGAGCAGCGCGAGCCGCGGCTCGAGCACCAGCATCTGCAGGATCTCGTTGCGCTTCTTCTCGCCGCCGGAGAAACCCTCGTTGACGCCGCGCGACAGGAAGCCCTCGTCCATCTGCATGAACTTCATCTTGCCGCGCACGAGTTCGAGGAACTCGAAAGCGTCGACCTCGGGCAGGCCGGCAGCCTTGCGGCGGGCATTGAGCGCAGCCTTCAGCAGGTAGACATTGTTGACGCCGGGGATCTCCACCGGGTACTGGAAGCCGAGGAACACGCCGGCGCGTGCCCGCTCCTCCGCGGGCATCGCGAGCAGGTCCTGGCCATCGAACTGCACGCTGCCGCTTTCCGCCTCGTAGCCGGGCCTGCCTGCCAGCGCATAGGCGAGCGTGCTCTTGCCCGAGCCGTTCGGGCCCATG
>DAOQXO010000144.1:0-3361 GCA_035342635.1 Steroidobacteraceae bacterium
CCGGTGGTCGGTGGCTGGTCGCCCGATCCCGCCGCGCCGCCGGGTAGCGCACGCGTCGCCTGGGAGGGGCACGGCAACATGTGCGCGTTCGATGCAGCGATCGCCTGCCCGCAGGCCCGCTTTCACGACTATTCGATCGGCAAGACGGCACCCGGCGCGGGCATCGCTGGCCTGCTCTCGAGTGCATTGCAGTCCTTTCACCGCGCACTGGTGCAGCATGCGGCGGATGGCACGCCGCAGGTGCTGTCGAACAGCTGGGGCCTCTATCAGGAAGCCTGGGATCCGTTTCCGCCAGGCGATCCGTCGAACTACACACGCAATCCGGACCACGTCTTCACGCGCAAGCTCATCGAACTGCTGGATGCCGGGATACTGGTGGCATTTGCCGCCGGTAATTGCGGTGGCGCTTGCGCCGACGCGCGCTGCGGCGCGGACCAGGGGCCGGGGCGCGGCATCTGGGGCGCAGGTGGCCATGCGCGCTCGATCTGCGTCGGCGCAGTGAACCTGCGCGGCGAGTGGATCGGCTACAGCTCGGAGGGACCCGCGGCGCTGTCGCCCGAAAAGCCCGACGTATGCGGCTTCAGCCATTTCGAGGGTTTCTTCGCGAGCGACAACGGCACTTCCGCAGCATGCCCGGTGGTGGCAGGTGTGCTCGGCCTGTTCGCGGGCGCGCGCGCCGGCGTCAGCCAGGATCGCGCCCGCGAAGCGCTGCGCGCGACGGCGCGGCGGGGCGCGGCGGGTGACGCGTGGAATCCCCGATTCGGTGCAGGCGTCATCGATGCCGAGGCTGCCTGGGCTGTGCTTGCGGCATGATGCGTACCGTGCTGCTGGAATTCAGTGCTGACAGTTCGGCGACGGCGATCGCCTCGCGACTCGAGGCGGCCGGGATCGCGCGCCTGCCGGGCTTCGACGACGTGCCGCTGCGCGGCACTGGTGAGAATCCGGGCACCGTCGTCGTGACGGTCCTCGTGCCGGCCGGCATTCGGCTCGAGCGCCTGTACGACATTCCGGGCGTGGTGCGCGTGACGCAGGACGTGCCACTCGGACCGATGCCATGAGACATGAAGCGCGGCGTTGCAGCGCCATTAATGAGCGATACTAGGAGGTCAAGTACGAGGAGACCCCCCATGTCCGTAACTCTACCCCCACTGCCATATCCGCTCGAAGCACTCGAGCCCCACGTCTCGGCCAGGACCCTCTCGGTACACCACGGCAAACACCATGCCGCCTATGTCGACAGGACCATCGCGCTGGTGAAGGGCACCGCGCTCGAATCCGCTTCGCTCGAAGAAATCGTCCGTGCCGAGGCGGGAAAGCCCGGACCCTTGTTCAACTCGGCGGCGCAGGCCTGGAACCATGACTTCCTCTGGAAGAGCATGCGACCGGGCGGGGGCGGCGATGCGGTCGGCCCGATCGCCCAGCGCATCGAGAAAGACTTCGGCAGCCACGACGCCTTTCGCCAGCAGTTCAGCAAGGCGGCCGCCGACCAGTTCGGCAGCGGCTGGGCGTGGCTGGTGCTCGACGGCGAAACGCTGCGGATCGTGGCCACCTCGAATGCAGCGACGCCGCTCACCGGGCCCCAGGTGCCGCTGCTGACCCTCGACGTGTGGGAACACGCGTACTACCTCGACTACCAGCAGCGCCGCGCCGACTATATCGCCGCGTTCCTCGCTCACCTGGCCAACTGGGATTTCGCCAACGCGAATCTCGCCGCGCGCGCCTCACGTTAGCGTCGGCGGGCAACGGACCAGGGACGGTCCCTGACCCGCACAGCGTGTGTGCCTGCGACCGGGCGGCATTATGTCGCATGCGCCCGTCCTCGCGACCGGCCCCGCCGGTTGAATCCTGTCACCCGCGGGAGTAGTTTCCCCGAACTTACAACTACAACCGGGGACAGGGAAATGACACAGGTTGTGCGTGCGACGCGATCGAAACTCGCGCTCGCCTTGTTCACCGCGGCTTTGGTTGCCGCGCCCCTCTCACAAGCGTCCGACAAGAGCAGGCATCGCTCCGCGGATACCAGCCGTACGTTCAACATGCACGGCAAGAAGGTCGCGCGTCAGCAAGATCGCGTGCAGGTATTCGTGCGGCTCGACGAGCCCGCAGTGGCGGAACTCAACGCCGAGAGCATCGCCCGCACCGGCGAGTATGCTGCGCCCGCCGCGCAGCGCGCGCAGGCGCAGCGCGTTTCGCAGCAGCAGGCGCGCTTCCGGCCGGCGCTGGAAAGTGTCGGTGCCGAAATCCTCTCGGCCCAGCGCGTCGGCGCCAACGGCTTTCGAGTCAGCGTGAGGCCGTCGGAGATCCCGACCCTGCGCTCGCTGCCGGGCGTGCGCTCGGTGGGTCAGGTCGAGATCCACACGCTCGACAACGCCGAAAGCGTGCCGTGGACCGGTGCGCCGGCAGTGTGGGCAGCGCTCGGGACCGGCGAGGGCGTATCGATCGGTGTCATCGACAGCGGCATCGATTACACCCACGCCAATTTCGGCGGTAGCGGCGATCCGGCCGATTACGCGGCCAACAATCGCAACATCGTCGAGCCGGGCAGCTTCCCCACGGCAAAGGTGGTGGGCGGCTACGATTTCGCGGGCCCGACCTACAACGCGAACGTGACCGGCTCCGTGCCGGCGCCGGACGGCGATCCGCTCGACCGCGGTGGCCATGGCAGCCACGTCGCCGGTTCTGCGGCGGGCGTCGGCGTGCCGGGCAGCATCGGCCCGGGCGTCGCGCCCGGTGCCAGCCTCTATGCACTGAAGGTATTCGGCGACGCCGGTGGCAGCACCTCGCTCACCTCGCTCGCCATCGAATGGGCGATGGATCCGAACGCTGACGGCGACATGAGCGATCACCTCGACGTGATCAACATGAGTCTCGGTTCGCCGCTTGGTTCGCCCGACGATCCGTCGGCGATCTCGACCAACAACGCCGCGGCGGTCGGTATCATCGTCGCGACCTCGGCCGGCAATGAAGGCAATACGCCCTATGTCACCGGTGCGCCGGGTGTCGCGAGCGCGGCGATCTCCACCGCGGCGAACATCCCCGGTGGGCGGCTCTCTTCGCGCTTCACGGTGACGGCGCCGGCGGATCTCGCCGGCGTCTATCCCTCGCTCGAGGGCGCAGGTCCCGTGACCTTTGGCGAGGTTGGACCCATCTCGGGCAACCTCGTGCCGGCCACGCCGATCGACGGCTGTGCGGCGCTGACCAATGCGGGCGATATCGCCGGCAACGTGGCGCTGATCCGTCGCGGCACCTGCGGCTTCGTCGTCAAGTACGAGATGGCGCAGGCTGCGGGGGCCACGGCCATCGTCGTCTTCAATGACGGCCTCGACGCGACGCGCGTCGACCCGATCGAGATGGGCGGCCT
>DAOQXO010000145.1:0-3328 GCA_035342635.1 Steroidobacteraceae bacterium
TACATGAACGAGGACAGGCCGCTGCTGAAATCGTCCAGCGAGAAGCGGCAGCCGCGCGCGCGCAGTTCCTGCATGAAATAGGTCGCGTTCTGCAGGTTCGCCACCGCCGCGGTCTCGGTGATCTCGAAGCACAGGCCGCGCGCGACGCTGTCGTCGTCGATGCGCCCGAGCACGTACTCGAGGAAGCCCTGGTCGTTGAGCGAGGTGCCGGAGAGATTCACGGCGAACAGCGGCGCCGCGCGCCGGTGCTCGCGCAGCAGGTCGATGGCGCGTTGCACGACCCAGCGGTCGATCATGCTCATCACGTTGTAGCGCTCGGCCGCAGGGATGAATTTGCCCGGCAGCACGATGTCGCCCTGCTCGTCGCGCAGGCGCACCGTGAGTTCCGCGAACGGCTGCGCGATGCGCGCGATGCCGATCGGCCGGATCACCTGACAGTACAGCTCGAGCCGGCCCTCGTCCACGGCGCGCGTGACCTGCGCGACCCAGTGCATCTCGCGGTGGCGCGTGGCCGTGCCGCCGCCGTCGTAGACGTGGATGCGGTTGCGGCCCTGGTCCTTGGCGGCATAGCAGGCGATGTCGGCCGCGGACAGCACGCTCGCCGCGCTCTCGGTTTCCGCGCTGATCTCGACCACGCCGATGCTCGCGCCGACCGACAGGCTCGCCGAGCCCCACACGAAGCGATAGTCGCGCACGGCCTGGCGCACGCCCTCGGCGATCACGCCCGCCTGCTCCAGGCTGCAGGACTCGAGCAGCACGCCGAACTCGTCGCCACCGAGGCGGGCGATCGTGTCCGAGGCGCGCACGCGCGTCTGCAGCAGGCCGGTGATGTCGCGGATCAGGCGGTCGCCCGCGGGATGTCCGCAGGTATCGTTGACCAGCTTGAACTGGTCGAGGTCGACGTACAGCAGTGCGTGGCGGGCGCCTTCGCGGCGCGCGGCCTGCACGGCCTCGTGCAACCGGTTGTCGAATTCGCGGCGATTGATGAGCCCGGTGAGCGCATCATGGCTCGCCTGGTAGGCGAGCGCGCGCTTCAGGCGGCGCTCTTTCGTCACGTCGTGGAAGACGATGACCGCGCCGATGATCTTGCCGACGCGATCGCGGATCGGCGAGGCAGAATCCTGGATCGCGATGGACTGGCCGTTGCGGCTCATGAGGACGCTCTGCTCGCCGGGGCCGACCTGCTCACCGGTGCGCAGCGCAACCAGCAGCGGATTCTCGCACGGCAGACGCGTCGCCTCGTTGACGATCGAGAGCACCTCGGCAATCGGCCGGCCGCGCGCCTCGTCCGCACTCCAGCCGGTCAGCAGGCCCGCGACCGGATTCAGGTAGTCGATGTTTCCGGCCGCATCGGTCGAGATCACCGCGTCCCCGATCGACTGCAGCGTGACCTGCGCGCGCTCCTTCTCCGCGAACACGGCCTGCTCGGCCTGCTTGCGCTCGGTGATGTCGGCCACCGTGCCTTCATAGCCGACGATGTGGCCCGCGTCATCGCGTATTGCATGCGCACTCTCGAGCACGACGATCTGCTGGCCGTCGCGCCGTCGCAGGCGAAATTCGGCATTGCGGATCATGCCCTCGCGCTCGAGCTGCCGCGCAAATTCGGCGCGGTCGGCCGGATGCCAGTAGCACATCGAGGCGCTCGGCAGCGCATACAGCTCTTCGGCCGAGGAGTAGCCGAGCATGCGGACGAACGCCGGGTTCACCGACAGCAGCCGTCCGTCGCGGGTGCTCTGGTAGACGCCCTCCATCGCGTTCTCGAACAACTGGCGGAACTTCGCCTCGCTGCTGCGCAGCGCCGCATCGGCCGCCCGTCGCTCGATCGCGATGCCGGCCAGCTGCGCGGCATCTGCCAGCAGCTGCAGCTCCGATCGCGTCGGCAGGCCCACATCGGCCCGGTAGACGCCGAGCGCTCCCAGCACCTTGCCCGAGCCACCCTTGATCGGCATCGAAGCGGTGGAGCGCACCCCGCAGTCGATCGCCGCCTCACGGCGCGACTGCCAGAACGGATCGTTGGCGAGGTCCGCGACCAGCACCTGCCTCGCGAGATACACGGCCGCTGCGCACGAGCCGTTGCGAATGTCGATCGTCGATCCGTCGAGCACCGCGCGCAGCCGCTCCGGCAGGCGCGGCGCCACCATGTACTCGAAGGATGCGCCGTCGGCCGCAAGCACGCTGATCACGCAATGCTGGTTCACGCAGACCGACTCGACCAGCTCGCCGATGGATTCGAGCGCGTCCTGCAGCGGCGCATTCGCGGCGATGCGCTCGAACACCGCGCGCTCGCCGGCCGCGATGCGCTCGGCGCGCTTGCGCTCGGTGATGTCGGTGATGCTGCCGCGGATGATGCGGCGCTGCGAATCCGGCAGCCGCACGAGGCGCACCTCGCAGGGGATATCGTTGCCGAGCGCATCGCGGTGGATCCACTCGAAGATCTGCGGCGTCCCTTCCAGCGCGCGATCGATGTTGCCGCGGGTCGGGCCCATCGACGGCAGCCCGTCGGCCTGGTTCGGCGGCGAGAGCTGCTCGGGACCGGCCGCGAGCAGCTGCTCGCGCGTCATCTTGAAGAAGCGCTCGGCGTTCTGGTTGACGTCGGTGAAGCGCAGCGTGTCCGCGTCGATCACCACGATCACTTCCGGCGCGTGATCGACCAGCGTGCGGTAGCGCGCCTCGCTCTCGCGCAGCGCGCGTTCGGATTCGCGCCGCTCGGTCGCGTCGCGCACGCAGACGACGAACAGCTCGCGGCGATTGATGCGCGCGCGGCTCACCGCCATGTCGACCGGGATGGTGCTGCCGTCCTTGTGGCGCGCCGCGGTCTCGCTCGAGGCGAGGTCGATGTGGGTGTCCTCGCTGCTCGCGGCGAAGCGGCGCAGGCCCGCGACGACCGAGACATGCTGTTCCGCGAGCGCCGGCAGCAGCAGGTCGATGCGCCGGCCGATGATCTCGGTCTGCGAGTAGCCGAACACGCGCTCGCCGGTCGGGTTGAAGGACTCGATCGCGCCGTCGCCGTCGACGGTGACCACGACGTCCTTGATGTTGTCGAGGATCAGCTGCAGGTGGCCGCTCGACTGTTCGGTGATTTCGCGCGTCAACGAGCGCGCCTCATCCGACATGAGCTGCATCGAGCGCACGATGCCCCGGCGCTCCTCGTCCACCTGCTCGTAGTAGTCGCTGACCGTGGCGAGCAGTTCCTTGAGATCGATCTCGCGCGCCGGTCCGCGGCGCAGTTTCTCGACCTGCTGGCGCAGCTGCGGGTGGGCCTCCTTCAGGAAGGCGTCAACGGCGGGGCCAGGCACGGAACCCGTGCGCACGACCGTAGTAGTCGTGC
>DAOQXO010000146.1:0-3291 GCA_035342635.1 Steroidobacteraceae bacterium
GCTGGACCGGTTATGCGTTCGGCTTCGGCATCGAGCGGCTCGCCATGCTGCGCTATGACGTGAACGATCTGCGTCTGTTCTTCGACAACGACCTGCGCTTCCTGCGCCAGTTCGCGAGCGCCTGACATGAAGCTGCCGCTGTCCTGGCTCAAGGAGTGGGTGGATGTCGGTGCGGACGCGCACACGATCGGCACGCGCCTCACGCTGGCGGGCCTCGAGCTCGAGGGCGTGTCGCAGGCCGCGCCGCCATTCTCGGGCGTCGTGGTCGCCGAGATCGTGACTGCCGCCCGTCACCCGGAGGCCGACAAACTGCAGGTCTGCAGTGTGGCCTTCGGCGAGGAGGCTCCGGTGCAGATCGTCTGTGGCGCGGCCAATGCACGCGCGGGCCTGCGCGTCGCACTCGCCACAATCGGTGCTGTGCTGCCGGGCGAGCTTCGGATCAAGCGCGCCAAGCTGCGGGGCGTCGAGTCCTTCGGCATGTTGTGCTCGGCGAAGGAGCTGGGCCTGGCGGAGACCTCGGACGGGATCCTCGAGCTGCCTGGCGATGCGCCCGTCGGCTGCGACCTGCGCGAATGGCTCGCGCTCGACGATGAGATCATCGAGCTCAACGTCACGCCCAACCGTGGGGACGCCATGTCGGTGCGGGGCGTCGCGCGCGAGGTGGCCGCAGTGTTCGGCGAGGGCCGCCAGATCACCGGCCCGGCACTGCAAGTCGTGCCGCCGGCCAGCGATGAGCGCCGCGCCGTGCACCTCGACTGGCCGCAGGGCGCACCGCGCTTTGCCGGTCGCGTGATTCGCGGGATCGACAACACGCGGGCCACGCCACTGTGGCTGCGCGAGCGCCTGCGCCGCGCCGGCCAGCGCTCGATCAGCCCGGTGGTCGACGTGACGAACTACGTGCTGCTCGAACTGGGCCAGCCCATGCACGCCTACGACCTTGCGAAGCTGCAAGGCGATGTGCGGGCACGCGCGGCGCGCGAAGGCGAGAGCCTGACCCTGCTCGACGGCAACACGATCGAGCTCGCCGCCGATCATCTCGTGATCGCTGACGACACCGGTGCCGTGGGCCTCGCGGGCATCATGGGCGGCGAGCGCACGGCCGTGAGCGCGGCAACCGTCGACGTTTTCCTCGAGAGCGCCTGGTTCAGCCCGCAGATCATCGCCGGCCGCGGCCGGCGCCATGGCCTGCACACCGATGCGAGCCAGCGATTCGAGCGCGGTGTCGATCCGGCAGGCCAGGTCGAGGCGATCGAGCGTGCGACGGTACTGCTCACGCAGATCGCAGGTGGCCGGCCGGGCCCGACGCAGAGGGTCGAGCGCCCCGAGTTCCTGCCCGCGCGCGCGCCGGTGCCGCTGCGTCGCGCGCGCCTGTCGCGGCTGTTGGGCCAGGCACCGGCCGACGCCGCGGTCGAGGGGCACCTGCGTGCGCTCGGCATGATCGTCGAGCGCAACGCTGAAGGCTGGGCAGCAACGCCACCGGGCCATCGATTCGATATCACGATCGAAGCGGACCTGATCGAGGAAGTGGCGCGGCTGCAGGGCCTCGATGCCATTGCCGGGGCACCACTGCACGCAGCGCAGCGGATCGCCGCGCGCCCCTCGTCCGAGCCCGATGAGGCACGCGCGCTCGAACTGCTCGCCGCGCGTGGCTACCACGAGGCGATCAACTTCGCCTTTGTCGATGCCGCACTGCAGTCACGCCTGTTCCCCGGCGCGCAGGCTGCGGCGCTGGCCAACCCGATCGCCAGTGACCTCGCGGTCATGCGCGTCTCGTTGTGGCCGGGCCTGCTGCGTGCACTGCGCGAAAACCAGCGGCACCAGCAGGAGCGTGTACGTCTCGTCGAGCACGGTACGGTGTTCCTCGTCGACGGCGCAGCAACGCGCGAGGTCGACATGATCGCGGGCGTCGCGAGCGGCACGCGCATGCCGGAGCAGTGGGGCAGTGCGAAGGCCACGGTTGACTTCCATGACGTGAAGGGCGACATCGAGGCCCTGCTGGCCACGACCGGCGACAGCGCACGCATCGAATTCGTGGCGGGCGCGGGCGCGTGCCTGCACCCGGGCCGCAGCGCCGGGATCCTGCGCGGCGGGCGACGCGTAGGCTCGCTCGGCGAACTGCATCCGGAACTCGTGCGGGCGCTCGACTTGACATATGTCCCGGTGCTTTTCGAGCTCGAGTTCGCGGCTCTGGCGACCGGCATGCCGCGATTCCAGGAAGTTTCGCGTTTCCCCCAGGTGCGGCGCGACCTTGCCATCGTCGTCGACGAATCGACGCCTTTTAGCGCGATTCGCGAACGTGTAACCTTGGCGGGGTCGAGCCTGTTGCGAGACCTTCTCGTTTTCGATGAATACCGGGGGCCCGGAGTAGAATCCGGACGAAAAAGCATCGCTTTAGGCTTGATTTTTCAGGATAATTCTCGCACGCTGACTGATCAAGATGCGGACCGTATCGTGGCGGCTATCGTTGCCGACCTGGCCGGTGCGCTGAATGCGAAAACAAGAGAGTAGGCATGGCCCTGACCAAGGCGGAAATGGCCGAGGCGCTTTTCAATCAGCTGGGATTGAACAAGCGTGAAGCGCGCGAGCTCGTCGATCTATTCTTTGAGGAAGTACGTGCGGCGCTGTCGAATGGCGAACAGGTGAAGCTTTCCGGTTTTGGAAACTTCGACCTGCGCGACAAGAACCAGCGGCCGGGTCGCAATCCGAAGACAGGCGAAGAAATTCCCATCACGGCTCGCCGTGTGGTGACATTCCGCCCGGGGCAGAAGCTCAAGGCGCGGGTCGAGGCGTATGCTGGAAGCAAAGAATAACGACGAACTGCCGGCGATCCCGGGCAAGCGCTACTTCACGATCGGTGAGGTGAGCGAGCTGTGCGGTGTGAAGCCGCATGTGCTGCGCTACTGGGAGCAGGAATTCCCGCAGCTGAAGCCCGTGAAGCGCCGCGGCAATCGCCGCTACTACCAGCGCCAGGACGTAATCGTGATCCGCCAGATCAGGAGCCTGCTGTACGAACAGGGCTTCACGATCGGCGGTGCGCGCAACAAGCTGACCGGCGAGGAGGCGCGCAGCGATACCACGCAGAGCCAGCAGATCGTGCGCCAGGTGCGTATGGAACTCGAGGACTTGCTCCGAATCCTGCGCCGCTAGGCCAGGGTGGTATCATTCAGTTCCGCACGGCGTCCCCGGCCGTGCGCAGTCCGGATCGAACAAATGTCGGAGCGTGGCGCAGCCTGGTAGCGCACTTGCATGGGGTGCAAGGGGTCCCGAGTTCAAATCTCGGCGCTCCGACCA
>DAOQXO010000147.1:0-3268 GCA_035342635.1 Steroidobacteraceae bacterium
CCGCCGAGGACAAGCGCTACTTCGAGGGGCTGCCGAGCCCGTCCGCCGCGGCGGTGGTGGCCGCCTACGTGTGGTTCACGAGCACGTGGCGCGGCACGGATGCGCTCGTCGAACTGGTCGCCGCCTTCTGCGTCACCATGCTTGCCGGCGCGCTGATGGTGTCGCGCTTCCCGTACATGAGCCTGAAGCAGGTCGATGTCGACAAGCGGGTGCGTTACTACTATTTCGTCGTCGTGCCGCTGTTCCTCGCGCTGATCGCGATCGATCCGCCGACGATGCTGCTCGCGATGTTCTCGACCTACGCGTTGTCGGCGCCGGCGCAATGGGTCGTGCGGCGCCTGCGCCGGCTGTGAACGCCGGCGCGCAATCACGCCGCGCGCACTATCTCGGGGCGCTTGGCATCGACTGCTATGTGTCGCGTCATGCTCCCGCGGCGGCGCCCGTGCCCATGGCCGTGCCCGCAACGCCGCGCGAGCCTGGCCCCGCCGGCGAGTGGGAAGCGCTGCGCGCCGAAGTCGCCGCCTGCACGAAATGCAGCCTCTGCGAGACGCGCACCCAGACGGTCTTCGGGGTCGGCGACCGCCGCGCGCGCTGTCTCATCGTCGGTGAGGCGCCCGGCGCCGAGGAGGACCGCCGCGGCGAGCCCTTCGTCGGGCGCGCCGGCCAGCTCCTCGACTCGATGCTGCGTGCCGTGCGCCTCTCCCGCGACACGGTGTTCATCGCCAATGTGCTGAAGTGCCGCCCGCCGGGCAACCGCGATCCGAGACCCGACGAGGCAGCGAGTTGCCTGCCGTACCTCGAGCGGCAGATCGCGCTGATCGAACCGGCCGTCATGGTAGCGGTCGGGCGCGTCCCGGCGCAGGTGCTGCTCGGCAGCGATGCGGCGGTCGCCCGGCTGCGCGGACGCGTGCACCAGTTCGGGGAGCGGGCGATCCCGCTCGTCGTGACCTACCATCCGGCCTACCTGCTGCGCGCGCCGGCCGAGAAGCGCAAGGCCTGGGACGACCTGAAGCTCGCGAGGGACCTGCTCGATGGCCGCGGAGCGCGATGACCTGCCGGTACCGGAGGTGCAGCTGCGGCCGATGACGGAGGCCGACGTCGACCGCGTCGCCGCGCTCGAGCGCGAGTCCTACCCGTTCCCCTGGAGCGAGGGCATCTTCCGCGACTGCCTGCGCGTGGGCTACGTCTGCCGTGTCGTGGAACTGGGCCCGGCCCTGATCGGCTATGGCGTTATGAGCCACGGGGCCGGCGAGGCGCATATCCTCAATCTGTGCGTGCGCGAGGCGATGCGCGGGCGCGGCATCGGGCGGAGCCTCCTGCGCCACCTGCTCCAGCAGGCCGCCGGCGCCGGCATGGACGAGGCCTTCCTCGAGGTGCGCCCGTCGAATCTCGCCGCGATCCGCCTGTACCAGTCGATGGGCTTCGAGCCGGTCGGCGTGCGCCGCAGCTATTACCAGGCGGTAGGCGGGCGCGAGGATGCGACCGTGCTGCGCCTCGACCTGCGCGGCCTGCGTTAGCGCAGCGCGAGCGGCAGCTGGGTCGTTTCCTTCACCACTGTCATCGCGATCGAGGAACTGAGCGACTGGATGCCCGGGATCTTCGAGAGCTGGTCGAGGAAGAAGGCTTCGTACGCCTTGATGTCGCGCGCGACGATGCGCAGCAGGAAGTCCCAGTCGCCCATCAGCGTGTAGCACTCGAGCACTTCGGGGTGGCGGCGGATGGCCTGGTCGAAGCGCGCGAGGTTGTCGCGCCCGTGGGCCACGAGCTTCACATGGGCGAACACCGTGACACCGAGCCCCACCTTTTCGCGATCGAGGATCGCGACGCGCTGGCGGATCACGCCCTGTTCCTCGAGGCGGCGTACCCGGCGCCAGCAGGTGGTGACCGCGAGGTTCACCCGTTCGGCGAGTTCCGCGGCGGACAGCGAGCCGTCCTGCTGCAGGACATCGAGGATGCGCAGGTCGGTGCGGTCGAGGCCAGACTGGGGCATATGTTCCGCTACTGGCAAATAAGTGGAATAATTATTTCGGATTCTGGGTAATTCCGGTCATCTTTGCAATGCTCATGGCAGGCCATCGGCGCATAGTGGGCGGTGGGGTCAAGGAGTCGTGATATGGCGAGTCGTCCGCGCACGAGATTGCATGTGCCTCAGCCGCCGGCCCGGCCGGGCGACAAGGCGGATTTCAGCTACCTGAAACTGCAGCCCGCGGGCAAGCAGCCGCGCCCGGACGTGAAAGTGTCGGCCCAGGCTACGCTGCCGCTGGCAACCGGCATCGTGCGGGTGCTCGATGACGAGCATCGTGCGGTCGGCGCGTGGGATCCGCATCTCGAGCCCGAGGTGCTGCAGATGGGCCTGCGCCACATGCTGCTCACGCGCATCTTCGACGAGCGCATGCAGCGCACCCAGCGACAGGGCCGCATTTCCTTCTACATGCGCAGCCACGGCGAGGAGGCCGTCTCGGTCGCACAGACCATGGCGCTGCGCCCGGGCGACATGCTGTTTCCCTCCTACCGCAACCAGGGCATCTACATGGTGCGTGGCCGGCCGCTCGTCGACCTGATGTGCCAGCTGCTGTCGAACACGCGCGACATGTGCAAGGGCCGCCAGCTGCCGGTGATGTACCACTGGCGCGAGGGCAACGTCTTCTCGATCTCGGGCAATCTCGCCACGCAGTTCCCGCAGGCCGTCGGCTGGGCGATGGCCGCGGCGATCAAGGGCGAGGACCATGTCGCGGCGACCTGGATAGGCGAAGGCTCGAGCGCGGAAAGCGACTTCCACGCCGGCATGGTGTTCGCCGAGGTCTACCAGGCGCCCGTACTGCTCAACATCGTCAACAACCAGTGGGCGATCTCGACCTTCCAGGGGTTTGCGGGCGGCGAACAGCGCTCGTTCGCGGCGCGCGGCCCGGGTTATGGCATGGCCGGCATCCGGGTCGACGGCAACGATATAACCGCGCAGCCCCCCGACAAGCGCGGAATGGCGATGGTGTTCCAGTCCTATGCGCTGTGGCCGCACATGACCACGGCGCAGAACATCGGCTATGGGCTGAAGCTGCGCGGCCTCGCCCGCGACGCGATCCGGCGGCGGGTCGAGGAGATCCTCGCCATGCTGCGGCTGGAGGGCCTGGGCGCGCGCATGGTGACGCAGCTCTCCGGCGGCCAGCGCCAGCGCGTCGCGCTCGGCCGGGCGCTGGCGATCAATCCCGCCATCCTGCTGCTCGACGAACCGCTGTCCAATCTCGACGCGCGCATCCGCGAGGAGGTGCGC
>DAOQXO010000148.1:0-2949 GCA_035342635.1 Steroidobacteraceae bacterium
AAGCAGCGCGGCTACCTCGGCTCGTTCGCCGTGTGCAACGTGCCGGAGTCGAGCCTCGTGCGCGAATCCGATCTCGTGCTGATGACGCGCGCCGGCCCGGAGATCGGCGTCGCTTCGACCAAGGCCTTCACTACCCAGTTGAGCGCGCTCGCCCTGCTCGTGCTCGAGCTGGCGCGCCTGAACGGCCTCGCCGCGGAGCGCTACACGCGCCTCGTCAACGACCTCGCGGAACTGCCGCGCCGCGTCGCCGACGCGCTCGAACTCGAGCCGCAGATCGCACAGCTCGCCGAGCGCTTCGTCAACAAGCACCACGCGCTGTTCCTCGGCCGTGGCGTCAACTATCCGGTGGCACTGGAAGGCGCGCTCAAGCTCAAGGAGATCTCCTACATCCACGCCGAGGCCTACCCGGCCGGCGAACTCAAGCACGGCCCGCTCGCCCTCGTCGACGAGGACATGCCGGTGATCACCGTCGCCCCGAACAACCAGCTGCTCGAGAAACTCAAGTCCAATCTCGAGGAGGTGCGCGCACGCGGCGGCGAGCTGTTCGTGTTCGCCGACCACACCGTCGACCTCGAGGCCGATGGCGTGCGTGGCGCCGTCATCAAGGTCGACTCCGGCGGCAACCTGATCGCCCCGGCCGTGTTCACCGTGCCGCTGCAGCTCCTCGCCTACCACGTCGCCGTGCTGCGCGGCACCGACGTCGACCAGCCGCGCAACCTCGCCAAGTCGGTGACGGTGGAGTAATCGGTGACGTAGGAGCCCCTTCGGGGGCGATGCGCTTCGACACGCGGCGGAGAAGCATCGCCCGTAAACGGGCGGCCAATGTATGGACTTCAGCCGTCCCGGGCGCGAAAGCACGATGGGTGGCCGGTGCGCGCTCTTCCCGCAATCCTCGGCATCAAATGGCTTGATCGACGTCAACCTGCCCGTACGACGTACCTGCGAAGCTTTCTCCTCTTGCTGCCACGCGGCGTCTAGAATCGCGTGATCCAGGCACGATTCCGCCGGCGCCCAGCGTCGCGCGACACGATCTTCCACTCTCCGAGGAGCGCCGATGGCCCCATCCGACGCCACCCCGAATGCAGCGGCGCGCCCGATCGACTGGCATGCGCTCGACGTCGACGCGGTGCTCGCACACCTGGCGACGTCCGTGCAGGGACTCGATGGTGACGAAGCTGCGCGGCGACTTGGCGAGTACGGGGCTAACGCGCTGCCGGCACCACCGGTAATCCCCGCCTGGCGACGTCTGCTGCGCCAGTTCAACGATCCGTTGATCCTGTTCCTGCTCTCGGCGGCAGTGGTTGCGTTCGCACTCGGTCACGTGGTCGATGCCGCGGTGATCGTCGCTGTGGTCACGGTCAACGCCATCGTCGGTTTCGTGCAGGAAGGGCGGGCCGAGCAAGCCTTGTCCGCGTTGCGCTCGATGCTCGCCCCGGTCGCGCACGTGCTGCGCCACGGCGTGCGCGCAACGATCGCGGTCGAAGACCTCGTGCCGGGCGATGTCATCGTGCTGGAGGCGGGCGATCGCGTGCCCGCCGATGCGCGCCTCCTGCGCGGGCGCGGCCTGCGCCTGGACGAGTCGATCCTGACCGGTGAATCGGTACCGGTCGACAAGGGTGCCAGCCCGGTTGCCGCCGATGCCGCACTCGGCGAACGCCAGTCGATGCTCTACTCGGGCACCCTGGTCAGCGCCGGCCAGGGCAGCGCCGTCGTGGTCGCCAGCGGCGCATCCACGGAAATCGGCCGCATCGGCACCTTGCTCGGCCAGGTGGAAACGTTGGCCACACCGCTGCTGCGTCAGATCGCGCGCTTCGGCAAGCTTGTCACGATGGCCGCAATCGGCACCGCAGCCGTCTTGTTCGTGTTCGCCATCGCCGTGCGCGACTATGCCTGGCTCGACGCGCTGATGATCGTCGTCGCCATCGCCGTCGGCTTCGTCCCCGAGGGATTGCCGGCGGTCATCACGATCACTCTGGCGATCGGCGTGCGGCGCATGGCAGCGCGTCACGCCATCGTGCGGCGCATGGCTGCGGTCGAAACGCTCGGCGCGACCACGGTCATCTGTTCGGACAAGACCGGCACGCTGACGCGCAACGAAATGAGCGCGCGCACGATCATCACGCGCCTGGGTCGGGTAGAGGCCAGTGGCGAAGGCTATGCACCGACCGGCCGACTCGATGCACGCAGCGGCGGCGATGCCGCACTGGCTGCGGCCGACCGCGTTGCGCGCGTCGGCCTGCTGTGCAATGACGCGCGATTGATCGAGAAAGGCGATGCCTGGCACATCGACGGCGATCCGATGGAAGGCGCCTTGCTCGCGCTGGCAGCCCGCGCCGGCATGGAGGCCACCGCCGTGCGCAGCGCCCACCCGCGCCTCGACGAGGTGCCGTTCGATGCGGCGTACCGTTTCATGGCAACCCTGCATGCCGAGGTCGATGGCGAGGGTGCGCTGGTCTGCGTCAAGGGCGCGCCGGAACAGATCCTGGCGCTGAGCAGCGAACAGGCCGGCGCGGCGGGCACCGAGCCTGTCGATGCCGCGTTCTGGCGGCAGGCGATCGACGCTGCCGGTGCCGAGGGCCAGCGCGTGCTCGGCTTTGCCGCCCGCAAGCTCGCGCATGCGCCGCAAGGCTTCAGCATCGATGAAGTCGCGGACTCGTCTTCCTCGGCCTGGTCGGCTTCATCGATCCGCCGCGCGCGGAAGCTGTGCGTGCAGTCGCCGAATGCCGCAGCGCCGGCATCGCGGTGAAGATGATCACCGGCGATCACGCGACGACCGCCGCGGCGATCGCCGGTCAGCTCGCCCTCGCCGACACGCTGGAGGTGCTGACCGGCGCGGAACTCGAGGCGATCGACGACCGTAATCTGCCGAGCGTCGCCGAGAAGGCCAGCGTGTTCGCGCGCACCACGCCGAGCACAAGCTGCGCATCGTGCGCGCACTGCAGGCGCGCG
>DAOQXO010000149.1:0-2920 GCA_035342635.1 Steroidobacteraceae bacterium
CGCGGGCATGGCCGGCGGCGCAGCCAGCGAGCAGGGTCGGGGCGGTGGCGAGCAGCGCCAGGGTCCTGGCGATGGCGCCGGACGCCGGTGCCAGCGTGGCAAGCGCGGTGGCGGCGCGGACGAAATCCCTGCGTAACACTGGCGGCTTCCTGCTGCCTGTCGGATCAGCCGGGGAGTCTACGCCGAGTGCACCCGCCTTGCGTAGCCGGCCCCCCGCCCTTAACCTCGCCCGCTTCTGGTCGAACCCGTGGGACCCATGGCCGTAAGTTTTCTCGATTTCGAACAACCCATCGCCGAGCTCGAAGCCAAGATCGAGGAGCTGCGGCATGTCACTTCCGAATCCAGGGTCAGCATCAAGGACGAGATCGGCAAGCTGCAGGCCAAGAGTCGCCAGCTCACCAAGAGCATTTTCGCGAACCTGACGCCCTGGCAGATCACGCAGCTCGCGCGGCATCCGCAACGCCCGTACACGCTCGACTACATCGCCGCGATCTTCACCGACTTCCAGGAGTTGCATGGCGACCGCATGTACGGTGACGATCTCGCCATCGTCGGCGGGCTCGCGCGCCTCGAAGGGCGGCCGCTCATGATCATCGGGCACCAGAAAGGGCGCGACACCAAGGAGCGCGTGCGTCGCAACTACGGCATGCCGAAGCCCGAGGGCTATCGCAAGGCATTGCGACTGATGCGCCTCGCGGAGCGCTTCCGCCTGCCACTGGTCACCTTCATCGACACGACGGGCGCGTATCCGGGCGTCGGCTCCGAGGAGCGCGGGCAGAGCGAAGCGATCGCGCGCAACCTGTTCGAAATGTCGGTGCTCGGCATCCCGATCGTCAGTGTCGTCATCGGCGAGGGTGGCTCGGGGGGTGCGCTCGCAATCGGCGTCTGCGACCGACTGCTGATGCTGCAGTACGCGACCTATTCGGTGATTTCGCCGGAGGGCTGCGCCTCGATCCTGTGGAAGAATTCCGACAAGAAGGAAATCGCCGCCGAGGCGATGGGACTGACGGCCGCGCGGCTCGCCGAGCTGAACCTCGTCGATGCGGTCCTGCCCGAGCCGCTCGGCGGCGCGCATCGCGATCCGCAGGCGATGTACGCAACCATGCGCGCCGCGCTGCTCGAGCAGCTCGCCGCGCTCGACCAGATGTCGCCCGAGCAATTGCGGGATGCCCGCAATGCGCGTATCGCCGGCTTCGGCGTGTACTCCGAAGCCGCGAGCTAGCCTTGCGCACCGTGGCCGCATTCGGCCCGGACATCCTCGAGGCGCAGCTCGGCGCGCTGCTGCCTGATTTTCCACGGGTGGCGCTGGTTGCGGCGTTCTCGGGCGGTGGAGATTCCCTGGCCCTGCTCGCGGCACTCGCCGCGCTGCGGCGCCGGCACCGTAGGCTCGCGCTGCGCGCCGTCCACGTCGATCACGGCTTGCAGGACAGCTCGCGCGCGTGGGTGCGGGCGTGCCGCCTGTACGCACGCGAGTTGCGCGTGCCAATCGTTGTGCGGCGGGTGACAGTAGACTGCCCGAAGGGCCAGTCGCTCGAGGCGGCGGCACGCGTGGCGCGCCATGCGGCGTTCGCCAGCCTGTTGCGCGCGGACGAAGCACTGCTCACTGCGCATCACCTGGAGGATCAGGCGGAAACGGTGCTGCTGCAGCTGCTGCGCGGGGCGGGCATTGCCGGTCTCGCCGCGATGCCGGCGCGCGCGCCGCTCGGCAAGGGCTGGATGCTGCGTCCGTTGCTCGACGTGCCACGCGCGTCGCTGCGCGAGTACGCACGGCAGCGCGGCTTCGACTGGATCGAGGATCCGATGAATGCCGACCGGCACTTCGATCGCGCCTATGTGCGTCACGAGTTGCTGGCGCCGCTGCAGGCGCGCTGGCCCGCGGCGGCCCGTTCGCTCGCACGCACGGCGCGGCACGCGGCGGATGCGCGGCAGTTGCTCGCGGGCATCGCGGCAAAGGACCTGCTGGCGGCCATGGACGGACCCGATCTGTCCGTTCCCGTTCTGCGCCGGTTGCCGGACGATCGCCGACGCAATGCGCTGCGTGCATGGATCGTGCAGCACGGTAGCCGCGTGCCCGAGACGCGCCGGCTCGCCGAGATCGCGGGCCCCATGCTCGCTGCGCGCGCCGATGCGCAACCCCGGGTCGCATGGGACGAGGGCGGCGTGCGTCGCCACGGCAACCGGCTCGTGTGGGAACCGGCTGGTGCGGCTCGCGGGGCGAAGATGCCGGTCGAGGCGGCGCAGGGCGGGTCGGCAGCGGTCGAGGACTGGCGCTGGCAGGACATTCCGGTCATCGAGCTGCCCGGTGCACGTGGGCGCATCGGCATCCGCGCCGACGAGCACGGTGCGCTCGACCTCGATCTGCTGCCGCCCGGGCTTGCCGTGCGCTGGAGGCTGGGCGGTGAGCGTCTGCGTCCGCGCCGCGGCGGGCCGCGACGCAGCGTCAAGCGCCTGCTGCAGGTCGCCGGTATCGCGCCGTGGGAGCGCGCCGCAGTGCCGCTCGTCTACGCGGCTGATCGCCTGGTGGCGGTCGGTGAGCGCTGGATCGATGCGGATTTTCAGGTGAGTGCCGCCACGCGCAGGCGCGGTCGCATCGTGTGGCAACAATCGCCGCGCCGCGCTCGCCCGGGCGGCGCCAATTTGCTAACCTAGCTGCCCGTCGTGATGCACCCCCGCCGGGGGTGAGCGGCACCGGTTCTTTTTCGCGGCGGACACCTCATGGCCCGATTCGTTTTCGTCACTGGCGGCGTGGTTTCCTCATTGGGGAAGGGCATCGCCGCCGCATCGCTGGGCGCCATACTCGAGTCGCGCGGCCTCACCGTGGCGATGGTCAAGCTCGATCCGTACATCAACGTGGATCCGGGCACCATGAGCCCGTTCCAGCACGGCGAGGTCTACGTCACCGACGACGGCGCCGAGACCG
>DAOQXO010000150.1:0-2835 GCA_035342635.1 Steroidobacteraceae bacterium
CCGAGACCGGCCAGTCACATCGTAATTCGGTGAACGACCTGACCGGCGTGCCGCCCGACACCCGGGTGCACTTCAAGGTCTACGCGGAGGCCGGCGAAGCCAGTGGCAAGGTGCTCATCGTGCATTTCTTCGAACGCACCGGGCGGCGCCTGCTCGATCGCATGCGCCCCGGCCACCTCGGATTCTCATTGATGAGTCATGCCTGCGACGATCTCGACACGCTGGCACGACGCCTCGCCGCGGGTGGCTTTGCGATCGTCGCGCCGCCGACCCGTATCCGCACGGATCACGATGAGCGCCGCGCGCTGCTCGCCAGGGGTCCGAACGAGGAACTGCTCGAATTCATCCAGGCAAGCTGAGGCCGCCGCATGTCGAATCCCGTTTCACAGGACGAGGCCGCAATCTGCGCGCACTTCGCAAGTTATTCGCGGGCATGGCGGGCCAACGACGTGGCCGCCCTGCTCGGCCACTGGGCCGAGCCGGAGTTCCGGTTCTACAAGGCAGAGGAAGCCGAGCGCTTCTTCACCCGCTTCGCGGACGTGGCGGCGTATTTCCGCGGCAATGCCGAACTCATCGAGATCATGGACGTGGAGTTCGCCGTGAACGAACTGATTCCCTGCAGCGCCGGGATGGTCTTCGCCATCGCGCAGCTGCAGTGGAACATCCGCTTCGCGCGCGACGCCCGGCTACCGGACGGATCGCCGTACGCCCACCGCGGCAAGGCGATGGGTGGCGACAACCACGTGCTCGCGCTGCTCACGCACATGCCCGCCGGCTGGCGCTTTGCCGGCTGGAGCGAAACGCCGGATGCGCCGCTCAGCTACATCTCGCGCCTCTATCGCAAGAACGTGCGGCCCGGATCCCCGGCGGCTGTCACTGCGGACGGCGCACCATAGGCGCCAGCCTCAGCCGGGTTTCGCAGCTCCCAGCCAGCCGATGATGAACAGCAGCGCCCACAGCACCCACAGCACGTAAGTGCCCTGCCACAGCGACTTGTGCACGAACGCCTCGTCACCCGGCTCGGCCTGCTCCGCCCAGATGCGCGGCCAGGCCGCGTAGGCCTTGCGGATGTAATAGCGGATGCCGATCCCGGCGCACAGCACGCCGCCGAACAGGATCACCTTCCAGGCGAGCCACGGCGCCGCAAACGGCTTGCCGGTCGCGAGCGAGAGTACGCCGCTGCCGACCGCCAGGGCGATCAGCACGTAACGCAACCACCAGTCCCAGCGCGCCCAGGCGCGCCCCTCGGGCGCGTTGCGCTTCCAGTGCGTGACCCACATGAACCAGAACCAGACCGCGCAGACAATCCACACGACCACGAGCCCCGCGCCGTGGATCGGCACGAGCCCGAGGATCGAGGCGAGCGTTAGCCCGAGCGGCACGCTGAAAATCAGCGCATTGCGCGGATGCTGATCGACCTCGAGCAGGAACTCCCACAGCCGCTTGCGCTCGACGCCCGATAGGCCCGACGCGCTGGTCGTGTAATGGGTCAGCGCGTTGATCACGAGATCGCTGCCGATCCAGTAGCCCATCACGAGCACATGCAGCCACAGGACCAGTTCATATAGTGTCATTCTGTCTTCCCGGTTTTCATTGCCAGCTTCGCGCCTCACGCATGCTCGCGCCATAGTGACCGCGGGCGCGCCACAGCAGCCACGTGCCGCCCGCGACGCTCGCGCCCGCCACGATGACGAGCGAAAGATACAGCGAATCGTCGGAGCGGAACACCCGATCGGTGAGCAGCGCCACCATGGTCGGACCCAGCATCAGGCCGATCAGATTCAACGTGAAGTAGTACATGGCCGTGAGCTGCGCACGCATGTTGGGCGGCGCGACCGCCAGTACCGATGCCACGCCCCCCACGGTCGCGATGGCGCCGCCGATGGTCGCCGGAACGAGCATGGCCATGGAAAGACCCGGCGTCGGCATCAGCGGGATGCCGACATAGCCGACGAACAGGAACGCGTAGCCGATCATGGCCGTGCGGACATAGCCATCGTCGTAGCGGCGATTCAGGGTATCGCTGAGCCAGCCGCCGAACAGCACGCCCACCACGCCGGCGACGATCAGCACGACGCCGCGCACCTGCAGATACCAGGCCATGGTCGGTATGTCGAGCTCGTACGTGCGGCGCAGGAACTCGGGAATCCAGTAGCCGACGCCGTAGTTGGTGATGGCCATGGCGGAGAGGCCGATGAACAGCAGGCCGTAGGTGCTGCGACGCTGCCCCACATAGGCGATCGACTGCCACAGCGACACGCGCTCGAAGGTCGTCGCATAGACACGGCGCGAGGGCTCGCGGATCGTCAGGATCATCAGTGCCACGAGGAAGCCGGGCAGGCCGACGAGGATGAACATGTACTGCCACGGGCTCACGGTGCCGAACACCGGCAGCAGGTAAGGTCCGTGTGCGCTGATCGCAGGATAGATGGTCGCGGCGAGGAAGCTGCCGACGCCCATGCCGGCGGAAATGCCGGCCGTGTACACGCCGACCGCGCGCCCGAGGCGATCGGGCGGGAAATAGTCCTTCAGCAACGACAGCGCGGGCGGATTGAGCGCCGCCTCACCGACCCCGACCCCGACGCGCGCCGCGAACAGCGACCAGTAGCCGCCGGCCATGCCGCACAGCACGGTGGCGACGCTCCACAGGGTCACGCCGAAGAAAATGATCAGGCGCCGGTTCCACCTGTCGGCGAGCCAGGCGATCGGCATGCCGAAGAAAGTGTAGAAGAGCGCAAACGCCCCGCCCAGCAGAAAGCTCATCTGCAGGTCGCTGATGCCGAGGTCGGCGCGGATCGGCTGCACCAGCAGCGAGATCACGTCGCGGTCGACGAA
>DAOQXO010000151.1:0-2799 GCA_035342635.1 Steroidobacteraceae bacterium
CGTCGATTCGAACAGCGCCGCCATCACGAGGTAGATCATCGCGACCGCGAACAGCAGGTTGAAGATCATCGCCTGCGTGCCGTCGTCGCTCTGCTGCACGCCGCGCCCGAACTGCCAGGAGTAGCCTGGCGGCAACTGGTAGGCCGCCATCATCTTCTCTACCCGTTCCCTGACGACCGGCAGCGTCGCGTCGTCGGCGATCACGCCGCCGAGGGTCACGGAGGTGAGGCGGTTGACGCGCTGGATCGCGCGCGGACCGCGTTCGATGGCGAAGTCCGCGATGGCGCCGAGCTCGATGCGCTGGCCCGAAGGCAGGTAGAGCGGCAGGCGCGCGAGGTCGGCGATGTTCTGGCGATCGGACTCGCGAAAGGCGAGGCGCAAGGTCAGCTCGCGGTCGGCGGAGCGGAACTCGCGCAGCCGGTCGCCGCGCAGCGCCGCCGCGATCGACACGGCCGCATCCTGCGGCGTCACGCCGAGGGCGGCGGCCCGATTGCGATCCACACTGATGCGCACCTCGTCGTCGCCGTCGCGGGCCTCGGAGCGGATCGAGGTGAGTCCCTCGATGCCGCGCAGCGCCCGGGCGACGTCGGCGGCGAGTACGGCGAGGCGCTCGGTCGACTCGCCGGTTATGCGCATCGAAAAGCCGCCGGTGGCTGCCGCGCCTTCCAGATTGAATGTGGGCTTGCCGATGATGATCTCTGGCATGTCGGCGCTTGCCCGGCGCATCACCTCGGACGCGGGAATGCGCATATCCTCCTTAGAGGTCAGCTTCAGGATGCTGTTGGCCGAACTCGCGTCGTAGCGCGAGTAGACGCTCTCGATGTCGAACTCCTCGCGGTGCTCGGCGAGGTAGCTCTCGACCGTCTTGACCGCCGCCTCGACCCGGTCGATCGGATGCGTGCCGCCGATGCGGTAGTCGATGTACAGCTCGCGGCCCGCGTCCTGCGGGAACATGTCGAAACGCAGCAGCTTGTCGGGGAACATGCCCGAGGCGACCAGCAGGCCGATCGTCAGCGCGAGCAGGACGCCGAGTGCCGCGGCCGGGCGACGCGGGTGGGTCAGCGATGCGCGCAGGATCGCACTGTAGCGGTCCTGCACGCGCGCGAAGACGCTGCTGTGCGCGATCGGGGGCGGGGGCGGGAAGCGCGATGTCAGCATCGGCACGATCGTCTGGGCGATCACCAGCGAGGCGCTCATCGCTACCACGATCGGCACCGCGACGTGCGACAGGAAGATGCTCAGCTGGTTGCGTTCGCCGAACAGGATCGGCAGGAAGACGACGACGCAGGTGGCGGTGCCCGCCAGGGTCGCGATGCCGACTTCGCGCACGCCGGCGAGCGTGGCGCCGAGCGGATTGGCCGGGTCGAGCTGGCGGTGGCGGAATACGCTCTCGGTCACGACGACGGCATTGTCCACCAGCATGCCGATGGCGAGCATCATGCCCATCATCGTCATGACGTTGATCGACAGGTCCATGAAGTACATCGCGGCGAGCGTCACCAGCAGCGACAGCGGAACGGCGAGGCTCACGATCAGGGTCGTCGGCCAGTGCCGCAGGAAGAGATAGAGCACGATCAGCGCGAGCACGGCGCCGATGAGGCCGGCTTCGCCGACATCGGCGAGCGAACTGCGGATCGACGTCGCCTGGTTTTCTATCACGTAGATCGTGACGCCCTGCAGCTGCGGCAGGTCGTGCGCGAGCTCGAGGACCTCGAGCACGCTGTCGGCGACGTCGATGACGTTGGCCTGGGTGGTCTTGAACACGTCGAGGCCGACCGCCGGGCTGCCATTCAGCCGCCGGCGCGTGGTCAACTCCGGCGTGACCAGTTCCACCTCGGCGACATCCTGCAGCCGCAGGTCGGGACCAATCACCAGCTTGCGCAGCTCCTCGAGCGAGCGCAGCTCGCCGATGGGGCGCACCGTGAAGCGCTCGGTGCCATCGGTCATCAGACCGGCGCTCACCGAGAAGTTGGCGCGCTGCAGTTTCTGCACCAGCTCGCGCACGTCGATGCGATGCGCCGCGATGCGGCCTGCATCGACCAGCACACGCACCTCGCGCGGTTCGACGCCGGCCAGCTCGACGCGCGCGACACCGTCGACGCGCTCGATCGGTTTCTTGAGCGTGCGCTCGAGCACTTCGTACTGCGAGGACAGGTCGGAGTCTGCCGACAGGCGTATCGTCAGCACCGACTGGTCGGCGCTCGAGGCACGGAACATCAGGATGCGGTTGGCGGCCGCGGGCAGGTCGTGCCGGATCGCATCGAGCTTGGTGCGCACCTCGAAGCCGGCCGCCTCGACATCGGTGCCCCAGTCGAACTCGATCTCGAACGTAGCCTGGTCGCTCTCGGACTTCGAGCGGATCTCGCGGATGCCGGGCAGCGTGGCGAGCGCATCCTCGACCGGGCGCGTGATCTCGTCCTCGATCTCCTCCGGCGTGGAGCCGGGGTAGGGAATCGTAACCCCCATGAACGGGAACGTGATGTCCGGGAACTGTTCGAGCGGCAGCAGGCGCGCGGCCATCGCGCCGATGGTCGCCACGGCCGCGAACACCATGATGGTCGTGACCGGGCGACGCAGCGCGAAGTTGGTGTGAATCATGGGCGTGCACCCGCCGCGACCGGCGCGGGTACGGGCGCTGCAGCGCCGGCATCCTGCGGCAGGCGCCTGCGATCGAGCAACGTGTACAGCACCGGGATGATGATCAGCGTCAGCACGGTCGCGATCAGCATGCCGCCGATCACCGTGACCGCCATCGGCCGGCGTACTTCAGCGCCCTCACCGAGGCCGATGGCCATCGGC
>DAOQXO010000152.1:0-2752 GCA_035342635.1 Steroidobacteraceae bacterium
CCGATCACCGTGCGATCGCCGCGATAACCGCTCGCCTGCCAGACGCGATCGGCGCCGAGCGCCCGCGCCACGTCGCTCGCGGCGCCGGTCGGCACCCGAGGCGTGCAGTCGATCGCCGCGGATCCCTCGACCTGTACCGCCGCGACCCGCGGATCCGACCAGACGGCGACGACGTCGCGATCGGCGCGTAGCCGCGCGAGGTCGGCCCTGCGGATGTCGGCGCGCACGACGATCGTCGGGCCGGCGGCGCCCGCGCCGGCCTCGCGCATCGCGCCACGAGCGAGGGGCACCGGCTCGAAGCCGGGATCGACGCCCTGCGGCCAGCCGGCGCGCGCGCGGGTCGGCGCGAGTTCCAGAAGTACGGAGAAGCTCTCGTTCTGCATGCGCCCTCTCCCTGTGGTCATTCTCCTACAGTCGTGTCGTCCCGGGCACGGCTTGTCGGGTCTGCGCGCTTGCGCCTAGACTGCCCCGCGCGGTCTGCGCAACCGTCCACTTCAGGAGAATCCATGATCATGCACTTTCGTCGCGGAATCGTCGCACTGACCCTCCTGGCTTTCGTTGCCTCGGTGGCGCCGACCCCGGCCAGTGCCGCGATGATCGGGACCCAGGCTGCGGCTGCGGCCGGTGCTCGCGCGGCCAACCTCGCGCGCGTGGACGGCGTGCTGGCGCGCGCCGATGTGCAGCAGCGGCTCACCGACCTCGGCGTTGATCCGGATGCTGCGCGTGTCCGCGCGGCGGCGCTGAGCGACGCGGAACTCGCCAGCTTCGCCGAGCAACTCGAGCAGGCGCCGGCAGGTGGCGACATCCTCGCCGTGATCGGCATCGTGTTCGTCGTGCTGCTGATCCTGGAGTTCACCGGCGTCATCGACATCTTCAAGAAAGCCTGACGCCGGCAGGCGCGCCTTGCAGCGCGTCCGCTTTGGGGCTGTCGCCGTCGCGCTGCTGGCGAGCGGATGCAGCCTGCTGGCCAGCCACGGCAGCGGACCCGGCGCGGACGCGCCGTGGCCGGCCGACGCGCCGCCCGCAGTCGAACTTGCGGCGGTGCCGTTCCATCCGCAGGACGAATACCAGTGCGGCCCGGCCGCGCTCGCGACCCTGCTCGGCGCAAGCGGCATCGGGGTGGCGCCCGACGACCTGGTCGCCGAGGTCTATGTTCCCGCCCGCAAGGGCAGCCTGCAGACCGAGCTGCTCGCCGCGACGCGCCAGCGCGGGCGCATAGCCCTGGTGCTCGAGCCGTCGATGGCGGCGCTGGTCCACGAACTCGCCGCGCAGCGCCCCGTGCTCGTGCTCCTCAACCTCGGCGTGCGGTCGTGGCCGATCTGGCACTACGCGGTCGTCATCGGCTACGAACGGGACACACACGCGCTGTTGCTGCGCTCCGGCACGACCGAGCGCCAGCGCATGTCGCTGCGGCGCTTTTCCGGCGCCTGGTCACGGGCGGATCGCTGGGCCTACGTGGCGCTGCGCGCCGGGGAATTGCCGGCGAGCGGTGGTGGCGAGCGCTATGCCGCCGCGGTCGCCGATTTCGAGGCAGTCGACGCCGGCGCGGCGCTGCGGGCGTATGAGGCCGGCATTGCGCGCTGGCCCGACACACCCCTGCTGCGTCTCGGCGCCGCCAATGTGCTGCTCATGAAGGGTGACCCGGCCGCGGCCGAAGCCATGCTCACGGACCTCTTGCGAATCGCGCCCGCCGATGTGGCCGCGCGCAACAATCTCGCCGAGTTGCTGTCGCGGCGCGGCTGCCGGGACGCGGCGCGCGCGCAGATCGCGTTGGCGCGCGCCGCTGCGAAAGGCGGCCCGCTCGCACCGATCATCGAACAGACCGCCGCGGAGATCGAATCACGCGACGCGGACCCTGCAGCGCAGTGCCCGTGAGTCCCGCGGCACCGCGCTGCGCTAGAGGCGCTTCGCGAGCCTGCGCAGATAGGCCGCAAAGGGGTCGCCGAGTTCCTCGTGGGCGAGTGCGTGCTCGACGGTCGCCTGCAGGTAACCGAGCTTGCTGCCGCAGTCGTAGCGCTTGCCCGTGAAGCGATAGGCATAGACCGGCTCGGTCTGCATCAGCCGCGCAATGCCGTCGGTCAGCTGGATCTCGCCGCCCGCGCCGCGTCCGATGCGCTCGAGGTGCGCGAAGATGCTCGCCGAGAGCACATAGCGGCCGACGACCGCGAGGTTCGAGGGTGCCGCGGTCGGCTTGGGCTTCTCGATGATCCTGCGTATGCGGCGCACCGGCCCTGATCCACGCTCGACGGCGACGATGCCGTACTTGTCGGTTTCCCTCTTCGGCACCACTTCGACGCCCAGCACGCTCGCACGCACTCCGGAATACACCTCCGCCATCTGCGACAGGCAGCCCGGCTCGCCCATGATCAGGTCGTCGGCCAGGTGCACGAAGAACGGCTCGAAGCCCACGGCCGGTGCGGCGCACAGCACGGCATGGCCGAGGCCGAGCGGCGCAGGCTGGCGGATGTAGATGCACGACGCATACGAGGGCAGCACGCTGCGCAGCTGGCGCACGAGCTCGCTCTTGCCCTGCGCCTCGAGCAGCTTCTCGAGTTCCTGGTCGGAATCGAAGTGATCCTCGATCGCCCGCTTCGACGCGCCGGTGATGAACACGAGGCGCCGCGCACCCGCCTGCAGCGCTTCCTCGACCGCATACTGGATGAGCGGCTTGTCGACCACCGGCAGCATTTCCTTGGGACTGGCCTTGGTCGCAGGCAGGAAGCGGGTACCGCGGCCCGCCACGGGGAAGACC
>DAOQXO010000153.1:0-2577 GCA_035342635.1 Steroidobacteraceae bacterium
TGCCACTATTCGAGACTGCCGGGCTGCTGGGCGAGGCCGGGATCCCGGTCTGGACCGGGCGGCCGGCGCCGTGACGACCGAGATCCTGATCAACAGCGGACTGCGCGAGACCCGCGCCGCGCTCGTCGAGAACGGTGCGCTGCAGGAAGTGCACATCGAGCGGGCGAGCCGCCGCGGCCTCGTCGGCAACATCTACAAGGGGCGCGTGACGCGCGTGCTGCCGGGGATGCAGGCCGCATTCATCGACGTCGGGCTCGAGCGCGCGGCCTTCCTGCACGTCGACGACATCGCGGTGACGCGGCCCGACTCGACGATGGTGGGCCTGCCGAAGATCGACGACATCCGCCGGCTCGTGAACCAGGGCGACGATCTGCTGGTGCAGATCGTCAAGGATCCGCTCGGCACCAAGGGTGCGCGGCTCACCACGTTCCTGTCGCTGCCGTCGCGTTTTCTCGTCTACATGCCGCGCAGCGACGGTAACGTGGGCGTGTCGGCGCGCATCGAGGACGAGGCCGAGCGCCAGCGGCTGCGCGAACTCATCGCCGACCTGCCGCAGCCCGCGCAGGGCGGCGGCTTCATCCTGCGCACGGCGGCCGCGGGCGTGACGCGCGATGCGCTGCGCGCCGACATGATCTACCTCGGCCGCCTGTGGGACCACGTGCGCGAGCGCGCGCTGGCGGCCGCGCCCGGCGCCCTCGTGCACGAGGACCTGCCGCTGCCGACGCGCATGCTGCGCGACGAACTCGGGCGCGACATCGAGCGCGTCCTGGTCGATGCGCCGGCGGCGTTCGGCGAGATGCAGGCGTTCGCGCGCGCCTTCATGCCGGAGGCCGCGGGCCGCATCGAACTCTACCAGGGCCAGCGCCCGATCTTCGACCTGCACGGCATCGAGGACGAGATCGCGCGCGCGCTGGGCCGCAAGGTCGAACTCAAGTCCGGCGGCCACGTGGTCATCGACCAGACCGAGTCGATGACCACGATCGACGTGAACACCGGCGCCTATGTCGGGCACCGCAACCTCGAGGAGACGATTTTCCGCACCAACCTCGAGGCGGCAGTGGCGATCGCGCGGCAGCTGCGGCTGCGCAACCTCGGCGGCATCATCATCATCGATTTCATCGACATGCAGGACGAGTCGCACCGCCGCCAGGTGCTCGAGGCGCTCTCGCGCAGCCTCGCGGCCGATCGTGTGCAGACTCACATCGCGAGCCTGTCGCCGCTCGGCCTCGTCGAGATGACCCGCAAGCGCACGCGCGAGAGCCTCGAACATCTGCTGTGCCAGCCGTGCCCGACCTGCGAGGGTCGCGGCTTCGTGCGCACGCCGGAAACCGTGTGTTTCGAGATCCTGCGGGAGATCCTGCGCCAGGCGCGGCAGTTCGGCAGCCGCGAGCTCGTGATCCTCGCGCACCAGGACGTGATCGGGCGCCTGCTCGACGAGGAGGCGCCGGCGTTGTCCGAACTCGAGACGGCCAACGGCAAGCCCATCCGGCTGCAGGTCGAACCGCTCTACGGCGTTGATCAGTACGACGTGGTGCTCACTTGAGCGCGCCGCGCGTCGCGGCGATCCAGATGACCACGTCGGCCGATGTCGGCGCGAACCTGGCGCAGGCCGCGCACTGGCTTGCGCAGGCGGCCGATCGCGGTGCCGTGGTGGCGGCACTGCCCGAGAATTTCGCGTTCATGGGCCTGGCCGATGCCGACAAGCGCGCGATCGCCGAGGAGCCAGGGGCCGGGCCCATCCAGGATTTCCTGGCCGACGCGGCGCTGCGCCACAGCATGATGGTGATCGGCGGCACGGTGCCGCTGCGCGTCGTCGGCGGCGACGGCCGGGTCGCCGCGGCCTGCCTCGTTTTCGATACCGGCGGGCGCGCCGTTGCGCGCTACGACAAGATCCACCTGTTCGACGTGGAACTGCCCGCGGCGGGCGAGAGCTACCTCGAGTCGGCGCACGTGGCGCCCGGGCATGCGCCGCAGGTGATCGACACGCCCGCCGGCCGGTTGGGGCTCGCCGTGTGCTACGATGTGCGCTTCCCCGAGCTCTTTCGTCGCCTCGTCGCAGGGGGTGCGGAATGGTTCGTACTGCCCTCGGCGTTCACCGTGCCCACCGGCCAGGCGCACTGGGAAACCCTGCTGCGGGCGCGTGCCATCGAGAACCTCGCGTTCATGGTGGCGCCGGCGCAGTCGGGCCGGCACGCGAATGGGCGACTGACCCATGGGAATACACTGATCTGCGATTTCTGGGGGCGCATACTCGGGCGGCTGGAGTCGGGTCCGGGTTGCGTAGTGGCGGAGTTCGATCGCGCGGCGCAGGCCGATGCGCGCGCCCGGTTTCCCGCATTGCGACACCGCGTCCTGTAGCGAGCTGCACACCAACATGGCTGACGAGACCCAACCCCTGGCGATTGCGCGCGAGCTGATCCTGCGGCCCGGCGGGCTCGACGTCGCACGCATCGATCGCGTGCTCGGCGAGGTCATGGGACACGCGGTCGATGCCGCGGATGTCTATTTCCAGCTCTCCCGCGAGGAGTCGTGGGCGCTCGAGGACGGCATCGTCAAGGAAGGCGGCGCGAGCATCGA
>DAOQXO010000154.1:0-2538 GCA_035342635.1 Steroidobacteraceae bacterium
TCGACCCGAAGATGCTCGAGCTGTCGGTCTACGAGGGCATCCCGCACCTGCTCGCACCGGTCGTCACCGACATGAAGCAGGCCGCGAACGCGCTGCGCTGGTCGGTGGCGGAGATGGAGCGGCGCTACCAGCTGATGGCGGCGCTCGGCGTGCGCAATATCGCCGGCTTCAACAAGCGCGTACGCGAGGCGAACGACGCCGGCAAGCCGATCCGCGATCCGGTCATGACGGCCAAGGCCGCGAACGATCCGACGATCGACCAGTCGCAGATCCCGGACCTCATGCCGCTGCCGTACATCGTCGTGATCATCGACGAGCTCGCGGACCTGATGCTGATCGTCGGCAAGAAGGTCGAGGAGCTGATCACGCGCCTCGCGCAGAAGGCGCGCGCCTCCGGCATCCACCTCGTGCTCGCCACCCAGCGCCCCTCGGTCGACGTGATCACGGGCCTCATCAAGGCGAACATCCCGTGCCGCATCGCCTTCCAGGTCTCGGCCAAGGTCGATTCGCGCACGATCCTCGACCAGGGCGGCGCCGAATCGCTCCTTGGCCATGGCGACATGCTCTACCTGCAGACCGGCACGTCGGTGCCGACCCGCGTGCACGGCGCCTTCGTATCCGACCAAGAAGTGCTGCGCGTGGTCGAGGCACTGCGACGCAATGCGCCCCCGGTCTACGTCGACGAAGTCCTCTCGGGTCCCAGCACGCCGATCCCGGGCATGCCCGGCGAGGAGGGCGAGGGCGAGGGAGGCGGCGCGGATGCCGAGGCCGATCCGCTCTACGACGAGGCCGTCAAGATCGTCACCACCGAGCGCAAGCCATCGATCTCGTACGTACAGCGCCGGCTCAAGATCGGCTACAACCGCGCTGCGCGCCTGCTCGAGGCGATGGAGTCGTCAGGTCTCGTCGGTCCGCTGCAATCGAACGGCGCGCGCGAAGTGCTCGCGCCCGCGCCTCCGGAGAATTGATGTACAAGGCAATCCTCGCGGCGGCGGGCCTCGTGCTCGTGGCGATCGGCGGCGCAGGCGCGGCGGCGACCGAGCCGCCGACCCCGATCGACCGCTACCTCGATGGCCTGCGGACGCTGCGTGCGGAGCTCACGCAGCGACTCGTCGATGCGCGCGGCGTCACCGTGCAGGAGGCGCAGGGGAGCCTCGTCGTACAGCGGCCCGGGCGCTTTCGCTGGGAGGTGCGGCCAGCCGGCGCGGTCGGAGGCCAGTTGCTCGTGGCCGACGGACGCAACCTCTGGTTCTTCGACAGGGACCTGGAGCAGGTCACGGTGAAACCGGCCGACTCCTCCCTCACCGCAACCCCCGCGATGCTGCTATCGGGTGTCGGTGACATTCGCGCGGTGTTCGCGATCGAGACGCTGCCGCGTTCGGGCGGCCTCGATTGGGTGCGCGTCGTGCCGCGCGCCAACGATGCCGATTTCCGCGACGCGCGGCTCGGATTCGACGGCCGTGAACTGAAGCGCATGGAGCTGAACGACAAGCTCGGGCAGAGTGCCACGCTGCTGTTCAGCAGGACGCAGCGCAATGTGCCCGTGGACCCGGCGGAACTGCGGTTCACGCCCCCGCCGGGCGCCGATCTCATCGGCACGCCGGAAAATTGACCCCGATGCAGTCACTGCGCTACCGGTCCTGGTGGATCGTCGGCGGTCTGGCCATGGTGCTCGCGATCGTCGTCACCTCGCTGTTGCCCTCGAGCAGCCTGCCGAGCGTCCAGGTGTGGGACAAGTTCGAGCACGCCGTCGCGTACTTCGTGCTCGCGGCCTGGTTTGGCGGCATCGTGCGCCCGGATCGCTACGGGCGCCTCGCGCTCGCGCTGCTCTCCCTCGGCATTGCGGTGGAAGTCTTCCAGCAGGCGATGGGCCTCGGGCGGACGGCCGAGCTGCGCGATGTGCTGGCGAATGCCGTAGGCATCGTCCTCGGACTTGCCATCGCCGTGTTGGGCGTGAGCGGCTGGATGCGCGGCGTGGAGCGCATGCTGGGCGTCGCCGTGCCAAACCCCGAGTAGGCGCGCAGCGCTCATGAGCCCGCCGCCGCCCGATCGCAGCCGGCCACTCGCCGATCGCATGCGACCGCGTTCGCTGGACGAGGTCGTCGGCCAGGAACATGTCCTCGGCAGCGGCAAGCCGTTGCGCATGGCGCTCGAGGGCGGACAGCTGCACTCGATGATCCTGTGGGGCCCGCCGGGCACCGGCAAGACCACCCTCGCGCGGCTGGTCGCGCGCCGCGCCGATGCCGTGTTCATCGCCTTGTCCGCGGTGCTCGCCGGCGTGAAGGACGTGCGCGCCGCGGTGGAGCAGGCGAAGGCCAATCGCGCGCAGTCCGGCCGCGCAACCGTACTTTTCCTCGACGAAGTGCATCGCTTCAACAAGGCACAGCAGGATACATTCCTGCCTTTCCTCGAGGACGGCACGCTCACCTTCATCGGCGCGACGACCGAGAACCCGTCCTTCGAAGTGGTGAGCGCGCTGCTGTCGCGGGCGCGGGTCTATGTCCTGAAGTCGCTGCAGCCGGACGCCATCGCGCAGCT
>DAOQXO010000155.1:0-2514 GCA_035342635.1 Steroidobacteraceae bacterium
GTAGACCTCTTCGCGGTAGATCAGCAGGATCATGTCGGCGTCCTGCTCGAGCGCGCCTGACTCGCGCAGGTCGGACATGACCGGCTTTTTCTCCTGGCGCTGCTCGACGCCGCGATTCAGCTGCGACAGCGCGATCACCGGCACATTGAGTTCCTTGGCGAGCGCTTTCAGGCCGCGGGAGATCTCGGCGATCTCGGTGGCGCGATTCTCCTTCGAACCGTGCACCTGCATCAGCTGCAGGTAATCGACCACGATCAGATCGAGGCCGTGCTCGCGCTTGACGCGGCGCGCGCGGGCGCGCAGTTCGGTCGGCGACAGACCCGGCGTCTCGTCGACGAAAATCCGCGCTTCCGACAGCTGGCTGGTCGCGCTCGTGATTCGCGCCCAGTCCTCGTCGGCGACCTTGCCGCTGCGGATGGCATTCAGCGGCACGCCACCGATCGACGACAGCATGCGCGTGATGACCTGCTCGGAGGGCATTTCCATCGAGAAGATCACCACCGAGGCCTTGATATCCGGATTGACCGCCGCGTACTCGGCGATGTTCACGGCGAGTGTGGTCTTGCCCATCGACGGGCGCCCCGCAACGATCATCAGGTCGCCACCGCGCAGGCCGCCGGTCTTGCGGTCGAAGTCGGTGAAACCGGTCGGCAGGCCGCGCAGCGCGTCGGGGTTGTTGTGCCACTCGTCGATCTTGTCGATCAGGGCGGGCAGCAGCGAGCGTACGGCGAGCGCGCCATCGCGGCCGCGCGCCCCCATCTCGGCGATCTCGAATACCGACTGCTCGGCGCGATCCACCAGGTCGCGCGCGCTCTCGCCCTGCTGCTGGAAGACCGATGCGCTGATGTCGGCGCCGGCCTTGGCGAGGCGGCGCAGCAGCGCGCGCTCGCGCACGATGCCGGCATAGGCGCGCACATTGGCCGCGGTCGGCGTTTCGTTCGCCAGCTTGCCGATGTACGCCAGACCGCCCGCGTCTTCGAGCCGCCCACTGCGCTCGAGCTGCTCGGACACCGTGATCACGTCGCAGGGCCGGCCCTCGCCGGCCAGCAGGCCGATGCTTTCGAAAATCAGGCGGTGATCGGGCCGGTAGAAGTCCTCGGCCGTCAGCATGTCGCCGACCTGGTCCCAGGCGGCGGAGTCGAGCAACAGCCCACCGAGGACGGATTGCTCCGCCTCGATGGAATGCGGTGGGGTCCGCGACTCGCCCGCCATCGCACTAGTAGGCAGTGGACTCGGGCGGAAAGACAGCGGAATTACTCCTCGGCGACGATCGAAATCGCGAGCGGCACGTTCACATCGGTGTGCAGGTGCAGGTTCACGACGTGATCGCCCACGACCCGCAGCGGCCCCTCCGGCAGGCGAACTTCGCTGCGGGCGAGCTTCTGGCCGGCCTTGGTGGCGGCTTCGGCGATGTCCGCCGTGCCGATCGAGCCGAAGAGCTTGCCTTCCGAACCCGCCTTCGCGGTGATCGTCAGCGTGAAGTCGGCGAATGCCTTGGCGCGCAGCTCGGCGTCGCCATGCTGCTCGCGCGCGACGCGCTCGAGCTCGGCGCGGCGCGCCTCGAACTTCGCCACGTTGGCAGGCGTCGCGAGCGTCGCCTTGCCCTGCGGCAGCAGGTAGTTGCGGCCATAGCCGCTCTTGACGCTGACGCGGTCACCGATGGTGCCGAGGTTGGCCACTTTCTGCAGGAGAATGACGTCCATGGCGAACCTCAGTGCTGATCCGTGTACGGCAGCAGCGCGAGGTAGCGCGCACGCTTGACGGCCACGGAGAGCTGGCGCTGGTAGAACGACTTCGTGCCGGTGATACGGCTCGGCACGATTTTGCCGGTTTCGGTGATATAGCCCTTGAGCGTCGCGAGATCCTTGTAGTCGATCTGCTTGACGCCTTCCGCGGTGAAGCGGCAGAACTTCTTGCGCCGGGAGAACCGGCTCTGACGGGGTGCTGACATGCTGTATTCCTCGGGTGCTCAGGCTCAGGCGTTGTCGCTGACGCTGTCGTCGTCGGCATCGTCGCGCGCACGCTCGCGGCGTCCGCCGCCGGCCTCGTCTTCCTCGGCCTTCGCCATCGGCGAGGGCTCGGTCACGGCCTCGTCCATCGCGACGACGAGGTGGCGCAGCACCGCATCGCTGAAGCGGAACGCACCGGTGAGCTCAGCGAGGACCTTCTGGTCGGTCTCGATGTTCATCAGCACGTAGTGCGCCTTGTGGACCTTGGCGATGGGGAAGGCGAGCTGGCGTCGACCCCAGTCCTCGAGGCGATGCACCGCACCGCCGCCGGCCGCGATCATGCCCTTGTAGCGCTCGATCATGGCCGGAACCTGTTCGCTCTGGTCGGGATGGACCAGGAAGACAACTTCGTAATGCCTCATGTGTGCTCCTTGTGGGTGAGCCACCCGCCGAGGCGCGGCGGTGTGGCAAGGAAAAGGCGCGCGAGGATACCCGATGGGCCCCGGGGTCGCAATGCGGGCCGGGGGCTCAGGCCCCCGCGTGTGTGCGCTGGCGTATGGCCTCG
>DAOQXO010000156.1:0-2485 GCA_035342635.1 Steroidobacteraceae bacterium
GCGTATGGCCTCGTAGAGCAGCATGCCGCTCGCCACCGAGACGTTCAGGCTCTCGACCGCCCCCAGCATAGGCAAACGTACGAGAAAATCGCAGTTCTGGCGGGTAAGTTGCCGCAATCCGCTGCCTTCTGCGCCCATCACGACGGCCAGCGGCCCGGTCAGATCGACCCCGGCGGCGACCTTGTCCGCCTCGCCTGCGGCGCCGACGATCCACAGGCCCGCCGCCTTCAGCAGCCTGAGCGTGCGGGCGAGATTGGTGACGGCCACGACCGGTGTAGTCTCCGCCGCACCGGCGGCGACCTTCCTGACGGTCGCATTGACCTGCGCCGCGCGGTCCTTCGGCACCACCACCGCCAGTGCCCCGCAGGCGTCGGCCGTGCGCAGACAGGCCCCGAGATTGTGCGGATCCTGAACGCCGTCCAGCGCCAACACGAGCGGCGCCTTCACCTCGCGCAGCGCATCGATCAGGTCGTCCTCGGACCAGGACTTGAGCGGCGAGACGTCGGCGACCACTCCCTGGTGCACGACGTCGCCGACGAGCCCCGCGAGCGCGTGCGCGTCGACCCGGCGCACGGCAACACCTGCATCCCGGGCGAGCGCCTCCAGGGCGGCAATGCGCTTGTCGTCGCGCTGGTGGGCGAGCGTCAGCTGCGTGACCCGCGAGGGATCGCGCGTCAGCACGGCGCGCACCGCGTGCAGGCCGTAAAGGCGCTCGGTCGCGCTCACGCGAGCTCCAGGTCGATGAGGCCTTCCACCGGATTCGCGTTCGTCACGATCACGCGGATGCGCTCGCCGAGGCCCAGGCGGCGCTTGCTGCGCTTGCCGACCCAGGCATGGCCGCCGGCATCGAGTTCGTAGGCATCGTCGACGAGCGTCGCGGTGTGCAGCAGGCCATCCGCCGAAATCTCGAGGATCTGCACGAAGCAGCCGAACTCGACCACCGCCGTGACCAGACCCTCGAAAGTCTGGCCGAGCCGCTCGCGCAGCCAGCTGCACTTCAGGAACTGGTCGACATAACGATCGGCCTCGTCGGCGCGCTTCTCGAGCCGCGAGGTCGACTCGCCGAGACTCGCGAGCTCCTCCGCGCCGTAGCGCACACCGATCGGCGCCGGCACGCCGAGCATCGCCTTCAGGCTCCGGTGCACGACGAGATCGGGATAGCGGCGGATCGGCGAGGTGAAATGCGCATAGCCCGTGAGCGCGAGGCCGAAGTGGCCAATGTTCGCACTCTGGTAGACGGCCTGCGGCATCGAGCGCACGACCAGCGACTCGACGAAGGGTCGCGCGGGCGAGGCTCCCAGCCGGTGCGTGATCTGCCGGATGTCGCGCGGCGTGACCGTCTCGGGAATCTCGGCCGGGAACCCGAGCGCGGCGAGCGTCGAGAGCAGCCGGTCGAGCTTTTCCTCGTCCGGCTTGCCGTGTACGCGGTAGAGCGAACCGACACGCTGGCGCGCCAGCTCGTGCGCGGTGGCCACGTTCGCGAGGATCATGCATTCCTCGATCAGGCGATGCCCGTCGTTGCGCGAGGCGAGCACGATGCCCTTCACCCGGTCCTGCGAGTCGATGTCGAAGGTCGCCTCGGGCGCATCGAAATCGAGCGCACCGCGACGGTTGCGCGCCTTGTGCAGCGCGCGGTAGACATCGACCAGCGGCAGGAGCCGCTCGATCAGCGGACCGATCGCCTTGCGTGCCTCGGGTCGGCCCTCGAACAGCGCCTCGTAGGCAAGCGTGTAGGTCAGGCGCGCGGCCGAGTGCATGACAGCCGGGTAGAAGCGCGCGTACTTCAGCTGCCCCTGCTTCGTGATCACCATGTCGGCCGCAAAGCACAGGCGGTCGACCTTCGGCTGCAGCGAGCACAGGTGATCGGACAGTGCCGCCGGCAGCATCGGAATGACGCGCAGGGGGAAATACACCGACGTGCCTCGCTTCGCCGCCTCGATGTCTAGCGCGCTGCCCTGGCGTACGTAGTGGCTCACATCGGCGATCGCGACGACCACGCGGAATCCGTGTTCGTGGGGCTCGGCGTAGACCGCGTCGTCGAAATCGCGCGCATCCTCGCCGTCGATCGTGACGAGCGGCAGCGCACGCAGGTCGACACGCTGCGCGGCTTCCCGCGGATCGACGTGCTGCCCGCAAGCCTCCGCCTCGGCCCGCACCTCGGCGGGGAAGTCGGTCGGCAGACCGAAGCGCGCAATCGCCGTCTCGGTCGCGAGCTCGACCGGCCGATCGGGATCGAGGCGGCGCTCGATTCGCGCATGCGCCCCGCCCTTCGCCCCCGGGTAGCGAGTGACCACCGCGATGACCCAGTCGCCGTGCTTCGCGCCGTTCAGGTCGGCCGCCGCAACCTGGCAACGCAGCGCGAGGCGCCGGTCGGCGGACAGCACGTACGCCGCGCGCCCCTCGACGTCGATCGTGCCGAGGAACGCCTTCACGCCGTGCTCGACGATGCCGAGCACCTCGCCGGTGTAGCGGCCCGTGGCATCGC
>DAOQXO010000157.1:0-2319 GCA_035342635.1 Steroidobacteraceae bacterium
CCGACCGATCTTGATCGTGTCGCCGAGTTCCTGCTCGCGCGGCGAGCATATCGACTGGTGCGTTGTGGGCGAACCCTCGAGCGAGCAGGAACTCGGCGACACGATCAAGATCGGTCGGCGCGGCTCACTGTCGGGACGACTGACCGTGCACGGCGTGCAGGGGCACATCGCCTACCCGCAGTTCGCCGAAAATCCGGTACACACGTTCGCCCCCGCACTCGCGGAACTCACGAGCCGCGTCTGGGACGAGGGCAACGAGCACTTCCAGCCGACCACGTTCCAGATCTCGAACTTCAATGCCGGCACCGGCGCGCCGAACGTGATCCCCGGCGAACTGAAGGCGCGCTTCAACCTGCGCTATGGCCCCGTGCAGACGCTCGCCGGCCTGCGTGAGACCGTCGAGGGCATCCTGCGCAAACACGGCGTGCGCTTCACGCTCGAGTGGTACGTGTCGGGCGAACCGTTCTACACGCCGGCCGCCGAACTGTCGCACGCGGTGATCGAGGCGGTGCGTGCGGAAACCGGCAAGGCACCCAGGCTGTCGACCGGCGGCGGCACCTCGGACGGTCGCTTCATCGCGCCGATGGGCGCCCAGGTGGTGGAACTCGGCGTCGTGAACGCCACGATCCACAAGGTCAACGAATGCGTGCGCGTCGGAGAGATCGACGCGCTGCATCGCATCTACCTCAGAGTCTTGCGAACCCTGTTCGCCTGAGCGCCGAGCGCGGGCCGGCGTTCACGGCGGCGCCGAAGATGCCGAGCACGGCCGACGCCACCAGCACCCAGGCCGGCATCGACAGGCCGAGGAACTGCCAGTCGATCCGGGCGCACTCCCCGCCTCCGGTCATCACGCGGCGCACGACCTCGAGCAGCGGGAAGGTGTCGAGCATGAAGTCGAGCGAGGCGCCGCAGGCCGGCACCGTGCCCGGCGGCAGGCTCTGCACGTACACGTGCCGCGCGGCCACCGCCACGGCCGCGCCCGCGGCGAGCACGATGAGTACTGCGTAGACGCGCCCGCCAGCCTTGCCCGGATCGTGCAGCGCCGCCACGGCGAATACGATGCCGAGCGCGAGGACCGCCGCGCGCTGGAACATGCACAGCGGGCATGGCGGCAGGCCGAGCACCTTCTCGGCATAGAGGGCGAAGGCGAGCATCGCGAACGCTGCGGCGGCACCCAGCGCATTGCCCAGCCGGCGATTCTCCATCACCGCGCGGTCCCGCCGCCCTTGGCGGAGCCGCCCGGGTGCGTTTCCACCTCGGCGATGTTCCGGTGCCGGATGTCCTGGCCGCGCACCAGGTACACCACGTATTCGCCGATGTTGGTCGCGTGATCGCCGACCCGCTCGAGCGAGCGGGCCGCCCAGCTCAGGTCGAGCATGCGCCGGATCTGGCGCGGGTCCTCCATCATGAAGGTCACGCACTGGCGCTGGATCGATTCGTATTCCTCGTCGACCTGACGGTCGAGCTGCGCGATATGCAGCGCCGCATCGACATCCATGCGCGCAAATGCATCGAGGGCGCTGCGCAGCATGTGCTCCACCAGCCTGCCGAGATGGCGCACCTCGCGGTAACGATCGGAGGGCTGCTCTAGCGTTGCGAGGTGCAGCGAAATATTGGCGATCTTGCGTGCCTCGTCGCCGATGCGTTCGAGGTCGGTGATCGCCTTGATGACGGCGATCACCAGGCGCAGGTCTCCCGCGGCCGGCGAGCGCGTGGCGAGGATGCGCAGGCACTCACGATCGATCGCGACTTCCATCGCGTTGACCTTGGCGTCGTCGCGTACGACCTCGCCGGCGAGGGTACTGTCGGCGTCAGTGAGCGCCGCGAGGCCCTTGCGCAACTGCTCCTCGACCAGCCCGCCCATTGCCAGCAGGTTGGCCCGCACCGCCTCGAGATCTTCGTTGAAGCGGCTGGAAATGTGCTGGGAGAGATCGGTGGCTTCCATGGCTTGCCCAATGATATCCGAGGGTCAGTGCGTCGTGTTGCTGCCTGCGCCCGGTGGCGCATGGCGCCGCTGCGGGAAGTGGCAGGTGAAGGTGCTGCCCCGCCCCTCGACGCTCGCGATTTCGAGTCGGCCACCGTGACGCTGCAGCACGTGCTTGACGATCGCGAGCCCGAGGCCGGAGCCGCCGGACGCCCTGGAGCGCCCGGCATCGACCCGGTAGAAGCGTTCGGTGAGGCGCGGGATCGCCTCCGCGGGAATGCCCGGACCCGTGTCGCTCACCGAGAAATGCGCGCCCGCCTCGTCGGCCCACCAGCGCATCGCGACGCTGCCATCGGCCGGGGTGTACTTGATGGCGTTGTCGAGCAGGTTCGAGA
>DAOQXO010000158.1:0-2310 GCA_035342635.1 Steroidobacteraceae bacterium
GAAAACCAGCGCTCATCAAGTGCCGCAAAGACTCTGCCGCCCAGACTCCTAGGCCGGATCGGCGTCGGTGCCGGCGTCGCTGACCGGGATCGCCGGCTCGATCCAGCCGAGCAGGCGCGCGCGCTCCTCGGCGCGCAGGTAGCTGTCCCGCGAGGCGTTGGCAATCGAGCAGAACAGATCGGCGGTGCGCTCGGCGTCGTAGCGCGCCGAGTGCGCCGAACTCGCGTCCCAGTCGATGTTGGCGACCACCGTCGCCTTTGCGAGCACGGTCTGGCCGAGCGCCACGCCCGCAAGGGTGGCCGTGTCGAAGCACGAGAACGGGTGGAACGGGTTGCGTTTGATGTCGGTGCGCGCCACGGCCGCATTCAGGAAACCAAGATCGAAGGCGGCGTTGTGGCCCACCAGCACGGCGCGCCGGCAGTCCGCCGCGCGCACGGCGGCACGGACCTCGCGAAAGACCCGCTGCAGCGCGTCGCGCTCCGGGATGGCAGGGCGTAGCGGGTGGTGCGGATCGATGCCCGTGACCGCGAGCGCCGCGGGCTCGATGTTCGCGCCCGCGAACGGCTGCACGTGATAGCTGTGGCTCTCGCCGCGACACAGGTTGCCGTTCTCGTCGAGTTCGATCATTACCGCGGCGATTTCGAGCAGCGCGTCGGTCGCGGAATTGAAGCCGCCGGTCTCGACGTCGATCACCACCGGCAGGAAGCCGCGGAAACGGTGCGCCATCCGGATCCTGCTCACTGGCTGCACTCCGTCGCGAGCTGCCAGCGCAATGCCTCACCGGCGTACCAGGGCACGAGCGTGTCGGCACCGTAGGCATAGTCCGCCGGCACGGACCACGGCGCCTTCACCAGCGTGATCGTGTCGCGATTGCGCGGCAGACCGTAGTAGTCGGCACCGAAATGCGAGGCGAAGGCCTCGAGCCGCGGCAAGGCGCCGGCGGCCTCGAACGCCTCGGCATAGAGTTCGATGCCGGCATGCGCCGAGTAGATGCCGGCGCAGCCGCACGCGGTTTCCTTCGTGTGCCGGGCATGCGGCGCGCTGTCGGTGCCGAGGAAGTAGCGCGGATTGCCGCTGGTCGCGGCCTCGATCAATGCGCGCCGGTCGGTTTCCGTCTTGAGGATCGGCAGGCAGTAAAGGTGCGGGCGTATGCCGCCGGCGAGCAGCGCATTGCGCGCGAGCAGCAGGTGATGGGGCGTGATGGTCGCGGCCACGCCCTCCCGCGCCGAGCGCACGAATTCGCTCGCCGAACGCGTCGTGATGTGCTCGAAGACGACCTTGAGGCGCGGGATGCGCTCGATGAGCGGCGCCAGCACCGCGTCGATGAAGCGCGCCTCGCGATCAAAAATGTCGACATCCTGGTCGGTGACCTCGCCGTGCACCTGCAGCGGCAGGCCGAGCTCCGCCATGCGCGCGAGCGTGTCGTCGAGCCGGCGAATGTCCGTCACCCCGGCGTCGGAGTGCGTGGTCGCGCCGGCCGGATAGAGCTTGCAGCCATGCACGATGCCGCTTGCGCTCGCGCGCTCGATCTCGGCGGTGCTCGTGTGGTCGGTCAGGTACAGGGTCATCAGCGGCTCGAAGCGTGCGCCGGCGGGCAGCGCCGCGAGGACGCGCGCGCGGTAGGCCGCGGCCTCGGCGGTCGTCGTCACCGGTGGCTTCAGGTTCGGCATCACGATGGCGCGCGCAAAGCGCGCGGCCGTGTGCGGCAGCACCGCCGCGAGCGCCGCGCCGTCGCGCAGGTGCAGGTGCCAGTCGTCGGGCCGCGCGATCGTGAGGCGGGTCATTTAGTGGCCCCCGCAGCGGCCAGGATGTCGGTACCAAGCAGCAGTTCGAGCGCGTAGCGCACGCCGAAGCCGGTGATGTCGCTGGGCACGTGCCCGAGTCCTCCCTTGCGAACGGCGGCCGACAGGTCGAGATGCGCCCACGGCGTGCCCTTGGGAACGAAGCGTGACAGAAGGCGGGCACCGTGGATGTGATCACCCTTCGATTCCGCCGAACACTGTGCGATGTCGGCCACCGTGCTCTCGAGGTCGGTGTCGAAGTCGGCGTCCATCGGGAAATTCCACACGCGCTCGCCGCTTTGCGCGCCCGCCGCGGCAAGCTGCGGCAGCAGCCGGGGCGCGTTGGTGAACAGGCCGCTCATTCGCTCGGTGAGCGCGTACTCGCACACGCCGGTCAGGGTCGCGAAGTCGAGCATCAGGCGAGGCCGCGCCCGTGCGGCAAGCGCCAGCGTATCCGCGAGCACCAGGCGTCCTTCGGCGTCGGTATGCACGACCTGGATCGTGACGCCATTCATCGCGCGCAGCACGT
>DAOQXO010000159.1:0-2276 GCA_035342635.1 Steroidobacteraceae bacterium
CTTCACCCGCTCCATCTGAATTCAAGCACTTGCGCCAGCCTCCCGGGGCTGGCGTTGTGCTTTGTGGCGCCATGTAGCCATGGTGCAGCCAAATCCGGGCAATCTGGCCACCGCGTAGTCACGCACTCGGCCTGCGCTCCGGTCCGGCCTTCACGCGACGGAAAGTCGGCGGCCATACCCCCCAGCGCACTAGAACCGGCCACAAACGACGCACAGGGGCGCGGCGATCATCATCTGCCTTGCCGAGGCGATCCAGCGATCTTGGGCGCTAACCGGTGCCTCGCAAACTCTGGCGCGCCGAAATGCAGTGGAGACGCGGCTCGCATCGTCGGCACACGAGCGCCGGCAGACAGCGCGGTGAGCGTCGAACGAAAGGCCTGACCCCGCCTGTTTCCTCGTCTATGTTGAATCAATCGCCCGCGACGAAGCGCCTGTCGCGCAACGCCCGAGCGCCATTCCCACCCTGACGCGGCCGGCCGGTTGAAGGGTGTTCCACACCTGCAGCCGGCCCGAGGTCGGGCGCGCCCGGATCGTTCGCCGCCATCGTTCCACCTATCCGCGGACTCGGAGAATCACGATGATGTTTCCCGGTATCCGCCGCGGGTCCGACTCCCTGATGGCGCGACGGCCGGACAGCCTCATCCACGGACTGGACGATAAACCGCGCGCCCTGACGCTCGCTGCACTCGGGCTCCAGCATTTCATGGTGGCGGCGCCCAACCTGGCGATCGTCGTCATGATCTGCCGGGCCGCGGGCGTCGACGCGGCCGCCGCCGAGGGGGTGCTCTCGTTTTCGCTCATCGCGCTGGCCATCGCGACGCTGGTCCAGTGCAGCAGACGACTCGGCTCGGGGTATTTCATCGTCAGCTGCAACTCGGGGATCTATCTGTCGGCCTCGCTCGCCGCGGCCACCGGCGGGCTGCCGGTCGTGTGCGGGATGACGCTGGTCGCCGGGATCTTCCAGGCCTTCTTCGCCAGCCTGCTGGTACGGGCCCGCCGATTCTTCCCGAATGAGATCGTCGCGCTCTCGATCATCATCGTCGGCATCGAGATCGGCGTCATCGGCCTGAACCGCCTCTCCGGCGCGGGCGTCCCCGGCCTGGTGGTCGGCGGCGCCACCTTCTTCGTCTCGGTGGTCTTCGGCGTCTTCGGGCGCGGCCGCTGGCGCCTGTATTGTTCCCTGCTCGGCATGGCCTGCGGCTATCTCGTGTACCTGACGACCGGCATCCCCGGCCCGAGCAGCGCAAGCGACGCCTTCTCGTCGGCGCTGTTCGGCCTGCCCTCCTCCGCACATCTGGGGCTCGAATTCGACGTCGGCTACTTGCTCCCCTTCCTCTTCGCCGCGGTCGCCGCGTCGCTCAAGACCATGGGTGCCGTCGACATCTGTGCGCGGATCAACGACGCCGCCTGGGTTCGGCCGGAGATGCACGCGATCCGGCGGGGCGTGCTCGTCGATGGGCTGTCCACCACCCTCTCGGGCTTGTTCGGCAGCACCGGCACGAACTCCTCGACCTCGAGCGTGGGGGTTTCGCACGCGAGCGGCGCAACCAGCCGCGTCATCGGCATCGCCGTCGCCGCATGGATGCTGGTGTTCGCACTCAGTCCGGCGTTCACGCACCTCGTGGTCACCCTGCCGGATCCCGTGGTCGGCGGGATGCTGGTCTTCACCGGCTGCCTGGTCATCGCCAACGGATTCCAGATCCTCGGCACCGTCCCGATGGACATGCGCCGGGCCGGTGTGGTCGCGTTTCCGCTCCTGGTGGCGATCGCACGCGTCGCCAACGCCCCCCTGTTCGCGCAACTGCCCGACTCGGTGAAGCCGCTGATGTCCTCGGCGCTCGCGATCGGCGTGTTCGCCGCGCTGCTGGTCAACGCCTTCCTGAGCTGGGGCAACGCCCGCCAAGCCACGGTCGCCCTCGATCCCGGCCACCCCGTCGGCGAGCGCCTGCGCCAGGTCCGGAGGATCCTCGACGAATGGAACGTGGCCCACAACGTCAAGGTTCGCGTCATGCTCACCCTGCGCGAGCTGCTCGACGAGCGCGCCTCCAGCCTGAAGCTCGCCTTCAACGGCTGCACGCTGCACATCGGTCTCACGCGCGCGGCCCCGGCGCAGGACGCGCAAACCACCCCGGACGGCCGCTTCTTCGCCGACCGGGTCAGCGACGCGATGGCCCACCGCAAGCGCGCGGACGGCAGCAGCGTCATCTCGCTATGTTTCGAGCAGTGAGGCCGACATGCCCATCGCGATCTGGACCCCGGCGCTCTCGCTCGGGGTC
>DAOQXO010000160.1:0-2079 GCA_035342635.1 Steroidobacteraceae bacterium
TTCCGCCGTGCGGCGCACCATGTCGGACTTGGTGGAGATGTCGCCGACCATCTGGCGGATCGCGCCCAGCATCTTGGAGAGCTCGCCGAGCAGGCTGCCGGCGGGTGCCCGCGAAATCTCGACCGTGAGGTCGCCCGCCGCGGCACGCTCCATCACCAGCATCGCGTCGGCGGGCTCGCCGCCCACCTGGCGCAGTACCGAGCGCGCGATCAGCACGCCGAGCGCGACGATCGCCAGCATGATCGCGACATTGATCGAGAGCTTGGTGCCGATGCTGGACCAGTAGGCCCGGTCGACGTCATCGACATACACGCCGGTGCCGATCACCCAGTTCCACGGCCCGAAGCTGGCCACGTACTGCAGCTTGTCGACCGGCTCGGTGGTTCCGGGGCGTGGAAAGGCGGTGTCGACGAAGCCGGCGCCACTGGCGCTGGCGAGGGCGAGGATGTCCTTGAGCGTGTAGCGGCCCTTGCCGTCGCGCACCTGGTCGACCACGTTGCGTCCGTTCCATTCGCTGCGGATCGGATGCATCACCGTGGTGCCGTCGGCCTGGTAGATGTAGAGGTATTCGGACTTGCCGTCGCTGCCGCCGTAGCGCATGTCCCGAATCGCCTGCGCGGCGCGCGCGCGGGCATCTTCGTCGCTGAGTCCGCCCGCCTGCGCTCGGCCATGCAGTGCGGCGGCAACCTGCACCGCGGATTCGACGATCGAGCGCACCTGCAGCTTGCGGGCGTCCATCAGATCCTGCCTGAGGCTGGCGGCGTCGGTGATTGCGCCGATTGCCAGGCCGATGAAGGTGGCGGTGACGAGCAGGATGATCTTGGATTTGAACTTGAGCGTGTCGAGCACGGCCGCGCTCCCATTTTCATGACGAAACGGGATAACGGCAGCGATCTGCCCAACTTGAGGCGACTGCGCGGACAGGACCGGCGTGCCGCCGCGAGCGGCAGCTCGGCGTCAGGTACGCTCGGACCAGAGCACGCCGCCGGTCGCCCAGTGCTCGCGCTTGACCTCGACCAGGATGATGTCGACCGAGCCGGCATCGCAGTCGAGCACGCGGCAGGTCTCCCGTGTCAGCGCTTCGACGAGCTCGCGTTTCTTCTCCGCGCTGCGGCCTTCGAAGAGTTCGATGTGGAAGGTGGGCATGGTGGGCTCCAGGCGATGGGTGTCGAGGGGGTGGGCTGCGGCACGCCGCACGGCGGATTCAGCGTGCGAAGTCGGGTTCGCTGCGCATCAGGCCGCGCAGCAGCGCGGGCCATTCGAGGGCGCCTTCCGGTTCGGGGTCGGCGGTGAGCTGGGCGTGGGTGCGGGCGAGCACGTCCTCGGACGGCATCGTCACCGCGCCGGCCGCCATCGCCGCGAGCTGGATGCGGCAGGCCTTGTCCAGCGTGTCCATCAGCACGAAGGCCTCGGCCACGCTGCGGCCGCAGGTCAGCGTGCCGTGGTTGCGCAGGATCATCGCGCGGTGCGCGCCGAGTTCTGCGGTCAGGCGGGCCTGTTCCCCGGCGTCGAAGGCGAGCCCCTGGTAGTCGTGGTAGCCGATGTCGCGCCAGAAGCGCATCGCGTGCTGCGACAGCGGCAGCAGGCCGTCGTGCAGGGCCGAGACCGCGATGCCGGCGTCGGTGTGGAGATGGATCACGCAGTGCGCGTCGGCGCGCGCCCGATGCACCGCGCCATGGATGGCGAAGCCGCTCGGGTTGGCGACGCGGTCGCTGCCGTCGATGACGCGGCCCGCGAAGTCGATCGTGAGCAGGCTCGAGGCGGTGATCTCGTCGAAGGTCTGGCCGAAGGCGTTGATCAGGAAGGCGTCGTCGCGGCCCGGCAGGCGCAGCGAGAGGTGGGTGTAGATGAGGTCGCCCCAGCCGCGGCGCGCAGCCAGGCGGTAGGCGGCGGCGAGGTCGACGCGGGCGCGCCATTCCTCGGCGCCGATGGTGTCAGGGCGCGCGGCGTAGGGATCGAAGGGCAGCATGGTCGCAGGCGTCGTGGGTCACGTCGGCATCGTACCGCCGCTGCGCCTCAGCTGCGCAGGGCGGGGATCAGCCCCGGCGTGTCGAGCTGCACCTCGTCGCAGTTGTGCCC
>DAOQXO010000161.1:0-1868 GCA_035342635.1 Steroidobacteraceae bacterium
CCGGTCTCGGCGACCAGCTCCTCAAGCGCATCGAGCGGCGCGCGCGCGTGCAGCGGCTCGAGCGCCTGTTCGTGCTCACGACCCGCACCGCGCACTGGTTCCGCGAGCGCGGCTTCAGCGAGATCGGCCCCGAGGCCCTGCCGCGGCAGAAGCGCGAACTCTACAACTTCCAGCGTCGCTCGAAGGTGTTCGTCAAGCCGCTATGAGCGCCTGCCCGGCACCCGGCAAGGCGGAGGACGCCGAACTGCTCGCCGAGATCGCGCTCGGCGTGCGCAGCGTCGAGGCGATCTTCCTGCCCGGGCTCGCGCTGCGCTGGATCAGCCCCTCGATCGAGGCGCTTACCGGCTTCACGGCGGCGGATTGCGTCGCGGCGGCCGACCCCTTCGAACTCCTGGTGTTCGAGGACGATCGCGTGTTCTGCCGGCGGATGGCGCAGCGGGTCGCTGCGGAGGAATCCGCCCAGGCCTTCGAGCTGCGCCTGCGCGCACGGGATGGGCGGGCGGTTTGGGTGCAGACGCACTGGCGGCCGCGCGCCGACGGCGGCCTGCGCCTGTCGGCCGAGCACATCCAGGCGCGCAAGGAGACCGAATTCACCCTGCTCGAGACGGTGGCCGAGCTGCGCCGCCAGGAGGCGCTGCGCGAGCTCTACCTCGTGCGCAGCAACGACGAGCGCCAGCGCCTGGCTGCGCTGCTGAACCTGATCCGGCTCGGCATCCTGTTCATCGACCACGACCGCCGCGTGCTCTACCACAACCGTGCGATGCTGGCGATCTGGGGCTATCCCCCCGACACCGTGCTCGTCGGCTGCCGCGACGCGGTGCTCAAGGAGCGTGCGCCGGTCGTGCTCGCCGATCCGGCGGGCTATCTCGCCCACATCCATCGCACCGTGCGGGCCAAGCAGTCGATCAGCGAAGAGTACGAGTTCCGGTTCGCCGACGGGCGCATCGCCACCGACCGTTCGGCGGTGGTCGCGGGCGGGGAAGCCGGGCGGCGCATCGGCCGGCTGTGGATCTACGAGGACGTGACCGTGGCGCGGCGCACCTCGATGCAGCTCGTCGAGCTCGCCGAACGCGACGAACTCACCGGTCTCTACAATCGCCGTCGCTTCCATGAAGAACTCGGTCGCATGCTCGCGGACGCCGGGCGTCGCGGCAGCCGGCTCGGCCTCCTCGCCTTCGATCTGGACGGTTTCAAGCCGATCAACGACTCCTTCGGCCACCAGGCCGGCGACGAGGTGCTCGTTCGCCTCGCGCGGGAACTCGGGCGCACCGTGCGCCGCAACGAGACCTTGTTCCGCATCGGCGGCGACGAGTTCGCCCTGCTCGTGCCCGAGGGCAGCACGGAGGGCCTGTGCGAACTCGCCCACCGCCTGGTGGAGACGGTGGGCGCGATGCGCTTCGTCTTCGAGGGCCGCGCGGCGCGCGTCACCGCCAGCGTGGGCATCGCGCGCTTTCCCGACAACGCGCGCGAGGGCGAGGCCCTGGTCGCCGCCGCCGACGAGGCGCTCTATCGCGCCAAGTCGGAGGGGCGCAATCGCGCCGCGGTGTCCGGGAGGCGGGCCGACGAATCGGCTAGAATGCCGTCCTCGAACCCCGATGAACCCGCAAGCAGAGAGGATTGAACATGGCTCGCATGGTGAACTGCGTGAAACTCGGTCGCGAGGCCGAAGGCCTGGACCTGCCACCGGTGCCCGGCGCGCTCGGCAAGCGCATCTTCGAGAACGTCTCGAAGGAAGCCTGGCAGCAGTGGGTCAAGTACCAGACCATGCTGATCAACGAGAACCGCCTGAACCTGATGGACGCGCGCGCGCGCAAGTACCTCGCCGAGCAGATGGAGAAGCACTTCTTCGAAGGTGGCGCCGACCAGGT
>DAOQXO010000162.1:0-1857 GCA_035342635.1 Steroidobacteraceae bacterium
TCAGGTCGCGCGACTCGAGCATCTGCGGGGCCATCACCAGCGATTCGGTCGACCCGAGGCTCGCGGTCAGTGCGAACACCTCGAGGCGTTCGGCGAAGCGGCGCCCCGCCTCGCCGCCACCGCGCAGGTCGAAGCTCACTATCGTGCCGAACTCGCGCATCTGGGCGCGCGCGAGCGCATGCCGAGGGTGGGTCGGCAGCCCCGGATAGTGCACCCGCGCGACCGCGGGATGCTGCGCGAGCCGCTCGGCGATGCGCTGCGCGCTGGCGCTCTGTTCGCGATAGCGCACGAAATAGGTCTTCAGCCCGCGCTGGATCAGGAACGCCGCGTGCGGATCGAGCAGTGCTCCGAACATCGAGAACTCCGCGCGCAGCGGACGCAGCAGCTCGGCGCGCGCGATCACGGCGCCGCCCATCACGTCGCCCGCACCCGAGGCGTACTTGGTGAGGCTGTGCAGGTAGTAGTCGATGTCGAATTCGCCGTGCTGGTGCAGGCCGGCGAAAGTGTTGTCCATCACGGTGAGCGCACCATGCTGACGCGCGAGCCGCGTGATGGCAGCGATATCGGCGATCTTCGTGACCGGATTGGTCGGCGACTCGAAGATCACGAGCCGCGTCGCGGTGGTCGCGAGCGTGTGTTCGATGCCCGGCAGGTCCTCGATCGAGAGCATCGTGTGCGTGACGCCGAAGCGGCCGAGCAGGCGCCGGATGATCCGCCGGGTCGGGCCGTAGGTCTCGACGAAGCACAGCACGTGGTCACCCTGCTTCGTCAGGCCGAGCAGCGTCTGGACGATGGCGTTGACGCCCGAGCAACACGCGAGGCAATCGTCCCGGTCCTGCAACTGCGCGAGCGTGAGCTCGAGCTGGCGCGTGGTCGGATTCGAGGCGCGCATGTAATAAAAGCCCGGCCGCTCGCCGCGCATGCCGCGCACGGTCTCCTCGACCGTGTCGAACTCGAACTTCACCGACTGGTAGATCGGCGTCAGGAGCGGACGGTTGTCCGCGGGCATCTCCACCCGGGGCGGATGATTGACGCGCGTGGGCTTCTTCATCGGCGCTCGCCGCCGGCGACCAGCGTGAAGGGATCGGCATCGCGCTCGACCGGGAAGCGTTCGCGCAGCCCGCGTTGCGCGGCCAGATCGAGCGTGACGGTCGCGGTTTCCGGCCGATCGCCCAGTTCCACCAGGGGCTCGCCGAGTGCATCGATCGCGGCACTTCCGCCCGAGTAGGCGACGCCGTTGCCGTCCGGGCCCACGCGGTTCACGCCGAGGACGAAGGCCTGGTTCTCGATCGCGCGGGCGCGCAGCAACTGCTGCCAAGCGTAGTGGCGCGGCGCGGGCCAGTTCGCGACATAGACGAGGACATCGTAGTCGAGTGTCGCGCGTCTGCGGCTCCAGACGGGGAAACGCAGGTCATAGCACACGAGCGGGCAGAACCGCGCCCCACGCCAATCCACGGCGAGCGGAACGCTGCCGGCCGCGAATCGCCTGTGCTCGCCCGCCATGCGAAAGAGATGGCGCTTGTCGTAGTGTGTGATGAGCCCATCGGGCATCGCCCACAGCAGGCGGTTGTACACGCCCGCGCCGTCGCGGATGAAGACGCTGCCGACGACCGCCGCATCGAGTGCGCGCGCCTGGTCGGCGAGCCACTGGCAGCTCGCGCCGCCCATGGGCTCGGCGCTCTCGGCGCCTTCCATGTCGAACCCGGTCGGAAAAGTCTCCGGCAGGAGCACGACATCGGTCGTGCCGGCCAGTGGCGCGAGCAAGCCGGCGAGGCGGGCGCGGTTCGCCGGCGGATCGCGCCAGTCGAGCGTCGTCTGCACCAGGGAGATGCGCATGTGCGCAGTCTACCGCGTGGG
>DAOQXO010000163.1:0-1820 GCA_035342635.1 Steroidobacteraceae bacterium
TGAACCGGAACTCGGGCGCATCGACGATCGTCACGTCGGCGTCGCCTGCCGCGATCACGTCGAGCGGTCGATTGATCGCATCGATCGGGATCTCGCGCCACTCGATCTGCGGTGCCGCGCCGTGACGCAGCGCCTCGAGCACGCCGACCTGCGCGCTCTCGGCCTTGACGACGATGCGGCGACCGACGAGTTCCCTGGTTTTCCCGGGCTTGACCGTGCCGCGCGCGTAGACGACGAGCTGGACGACCTGGTCGTAGTTGCGCGAGGGCAGGGCGAACAGGCGCCAGCGGTCCCGATAGGTCAGCTGCGCGGCCGCGATGTCGACGGCACCCGAGCGCAGCGCCTCGAGCAGTTCGCTCTCGCTGGCGAAGGGTGTCATGGCAAGGCGTACGCCCAGCGAATCGGCGAATCCGCGCGCGAGCTGGTACTCGATGCCTTCCGGCCCCTGGGCGCCGAAATAATAGGTCGTCGGCAGGTTCAGGGTGCCCACGCGCAGTTCGCTGCGGGCCCGGATCTGCTCAAGGTTCGACGGCGGGGCGGAGCACTGCGCAAGGCCCGCAAGGGCCGTCAGCACGCCGAGGGTCCGCCACCAGGACGGACCGCGGAAGCGGCGCATCAAGCCACCTCACAGGCTCTGGGAACTTCGGCTAGAATAGCAACTCCAGCGTGCCTGTCGCGACCCGCGAAAGCGGTGTAATTTCAATGCCAAATCAAGTATTTGGGCTTGAAATCAGCACCCGTTTCGCATACTAGAGGCACACCCGGAGAGGTACCGAAGTGGTCATAACGGCGCCGACTCGAAATCGGATGGTCGGGTAATTCCGGCACGTGGGTTCGAATCCCACCCTCTCCGCCACTTCAACGAACGTGCCGCCGGTCGCCGAAGGTGCCGATCGCGGCGACAACGTCTTCGACGGCATTCGGGTTGCTCGTGTCGATCGTCGTGACGAGGTCCCGTTCACGTGCCGGAAAAGGCTGGAGGGCGCGAAGCTGGGCCGCGAGGATCGCGAGGTCGGCATCGGAAGCATCCTCGCGCGCGCGTGCCCGCTCGGCTATCCGGGCGGCCAGCATCGCCGGATCGCCCCGGCAAGCGACGATGGCATAGGCCGCCCCGAGCCTCGCGGCGAGATCCCGGAACAGCTCGCGATCGGCCGGCTCGAGAAACGCCGCATCGACGATGGTATTGAACCCCGCCTGCAGGCATCGTTCCGCGCAATCGGCCAGCCGCCCGTATGTCCTGCGGCTGAACTCGGCCGAGTAGATCCCCTGCTGCAGCCCTGCGGCGGCGCTTTGCTGCGGCCCGATCCCGGCGAGACGCTTGCGTTCGACATCGGAGCGCACGCGAATCGCGGCGAGCGCCGGGACCAGGCGCTCGCTCAGCCAGGACTTGCCCGAGCCCGACGGGCCGTGCATCAGGATGAGCACCGGGCGCCGGGGCGCCATCCAGTCGGTGGCGGCGCGAATGCGCCAGAGCAGGCGCTCGCGGAACTCGCCGGCACGCTGCGGCAACTGCCCGGCAGCCAGCGCGTCCACTTTCGCGCGCACGAGCGCGCGATGTACCGCGTAGAAGCGCAGCAGCGGCACGCCACCGTAGTCTCCGGTGGTCTCGAGGTACCGGCTCAGCAGGGCGAATGCGAGGTCGGTACGGCGCCGGCTCACGAGATCCATGACCAGGAAGGAGAGGTCGTTGATCACGTCGATCCAGCGTAGTTGCGGGTCGAATTCGATGCAGTCGAACGGCGTGAGACGACCCTGCCAGCGAACGATGTTCGCGGCGTGCAGATCGCCGTGGCACTCGCGGATGTAGCCCGAATCCTCGC
>DAOQXO010000164.1:0-1587 GCA_035342635.1 Steroidobacteraceae bacterium
ACTGTTGTCCGGCGCACTCGGGCGCCCGGCGACGTTTCTCAATGATGCAGATGCGGCCGGGCTCGCGGAAATGCGCTTCGGTGCCGGTCGCGACGTGCCGGGCACCGTCATGGTGCTGACTCTCGGCACCGGCATCGGCTCGGCGCCCTTCGTCGACGGCAGGCTGCTGCCGAATACCGAATTCGGCCACCTGCAGCTGCACGGCGCCTCGGCGGAGTTGTATGCGTCCGCGCGGGTGCGTCACGAGCAGGGGCTCGGCTGGCCGGAATGGGGCGCGCGATTGACGGAGTACCTGGGGTACATGGAGCGCCTCTTCTGGCCGGATCTGTTCATCCTGTGTGGCGGTGTCATCGAGCACTTCGGCGAGTTCGCGCCTTACCTGTCGACCCGCACGCCGGTCGTGCCCGCGCTGCTCGGCAGCAGCGCGGGCATCGTCGGCGCCGCGCTCGCCGCGGCCGCATGATCACGAGCAAGCTGCCCGACGTCGGCACGACGATTTTCACCGTGATGTCGCATCGCGCCGCTCAGCTCGGCGCGCTGAACATCGGCCAGGGCTTTCCGGACTACCCGATCGACCCGAAGCTGGCCGCTGCGCTCACCGAGGCGGTCGCGGCGGGCCACGACCAGTACGCGCCGATGGAGGGCTCGAGCGCCCTGCGCGAGGCGATTGCCGCCAAGCTGCGTGCGAGCCACGAGCTCGAAGTCGATCCGGTGGACGAGATCACCGTGACCTGCGGCGCGACCGAAGCACTGTATTCGGCGATCCAGGCCGTGGTGGGCCCGGGCGACGAGGCGATCGTGTTCGACCCCGCCTACGATTCCTACGATCCGGCAATCCGCCTTGCCGGTGGGCGCGCGATCCACATTCCGCTGGCACCGCCGCGCTTTCGCTACGACTGGGAGCGCGTGCGCGCCGCCATAACGCCGCGCACGCGGCTGCTGATCCTGAACACTCCGCTCAATCCGGCGTGTACGGTGGCACGTGCCGGCGATCTCGCCGCGCTCGCGGAGCTGCTGCGCGAGCGCCCGATCGCGCTGCTCGCGGACGAGGTCTATGAGCACGTGATCTTCGACGGCCGTCGCCACGAGTCGGCGCTCGCCCACCCCGAACTGCGCGCGAAAAGCTTCGTCGTCTTCTCCTTCGGCAAGGCCCTGCATGCGACCGGCTGGCGCATCGGATACTGCGTCGCGCCGCGCGCGCTGACGGCCGAGTTGCGCAAAGTCCACCAGTACAACACCTTCAGCATCGCGGCTCCCCTGCAGGCGGCCATCGCGAGGTACCTGCCGAGACATCCGGAGAGCTGGCAGGGACTCGCGGCGTATTTCGAGGCGAAGCGCGACCGCCTCGTCACGGCGCTTGCGGGCAGCGGCTTCGGAATGCAGCCGGCGGAGGGCACCTACTTCCAGTTGCTCGATTTCAGCGCGATCGCGCCTGCCGAGTCCGACTCCGCGTTTGCGACCCGGCTGCTGGAGGAGGGGGGCGTGGCGACCATTCCGCTGTCGCCGTTCTACCGCGATCCACCGCGCCTCAGCTTCGTGCGGGTCTGTGTCGCCAAGCTCGACGCGACACTGGACGTTGCCGCAGAA
>DAOQXO010000165.1:0-1582 GCA_035342635.1 Steroidobacteraceae bacterium
GAGAAGAAGAACGACAGGTTCGGCGCGAAGTCGTCGATGCGCATGCCGCGCGCCAGGTAGTACTCGACGATCGTGAAGCCGTTCGAGAGCGTGAACGCGAGCTGGCTCACCGGGTTCGCGCCGGCCTCGGCGATGTGGTAGCCGGAGATCGACACCGAATAGAAGTTGCGCACTCTCTGGTCGATGAAGTACTGCTGCACGTCACCCATCATGCGCAGCGCGAACTCGGTCGAGAAGATGCAGGTGTTCTGCGCCTGGTCCTCCTTCAGGATGTCGGCCTGCACGGTGCCGCGCACCTGCGACAGGGCCTCGGCGCGCAGCCGCTCCCAGGTCGCGCGATCGAGCACGCCGGGGGCGATGAGCTGCTCGCTGCTCACGCCGAGCAGCGCTAGTCCCGAACCGTCGTGGCCGACCGGCAGATCGCCCTTGTAGGCGGGCCACAGCGCGGCGTTCGCGGCGTCGGCCTGCCTGATCTGCGCGACGCGCGCCTCGGCTGCCGACCAGCGCCCCTTCGCGCGCAGCCAGCGCTCGACGCGCTGATCGATCGCGGTGTTCATGAACATTGCGAGAATCATCGGCGCCGGGCCGTTGATCGTCATCGACACCGACGTCGTCGGCAGGCAGAGGTCGAAGCCCGAGTAGAGCTTCTTCATGTCATCGAGGGTGGCGATCGAGACGCCCGAATTGCCGGTGCGCCCGTAGATGTCCGGGCGCGTGTCCGGATCCTCGCCGTAGAGCGTGGTCGAATCGAAGGCGGTCGACAGGCGCGTCGCCTCGTGGCCGCCGGCCAGCAGGTGGAAGCGCCGGTTGGTGCGCTCGGGCGGCCCTTCGCCGGCGAACATGCGGGTCGGGTCCTCGGCTTCGCGCCGATACGGATACACACCGCCGGTGTACGGGTAGGCGCCCGGCAGGTTCTCGTTGCCGAGAAACCCGAGGATCTCGCCCCAGTCGACGTAGCGCGGCACCGCGAGCTTCGGCACGCGGTTGCGGCTCAGCGTCTCGGTGTAATTCTCGCCGGTGACCTGACGGTCGCGCACCGGATAGGAATAGGTCTCGTCGGTCACCGCCTTGCTGCGCGCGGGCCAGGCCTTGAGCTCGCCGATGGCATCGGCGCCCACCTCGTCGAGCGCGGCGTTGTAGGCCGCGCGCAGCTCACGCCGCGTGGCGTCCGCCTCGCTGCCGAGCGCGGCGGCGGGATAACGGTCGAGCGGCGCCGGCAGCTGCGGATCGTGCAAGGCCTTGAGCGATTCGTAATGCGCGTGCGCCCGCCGCGCGGCATCGACCTGCCGCTCGATGCGTGCGCGGGCCTCGCGGCCACCCTGGGCGATCTCGGCGAGGTAGCGCACGCGGCTCGCGGGAATCAAGGCATCGTGCGACTTGAAGTCGGTCGGCCCGACGTCGCCCACCTGCCAGTCGAGCCGCGCGCAGAGCGCCTTGAAGAGGCCATTGACGCCCGGGTCGTTGAAGCGACTGGCGATGGTCGGGTAGACGGGTACCTGCGCGTCCGCGATCTTCATCTTGTCGGGATGGTTGCGCCGCCACTGCTTGCGCACGTCGCGCAGCGCATCCTCGGCGCCGCGCT